>NZ_JACVUL010000026.1:0-85645 GCF_016516575.1 Kosakonia sp. S57 | reverse complement strand
GCGGGGATTGACAAGGGGAGCGCGGCCGCTTCCCTTGTCCCGTTCACCGCATAAGGGGTTAATGAAACTCCTCAATCCCTGGTGAACGGAACCCTTCCACCCATCAGGCATGAGTGCCACCCCCATTGCCGGATGGCGCTACGCTTATCCGGCCTACGCGGTTTCAGCGGCTTCGGCCTGTACCCCCCTTTCCCCCCGCCTCATCTACACTCTCTTTACGTGGTTTCCACCGACGCCGTGGAGGAGAGATGGAGAAGAAGTCGCACCGCTATCCGGTGGCTGACAGCCCGTTCTGGCTGCATGTTGAAACAAAGGTGCAGCGCATTGGCTCCGTAATATTGTTTGCGGTAGTGATCGCCGGGCTGCTCGGCCTCTTTTCCCAGGGGTGGCTCAGCGCGCGAAGCGCCCATAGCATTGATGGCAAACTGACGGTGCAGTATGACCGCTACGCCCGCCTGCAAAGCGATATCGATATGCAACTCACCGCCCACGCCTCGAACGAACGCCGCACCGTTTTTATCCTCGGCGGCAACTTTATGCAGGATTTTGAGATCCGCACCCTGCAACCGCAGCCGGAAAAGATGACCAGCCAGAACGGCGAACTGGTGCTGGAGTATGCCCGTCCTCATCCCAATCAACCCTTCACCGTCTGGCTCGGGCTGACGCCGCAAACCCCTGGCAGCAGCGAATTGCGACTTTCGTTAAATGACACCACCCAGCTGGCGGTGAAACAGTTTATCTGGCCCTGAGGAGACGGCGATGGATATGGTGTTACGCGCGGTAGCGATCTATCTGGTGTTAATGGTGGTATTCAAAATCGCCGGTCGGCGAGCCTTGTTGCAGATGACCTCTTTCGATCTCATTTTGCTGCTGATCATCAGTGAAGCGACGCAGCAGGCGCTGCTCGGCAACGACTTCTCCGTCACCGGCGCGGCGCTGACCATCATCACGCTGGTGGTGGTGGATATTCTGTTTGGCAAGCTGAAGAAGTACGTGAAAGGGGCAGAAAATTTTATCGATGGCACGCCGGTGGTGCTGGTCGAGAACGGTGAAATGCTGCCAGAGAAGATGCGCGAAGCGGATATCTCCCGCGCCGATATTATGCTCTCGGCGCGCAATAACCAGGGCATTGTCGACCTCGCAGAGATTAAGTTCGCCATTCTCGAGCGCAATGGTCATATCTCGATCATTCCGAAAAATTCGCCTTAAAAGTGCGCTGCTATACTTTTGCCAGGCAGAATTTTCTTTCGGATGGAAGGGAGAGATATGAAGAGCGAAACCACCACCGCGTTACAAAGCGAGCGCGTCGCGCCGCTATTAAAACTTGAGATTAGCGATCTGGCCGACAGGCTCGGCACGCTGTTATGCGATAAAAAACTGCGCGTCACCACCGCCGAATCCTGCACCGGCGGGCAGATCGCCACCGCCCTCTGCGCCTGCGAAAGCACGCCGGAGTTTTACGGCAGCGGGTTTATCACCTTTACCGATGAAGCAAAACAGACGCTGTTGCAGGTGAAAAAAGAGACGCTGGCGCGCTGGACGGCGGTAAGCCAGCAGACGGCTTTTGAAATGGCGCAAGGTGCCTGCGACGCCAGCCACGAGCCGGTCAGCATTGCCGTGACCGGCTACACCGGCCCCGATGGCGGCGAAGATGGCACCCCCGCAGGCACCGTGTGGTTTGGCTGGGGCCTGCCGGATAGCGAGCCGGTCACCGTTAAATGCCTCTTCGAAGGCGACACCACAGAGGTGATTGAGCAAGCGGTAAAATATGCCCTTGCAGGCGTGATAACGCTATTAAGTGATTGATTGCAATTTGCTTCTTGTGTGCGAATGCCGGACGATAGGGTCCGGCTTTTTTATTGCGACACTTTCATGACCGAATGGGGAAAAAATGAAAATAGTTGTGCTGGATGGCGGTCTGCTGAACCCCGGCGATCTCAGCTGGGATCCGCTGCATGCGCTGGGCGAAGTCACGGTTTATGACACCACCCCGGCCGATAAAGCCGCGCAGCGCCTGCGCGACGCGGATATCGCCATTACCAATAAAGTGGCGTTTAGCGAGGATCTGCTCGCCCACTGCCCGCAACTGAAATGTATCGCCGTCACCGCCACCGGCTACAACATTATCGATCTTGCGGCCGCCCGCGCCCGGCAAATTGTCGTTACCAATGTGCCAACCTACGGCACCGCGACGGTGGCGCAATTTACCACCGCGCTGCTGCTGGCGCTCTGCAACCGCGTCGGTGAACACGACGCCGATGTGCACGCTGGCGGCTGGAGCAAATCAGAAAGCTGGTGTTACTGGCTGCAACCGATGGTCGAGCTGGCGGGAAAACGCGTCGGCATTATCGGTTATGGCCGCATCGGCCAGGCGTTTGGTGCCATCGCCCAGGCGATGGGCATGACGGTACTCGCCCACTCTGCCCGTTCGCGCCCGCTGCCGGAGAGCGCGCAACTGCGCTATGTCGATCTCGACACCCTCTACGCCGAAGCGGATGTTATCAGCCTGCACTGCCCGCTGACGCCGCAAACCAAAGGGATGATCAACCGCGAGGCGCTGGCGAAGATGAAGCGCAGCGCGCTGCTGCTGAACGCCTCGCGCGGGGATCTGATTAACGAAGCGGATCTCGCTGCCGCCCTTAATGAAGGGCGCATTGCCGGGGCAGCGGTGGATGTGCTGAGCAGCGAACCACCTGGTGCAGATAACCCGCTGCTGAAGGCGAAAAACTGCATTATCACGCCGCATATCGCCTGGGCATCCGTCGATGCGCGCGGGCGCATTCTCGCCACCACGGTGGAAAACGTGCGGTCGTTTATCAACGGCGATCCACAAAATTGTGTCGATCAGTAGCTTCAGGATGGCCAGATCGCACGAAAAGAAGCGACTCACGTCACACTTTTACATGATGAGCTACGCTTGATAAATCATTACAAAAATATTGCGCAAGGATATGCCAATGACAACGCTACAGGCTCTTTTTCCACCTCGCCTGCCACAGCAAACCTCTGATGAAAATGTCGTTGTAAACTGGGCGAAAAACGCCACGCTGGCGCCCGCTCAGGCTGTTGAAACACCGGAAAACGAAGCGCAGTTGCAGCAGATCATTGCTGCTGCAAAGGGGCGAATCCGCGTGATGGGCAGCCGCATGTCGCCGGGCAGAATGCTGAAATTAAGCGAGCCGGGCGATACGCTGATTGACCTCTCGCGCCTGCGCGGCGTGCTGGCAGTGACCGACGAGAGCGTCACCTTTGCCGCCGGAACCGTGCTGCATGAGGTGTTTGAGACCCTCACCAGCATGGACCGCATGCTGCACGCCTCGCCGGGGGTGATCGATTCACAAACCCTTGCGGGCGCAGTGTCGACCGGCACCCACGGCCAGGGCATGGGGCAGAGCTCGCTGGCTGACGAAGCGCTCGCCATTCGCCTGATTGATGCCCACGGTGAAGCGCACGATATTGAGCGGGACGATGCGGCCTTTGACGCCGCACAGCAGGCGCTCGGCACCCTCGGCGTGATCACCGCCGTGACGCTGCGCACCCGCCCTTCCACGCTCTATACCTGCTTTAAGAGCGCGGGCAACGCCGATAACCTGGCGGAAGATCTGATCGCCTGGAACGACGAGTGGACCTTCAGCAAAGCGTGGTGGTTCCCGGATGAGAACAAGGTTCACACCTGGAACGCGCGCGAAGCCACCGCCGAGGAGCAGGCGCTGTGGCGTGATAACCACGGCGAGCTGGTCGAAATGGAAGAGACCGATGAGCAGATGAACGCCACGGTGGATAAAACCCTCGCGCAGATGCGCGATGACACCCGCATTGTCGATGAGAATGGCAAACCGTTTCGCACCGTTACGCGCTTTAAAGATTTCACGGATGTGATCGGCGATATCTACCAGGTCTTCTGTCGCGGCATCGCCACCCCGCAGATCAATATTGAGATCGGCATTCCGATGTCGCGCGTTGCGGCAGTGATTGCGCGCATGAAAGCGTGGCACAGCGAGTCACAGCCGCATATGCACTACCCGATTATTTTGCGCTGCACCGGGGCCTCCAGCGCCTGGCTTAGCCCGGCCGGCGGGGAACCGACCTGCTTCTTCGGTTTTGTCGTCTACTACGCTGAAGATGGATCGCTCTCCGCAGAGGGAACGGCTTTTTTACGCGCCGCAGAACAGCTGCTCGCCGAAGAGGGCGGCAGACCACACTGGGGCAAATATTTTGACCCGTCGCTCTACAACTGGCCGGCGCTCTATCCGCAGTTTGAGGCGTTTAAAGCCGTGCGCCGCCGCTTCGATCCGGACGGGAAGTTTATGAACCGCTTTATGGCAGAGGTGCTGTCATGAGCGCCGCGTTTGCCTGGGTCACGCTGTTAACGCAGCCGGGCTACCTTCCCGGCGTGGAAGCATTGCAGCAGTCGCTGCGCGACAGCGGTTCGCCGTGGCCGCTGGTGGTGATGGTGACGGAGACTATCGACGCCGCCACGCGCCAGCAGTTGCAGGCGCAGGGGTGTGAAGTGCGCGAAGTGCCGATCGTCGGCCCGAATCCTGCCCTTGCCCATCGCTACGCCAACGCCCGTTTCGCTGAGGTGTGGAGCAAACTGGCAGTCTGGACGCTGACGGAGTATCAGCGCGTCGCGTTTCTTGATGCCGATATGCTGGTGGTACAGAACATGGATGAGGTGTTCGAACTGCCGCTCGCCAAAGGGACGCTTGCTGCCTGCCACGCCTGCCGCTGCAATCCGAACCATATTGCTACCTATCCCGACAGCTGGCAGCCGGATAACTGCTACTACAGCTGGGTTGAGGATGCGCAGATGAACGCAGCACCGCCCACCTCGGTCGATAACTACCTGAACGGCGGTTTTCTGGTGCTGACGCCGGATCGCGATGTTTACGACGCGATGATGGCAAAGCTGGCGGCAAAAGAGGATATCGCCGAGTGGGTTTTCGCCGAGCAGGACTTCCTCAACGAGGTGTTCCACGACCGCTGGCTGCCGCTGCATTATGGATATAACGCCCTGAAAACCCTGCCGAAACAGCACCCGCAGATGTGGGATCTCTCGCAGGTGAAGAATATCCATTACATCATCGACAAGCCGTGGGACAAATACCCCGAACCGGGCGATAAGTATTACGACCTGCACAAAATGTGGTGGCAACATGCCCCCGCCGAGGCGTAATTGTTGAGAAACAAACCGTAGGCCGGATAAGCGCCATCCGGCATTATCCCCTCCGCACCATTGCCGGATGGCGGCTACGCCTTATCCGGCCTACCAAAACGAGCCTACAGCGACACCAGCGTTGCTTTTTTTTGCGATATGGCAGCGATGGGGTTGTGTCCCCGCTGAAATCGGCGAACCGAAGCGTGAATGACAAGGTCTGGACGCCATGGATGGCGGACAGAGGCGAACCGAGACAGGATGTCGAGTCGAGCCGGCCGCGGTCAGGCACGCGGGAGGTGAGCGCAGTGCGCAGCACCGATTTCCTCGCGGGGCCGCGGGGATTGATAAGGGGAGCGCGGCCGCTTCCCTTATCCCGTTCACCGCATAAGAGGTAAATGAAACTCCCCAGCGCATGGTGAACGGAACCCTTCCATCAGTGCCGCATGAAACTCCCATTGCCGGATGGCGCGTAAACGCTTATCCGGCCTACGGAAACCATTCGACCGAGCCAACCCCATTGCCGGATGATGCGTACCGCTTGTTTCAGCCGCCCCCCTACACACAGAGAAACACCTGCGGCGTCTGCCCGTCCGGATGCGTCGCCACATGCACCTGCGCGCCATACCACCTGGCGATAACCTCCGGTTGCAGCACCTGCTGCGGCGTCCCCTCCACCACCAATTTCCCCTTATGCAACAGCACAATGCGATCGGCCCACAGCGCCGCGAGGTTCAAATCGTGCAGCACCACGCAGACATGCAGCCGGGCACGCTGCGTCAGGGATTTAAGCAAGCGCAGCAACTGCTGCTGATGGTAGAGATCGAGCGCCGAAGTCGGCTCATCCAGAAACAGCCACCCCTCCGGCGCGCCGTTGCGCCAGAGCTGCGCCAGACTACGCGCCAGCTGCACCCGCTGCTGCTCGCCACCGGACAAGGTCGAGAAGCGGCGCCCAATCAGCGTTTCGCAGCCGGTTAAACGCATCACTTTACGCACGATATCGCACGCATGCCTCTCTCCCCACGGTGCGCGCCCCATCGCCACCACCGACTCCGCGGCCCACTCCACACCGAGGGCGTGATGTTGCAGCATCACCGCCCGGTAGCGCGATAGCGCCTGTGAAGGCCAGGCGGCAAGGGATTTCCCCGCCAGGGAACAGACGCCGCGCGACGGCGTAAGAAACCCGGTCAGCAGGCGCAGCAGCGTCGATTTACCCGCGCCATTCGGGCCAATCAGCGCCACCATTTCGCCAGGCGGCAGCGTAAGGGAGATATCATCCACCAGCCGCCGCTGGCCGACCGTAAATTGCACCTGGTGGGCAATAAAACCGTTATCCATAGAGCGCACTCCGCTGGCGAAAAATAAGCCATAAAAACCACGGCGCGCCGAGCAGGCTGGTCAGTAAGCCGACCGGCATCTCGGCAGGCGCCACCAGCGTGCGGGCGGCGGTATCTGCCAGCAGCAGCAGGCTCGCCCCCGCCAGCAGCGAGCCGGGGATCTGGTGTTGATGATAGGGGCCTAACACCATGCGTATCAGATGCGGAACCACCAGCCCGACAAAACCGATGATGCCGCTGATGGCAACAGAAGCCGCCACCAACAGCGCGCTACAGAGCAGCAGCCGACGCTGTAAACGCCGCACATCAACGCCCAGATAGTGCGCCTCCTCCTCGCCCAGTTGCAGGAAGTTGAGCTGTTTCGCCACCCGCCAGATCCCGAGCATGGCGGGCAGGATCAGAGTCGCCGTAACGATCAGCGTCGGCCACTGCGCCTGCCCGAGGCTGCCCATTCCCCACTGCGAAAGCTGGCGCAGCTGCGCATCGTTGCTGATCCACGCCAGCACGCCAACGCCCGCGCCGCACAGGGCGTTGATGGCGATCCCCACCAGCAGCAGCCGCGAAAGGGCGCTCTCGCCCGCTTTGCTGAGTAAAAAGATCACCACCATTACCGCCAGGCTACCGATAAAAGCGGCCACCAGCGGGGCATAGAGGGCAATCAGCACCGGTACCGACAGCGGCAGCACCAGCCAGCAGCTCACCACCAGCGCCGCGCCGCTGCTGATGCCAAGTAACCCCGGATCGGCCAGCGGGTTGCGAAACAGCCCCTGCATAACGCAGCCGGAGAGCGCCAGCGCCGCGCCGATAAGCAGCGCCAGCAGCACGCGCGGCAGGCGAATGGTGAACCAAATCTGCCGCAGCACCTCATCATCGCCGTACCACAAGCTGGCAAGAGAGACCTCCATCGCCCCCTGCGTGGAGGCGAAGAGGGTAAGTGCCGCCGTCAGCAGCAAGAGTCCCCACAGGAGACGGGAAGCGGCTCGGGTTATCACGGTAGCTGCTCCGCTTTTTTGCGCAGCTCAAGCAGCGCCTGCGGGGTGCGCAGACCAAAGCCCAGCAGCGCGGCCTCATCGACAATTAACAGCTGTTTGTTGCGCCCGGCGGGCGTTTGCGCAAGGCCCGGCAAGTACCAGATGTTCTCCTCGCCGCCCAGATGCTTCACACCGTCGGCTGAGATGAGCACCAGATCCGGCTGGCTGGCGATCACCCCCTCCTGCGACATCGCGCGGTAGTGGGAAAAGCCCTGCATCGCATTATTAAGCCCCGCCGCCTGGATGGCGCCATCCGCCGCCGTCTCTCTTCCCGCCACCAGCGTGCCCATGCCGCCGTGGCTTAGGATATAGAGCACCTTTTTATCCAGCGGCGAGGTGGGCAGCGCGGCAATCTCCGTCGCCAGTTTTTTGCGCAGCGCCAGGCTCTCTTCGTTTTTGCCAAGGGCGCGGGCGATCACCACCACTTTCTTATCGATCTCGGAGAGCGTATAGCCGCCCGGCACCGGCACCATGTAGACATCGTTGTCCTGCACGCTTTTCAACACCAGCGAGGGTTGCGCCTGGCTGCCCGCCAGCACGATGGTAGGCCGCAGCGACAGAATGCCCTCCGCATTTAGCTGGCGCACATAGCCGACATTCGGCAGCTGCTTTACCTCGGCAGGCCAGGTGCTGGTGCTGTCGCGCCCCACCAGCTGATTCTGTGCGCCCAGGCCATAGACGATCTCCGTGACATCGCCGCCAAGGGCGACAACTTTTGGCTCGGCGGCCACCGCCAGCAGCGGTAGCGCCAGCAAGAGCATCACCACGTGTTTCATACCTCATTCCTCCACGGCGTCAGCGCTTTGATCTGCCCGCGCCAGCAGGCCTGTTCGCGATCTCCTTCGCTGCGTTGACCATAAAGCTGAGCGATTTGCGTCCCATCCTCGGCAAACAGCTCCAGGCTGGTGACATGCCCCTCCGCGGTCGGCTTGCGCGTCACCCAGCTTTCGTGGATCCCCGCCTCGCGCAGGTGCAGGGTAAAGATCTTATTCATCACCCGCAGCCAGTCGCCCACCGGCGCACACTTCTCCAGCGCACCGGTAAAAATCTGTATGCAGCCACGGTTGCCGACAAAGATCATGATCTCATTCCCCTCTTGCTGCACCTGCTGCAAAAGATCGGGCAGTGCGTCGTTGCTGACCTGGCAGGCGAGATCGTCGCCCACCAGCCGAAACGCCTGCTGACGTGAGACGTTATGCTTGCGCAGCAGGTTGAAGAACTGGTGGACATCGGTCATCTCCCGCCAGTCGTGGTCAATAGCCTCTCCATCGGGCGCTTCGTCGTAAAATTTGCTTTCGGCCGCGTAGAGGGAGAGCGGCACCTGACGCCGACTCCCGAAGCGCTCCACCAGCTCATCCCACTGACCGCCGTCGGTGTAGGGCGTGGCGTAGATTTTCAGTAGTCCATCGCCCTGGTGATCGAAAAACTGAATACTGCGGCGCTCGCCTCTTGGCCCCTGCTCCCGCAGGTAGTAGGCGCAGGCCCACTGGCTCATAAAGAGGCGCAGATCGAGGCCGCGCGGGTTGAGCACCACCCCGGCGCGATCGCTGATATGTTGATTGGTGAAGCGCCCGGTCATCTCATGAACCGCGTATTCATTACGACAGATGCTTTTGGCTTCGCCGACGCTCTCCAGCGCTTTGAAGATATGGCGTACCGTTCCCTCCAGCCGCACCGCATCGTAGCCAACACGCGCTTCGGCCAGCTCCGCTTCGCTTATCGCCAGCTGGAACGCGATATCTCTGGCGCTTTTTGCCGGTTCAAGCGCTCTGATTAACTGATACTCCTGCCAGATGGCGGCATAATCCTTTGAAGATACAGGCATATTTCTCACGTCCTTTATGTGTCTTAATATCCCCGGCGCGCGCCGGGGGTAAAGAGGCTGCCGGATTAAAAATCAATATTGACGCCCAGTTGCCAGCTGCGCCCTGGCATCACGCTCAGCGCATTGTCGTAGCTATCCTGGAGGGTGCGCGTTTCCTGCGTCCGGCTGCTGAGGTAATCCCAGTATTTGCGGTTGGTGAGGTTGTAGATACCGCCGTTAACCTTCACCTGTTTCGCCACCTGCCACCAGGCGCTCAGGTCGACAACCCCGTAACCGGGCACGCGCATATAGCTACTGCTGGCGGTGGCGATCGGCTCGCCGCTGTTTTGATAGGTTTCACGGCTGGTTGCGGTGGCGCGCTTACCTTTGACAAAGGTGGCGGTCAGCGCAGTGCCGTAGCGTTTTGCCGGATCGTCCCAGCCGAGGCCGACAATCGCTTTCATCGGCGCAACGCTGTCGAGATCGCGGTAGGCGTCACCCATGTAGCGCGATTTGGCTTGCCCCTCGGCGTAGCCATAAGCGAGGGTGGCGCGCAGCCCTTCCGCCTGCTCAAACCAGCTGCCGACATCAAGCGTGGCGCTGATTTCGCCGCCGTAGATAAAGGCCTTATCGCGGTTTTCCGCCTGATAGCTGGTGTAGATATTCGACGGCACGTTGGCAAAGTTGCCGGGGTTGTCGGCGCGGCGATAGCGGGTGTAGGCGATAAAGTTTTTGTAGCTGTTGTAGAACACTGCACTGCGCAGCGTGACGCCCTGCGCCACCTCGCCTTTCAGCCCCCATTCGAGGTTATCGCTGGTTTCGGTTTTTAGCGCCGCGTTGCCGATCAGCGCATACTGCGCGCGCCCGGCATAGTTAGAGCCGAGATTCCAGGAGCCGTAGCGCTGGCTGGCACTGGGGAACTGCGCCCCGCGCCGGTATTGCAGATAGCTCATCAGACGCGGCGTGAGGTCGTACTGGAAAGTGAGCGACGGCAGCCACTCGGTATCGCTGTTTTTGTGGTACAGCGCGTTAACATCTGCGGTGTTGAGTACATTGCTGGTGGTAGTCAGGCTGCCGAGATTCTCCGGCTTCATTGACTGGTGCACCACGCGTAGGCCGGGGATGAGGGCAAAATCGTGCTCT
This sequence comes from Kosakonia sp. S57, assembly GCF_016516575.1. Taxonomy (NCBI): domain Bacteria; kingdom Pseudomonadati; phylum Pseudomonadota; class Gammaproteobacteria; order Enterobacterales; family Enterobacteriaceae; genus Kosakonia; species Kosakonia sp. S57. The sequence goes on along the minus strand of NZ_JACVUL010000026.1, from coordinate 75,175 downwards.
CCGGCGGAGAAATTGATCTGATCCTGCACAAATGCACCGATGATCTCGTTTTTACTGTCCGCTTCAGGCTGCATGATCGCGCTGCGCGCGTTCGGCATTGGCTGCTGGTGGAACGGGCGCTGCGTTTTGCTGGCACTGGCATTAAAACCGGCACGCAGATCGTGCCGGCCGAAGCTCTTCGCCAGCGCATGCTGAATACCTATCGTATCGGTGTCGTAACTGGAGTAGACGGTGCCCTGAATGCCGGTGGCACTGTCCGGCATCCACGTGGCATCGTGCGCCTGGGTGCGCTGTAAATAGATCTTTGTCGAAGCGCTATCGACCCACGCATCGACCGGTGTCCAGTCATCTTTCAGGCTGATGGCCCAGCGCCGGCTATAGCTGCCCTGCTGAGCATTGCCAATGATGGCGCTGCCGTCACGGTTCCAGGCGTCAAAGTGAGTATGCGTCGTTTTGTTGTAGTACTCCGCCGTATAGGTCCGTTTGTGCGCCTCGGAGGCTTGCAAGATCCCGGAGAGCAGCAGCGCATCGGAGTGCCAGTTAGCGGGGTAAGCGCCGACTCTGTCGCTGTTATTGCGCGTTTGCTGGCCGTCACGGCGGCTGTAAACCACAATGCCGCGCACTCTCTCATCCCCTGCCGCGGCTGTTACGCCGTTGTGCCAGCTGCGATCGCTGGAGTCATAATCGCTCTGGTAGCCCGCGTAGTACTGCTTCGCCCCTTGCAGGTAGTCATTGGCGGATTTTGGCCGGAACGAGACATTGCCGCCAATGGTGGTGTTGGCTTGTTCCACAGAGGTGGCACCTGGCTGGATCGCCACGTTGCCGTAAAGGTAGGGGTCAATATAGTCGCGGCCAATGCCGAAAGTGTTAAGCCCGGCGCGTCCGGCGTAGCTGCGCCCGGTGGCCTCCGGCTGGGGAATGCCATCAACATCAATGCCCACGCGGTTACTCTCAAGGCCACGAATGTTATAGCCGGTGTAACCGCCGCGGTCGAAGCCGCTCTTACCGTTGCCGGAACCGCCCCCTGCCCCGGTAGCACCAATCAGCGGCTCATACCGCATGATGGAGCCAAAATCATTCGCCCCGTTGCGTTGCAGAGTGTCAGCATTGATGGCGCGATCGCTCCCGGCTTTAAGCCGTGGGGCGGGCGCGGTAATGACCATCTCTTCGGCGCGTTCTTGTTCATCGCGTGGTGCGGTTTCTGCCGCAAAGCTTGCGCTGGGTGTAAGCGTTGTCAGTAATGAGGTGACCAGCACGCGGTTTCTGAAGCGTAGCCGGCAAAAAGGTGTAGTCGTCATAAGTGTGTGTGCCTTTGAATTATTATCATCGGGCTCACATCAACTCCCAGAAATCAGCGGAACCGTACACCAGCCGCACGGGCCAGGCATCAGCTCTCTGTTATGGGCAGGATAATAATGATAACCATTATCACTTGCAACGATTTCATAATCCCACCATTTTGCTTACACTTTGTGGACCCATTTCCCTTCTGGTAACAAGATGATGTCCACTAAACCTGCCATCACTCTGCACTACTGCGTACAGTGCAACTGGATGCTGCGCGCCAGCTGGATGGCGCAGGAGCTGCTCCATACCTTCAATTCCGACTTAGGATCCGTGACGCTGATCCCCGGCACCGGTGGCATATTTGTCATCGAAGCCGATGGCAGCGTCATCTGGGATCGCAAGCAGGAGGGCGGCTTTCCCGATGCCGCAGAGTTAAAACGCCGCGTGCGCGACTGCTGCTTCCCGGAAAAACCGCTGGGTCATGTTGAAAAGCGCAGCGAGTAATCTACTGCGCGAAGGCCTGCCTCAGCGCGCGGAACGACGCCAGCTGCTGTGGAATAAGCTGGTGGCGTTCGTCACGGGCAACGAAAATTTTTAGCATCGCGCTGCCTGCGGCGTTGAAAAAGAGGATGGTGGCGGCGTCCATCGCCATAAATTTGCGTTCAATAAACGCGATATGGTAGCAGTGGTCGGCTTTGATATGACCCGATACCTGCTCTTTGCCCTGCAGGTTGAAGTAACCGTGGCTGTAAAATCCCGGCGGCAGCGCGATGCTGCACTCCAGAATCACATCTTCAGTGTGGATCAGCAGCAGCACCGTGCCCCAGGTGGTCACCTCTTGCCACACCTCGTCAAAGTGGGTGCCGGCAATCATCTTGCTGCCAGGCAGTTGGCGTACCACTTCAAGCAGCGTGGTTTGATAATGCCGGGCGACGTGTTCAAGTATGCAATCCGGCTCGGTGTGCAGAAACTCCTGTAAGCTCTTCTCTGTCATCTCTCTCTCCTTTGACTTTTCCCTTCGCCACCTCTCCCCTGCAGCGATGAATGAGAATTACTATCATTTGTCTCGAGAAAAAACTGCGAGCTACCGCGCAATAAAAAAGGCCGCCGAAGCGACCTTGTAACTATTTTTTAACCGGTTGCGGTTTTTTGTCGCCGGATTCCGGCGCTTCGCGTGGATCGTCTTTTTCAATATTGAACACAAAACCTCCTTTTGCGAATGGATGTTTAGTAAATATAGCTAAGCCTTGCACTCTAAACCAGGCGGCAGAGGGTTAAAAAAGCGCCATTAGCGGAGAAGAATTAAGCTGAATCGGTTCAAAAAAGCGCCTACATAGCTAAAAACGGCGTATTTTCAAATATTTATTCATGAAATAATTTATTCGTTAGCAGCGTAAAATTTCATTACAAATGCGCGTTTTAGCAGCCTATGCTGTTGCCCAAATTGTGCATAGATCGCCAACTCATTGTTAGTAACGAAGATGCATTTGCATACCCTCAGGCGCAGATCGGATTTCCTGTACCTGAGGGATTTTTTTTGCCTGCAGTCGCTCAGGAAAATAATTAACCAAGGAAAGTAATTTTATTTCTTCTGGAATTTTTAAAACCGTATAAATAATTAAGCGAGCCGTTTCCGACTCGCTATCGTTTAAAAATTAAATTTTAAACTTCAGGTTAAAACAGCAACGGCACCACTATTTTTTATTGCTGCTGTTGCTATTCTGTCCGCCTTTCTTACCGGCTTCGGACGCGCGCTCTGGGTCGTTTTTAAAGTTCCCACCGCTCTGCTGTCCGCCTTTACGCCCTGCTTCTGAGGCTTTTTCACGATCTTCAGCGAAATTACCGGAACCGCCTCTATGCTCGGCCATGTTATTTCTCCATCTGTCGTTTCAAATATAATCAATATGACATCAGCGTCATATCAATCGCCTTTCATGATTAAGTCTGGCCATAAACATAATTTATGTCAAAGCGCAGCCGTTAATTAATACCGCGTTTATGCAATGCGTATTTTTTATTTCTTCTATCCCACTGGTTAGCCGAGAAAAAATAGCGCAGCGGGAGGCTAAATTTATTTTACGGCTGCGTTTAGTGTACTAATCACACCGGTTGCCGTCAGCCTGTCGTGGCAGGCTCTGCCAGGGCTGGCATTTAGTTTTGTTATAATATAACATTTCAATTTATGACAAACGTAACCAGGGAGTGATACCGATGATGAAGAAAACGGCTTTTGCTTTGGCGATGGGCGCGCTGCTGATGAGCACGCAGGGCTTTGCCCATGGGCATCACCACGGCAAACCGCTGACGGAAGTGGAGCGTAAAGCGAGCGAAGGGATTATTGATGATAAAGATGTGAAAGATCGCCCGCTCTCGGACTGGGATGGCGTGTGGCAATCCATTAACCCTTACCTGCTGAACGGCGATCTCGATCCGGTGCTGAAGAAAAAGGCGCAGCACGGCGATAAAACGGTGGAGGCGTACCGCGACTATTACAAAAAGGGTTACGCCACGGATATCGATATGATCGGCATTGAAAACAACGTGATGGAGTTTCACTCTGGCAAAACCGTCAACAGCTGCCGCTATGATTATGCCGGTTACAAGATCCTGACCTACGCTTCCGGCAAAAAGGGCGTGCGCTATCTGTTTGAGTGTAAAGACGCCAGCTCCAAAGCGCCGAAGTATGTGCAGTTCAGCGATCACACCATCGCCCCGCGCCAGTCCCAGCATTTCCACATTTTCATGGGCAGTGAATCCCAGGAAGCCTTGCTGAAAGAGATGGATAACTGGCCAACTTACTACCCCTACAACATGACTAAAGCGCAGATCGTCGACGAGATGCTGCATCACTGATTTCTCTGCGGGCGGCCATCGCTGCCGCCCGCCTCTCCCCTTATCTTCCCCGTTTTTCCCGCGCCAGTGATTTAGGAGTAATCCTCTCCAGAGTGCCGTCTATGCTTAAGGCTTAAAAAAACGATAACGCCGTTACAAGCACACCCCTTTTAATTCACCCGCATTGATGACTGGAGGCCTGGTATGAGCAACCAAGGCAACAACCCGGACGCGCACCGCGCCCCGGAAATGATCCCGCTGTCCTTAACTGTTAACGGCGAGCGCCGACAGCTTGAGGTTGATACCCGTACCACGCTGCTGGATGCGCTGCGTGAAAGTTTACATCTCACCGGCACCAAGAAAGGGTGCGACCACGGCCAGTGCGGCGCCTGCACAGTGATCGTTAACGGGCGGCGCATCAACTCCTGCCTTACCCTGGCGGTAATGCAGCAGGATGCCGACGTCACCACCATTGAGGGCCTCGGCTCGCCGGAGGATCTCCATCCGATGCAGGCGGCCTTTGTCAAACATGATGGCTACCAGTGCGGTTACTGCACCCCGGGGCAGATCTGCTCCTCCGTCGCCATGCTGAAAGAGATTGAGCAGGGCATTCCCAGCCACGTCACCCTCGATCTCGTCTCTGCGCCGGAGATGACGGCAGATGAGATCCGTGAACGCATGAGCGGCAATATCTGCCGCTGCGGCGCCTACGCCAACATGCTGGCGGCGATTAAAGAGACCGCCGGGGAGAAATCATGAAGACCTTTACCTATGAGCGGGTCACTACCCCTGCCGAAGCGGCTGCCAGCGCACAGCGCACAGAGGGGGCGAAATTTATCGCGGGCGGCACTAACCTGCTTGATTTGATGAAGCTGGAGATTGAGACGCCGACCCATCTGATTGATGTCAATGGCCTGGCGCTGGATAGCATTGAAGTAACCGATGAAGGCGGCCTGCGCATTGGCGCGCTGGTGCGCAACACCGATCTCGCCGCCGATGGGCGCGTGCGCCGCGATTATGCCGTCCTCTCCCGCGCCCTGCTTGCCGGTGCTTCTGGTCAGTTGCGTAACCAGGCAACGACCGCTGGCAACCTGCTACAACGCACGCGCTGCCCCTATTTTTACGACACCAATCAACCCTGCAACAAACGTCAGCCGGGCAGCGGCTGCGCGGCGCTGGGCGGCTACAGCCGTCAGCTTGCGGTAGTCGGTGCCAGCGAATCCTGCATTGCCACTCATCCCAGCGATATGGCGGTTGCCATGCAGCTGCTTGATGCAACTGTTGAGACCGTCAACCCGGGCGGGAGTGAACGCCAGATCCCGCTGGCAGCGTTTTATCGCGCGCCCGGCGACACGCCACATCTGGAGACGGTATTGCAGCCCGGCGAACTGATTGTCGCCGTCACCCTGCCGCCGCCTGCGGGCGGCACGCATATCTATCGTAAAGTGCGCGACCGCGCCTCCTACGCGTTTGCGCTGGTCTCCGTGGCGGCGATTGTCCACCCGGACGGCAGCGGGCGCGTGGCTATCGGCGGCGTTGCCCACAAACCGTGGCGGCTTGCCGAAGCGGATGCGGCGCTGCCGCAGGGGGCACAGGCGGTGTATGACAAGCTCTTCGCCACCGCGCAGCCCACGGCTGAGAATGCATTTAAATTGACGCTGGCGAAGCGCACGCTCGCCTCGGTGTTGTCGGAAGCGAGGGCGTAAACGATGAAATTTGAGAAACCGGCAGGCGAAAACCCCATCGATCAACTGAAAGTGGTCGGTCAGCCCCATGACCGCATCGACGGCCCGCTAAAAGTGAGCGGCCGCGCCCACTACGCCTACGAATGGCATGATGTACTGCCCAATGTAGCCTATGGCTATATCGTCAGCGCGGGGATTGCGAAAGGCAAAATCAGCGAGATTAACTGCGATGCGGCTGGCAACGCGCCGGGCGTGCTGTCGATTATCACCGCCGATAACGCCGGTCCGCTGGGCAAAGGCGAGCGCAACGCCGCCACGCTGCTCGGCGGCCCGCAGATTGAGCACTATCACCAGGCCGTTGCGCTGGTGGTGGCTGAAACCTTTGAGCAGGCGCGCACCGCCGCCGGGCTGGTGGACATCACTTACCAGCGCGAAAGCGGTGCCTACGATCTGGCGGCGGAGAAACCGGCGGTCAACAGCGCGCCGGAGAGCGCACCGGACAACAATAGCGGCGATTTTGACGCTGCCTGGGCAAGCGCCGAGGTGAAACTCGACGCCACCTACACCACGCCGGATCAGAGCCATATGGCGATGGAGCCCCACGCCTCGATGGCCGTCTGGGAAGGGGATAAGGTGACGGTCTGGACTTCCAACCAGATGGTCGCCTGGTGCCGCACCGATCTGGCCACCACCCTCAAGTTGCCGGAAGAGAACGTGCGCATCATCTCGCCCTACATCGGCGGCGGTTTTGGCGGCAAGCTCTTCCTGCGCAGCGATGCGCTACTGGCTGCCCTCGCCGCTCGCGCCTTGCAGCGCCCGGTGAAAGTGATGCTGCCGCGCCCGATGATCCCCAATAACACCACCCATCGCCCGGCGACCATTCAGCACATCCGCATCGGCACCGATCGGCAGGGAAAAATCACCGCCATCGCCCACGACAGCTGGTCCGGCAACCTGCCGGGCGGGACGCCGGAGACAGCGGTAAATCAGACCGAGTTGCTCTACGCGGGGGCTAATCGCCATACCGGTTTACGGCTGGCGACCCTCGATTTACCGGAGGGCAACGCCATGCGCGCGCCGGGTGAAGCGCCCGGCCTGATGGCGCTGGAGATTGCCATTGATGAGATGGCAGAGCGAGCCGGGATCGATCCGGTTGAGTTCCGCATTCTCAACGACACGCAGGTTGATCCGAAAGATCCACAGCGCCCCTTCTCACGCCGCCAGCTGGTGGAGTGCCTGCGTAGCGGCGCGGATCGCTTTGGCTGGTCGCAGCGCAACGCCACGCCCGGCCAGACGCGGGATGGAGAGTGGCTGGTGGGCTACGGCGTCGCGGCGGGCTTTCGTAACAACCTGCTCGCCCCGTCTGGCGCGCGCGTGCACCTCGACGACGCAGGCCGGGTGACGGTGGAGACGGATATGACCGATATCGGCACCGGCAGTTACACCATCATTGCCCAGACCGCCGCCGAGATGCTCGGCGTGCCGCTCTCACACGTTGAGGTGCGCCTTGGCGACTCCAGCTTCCCGGTCTCTGCCGGTTCCGGCGGGCAATGGGGAGCCAACACCTCTACCGCTGGCGTCTATGCCGCCTGCGTCAAGCTGCGTGAAGCTATCGCCAAAAAACTGGGCTTTGATGCCGCTTCAGCGGTGTTTGCTGATGAGACGATAAGCGTGGGCGATCGCAGCGCACCGCTAAAAGCTGCGGGTGCACTCAGCGCGGAAGATACCATTGAGTTTGGCGATCTGGATGAGCAGTATCAGCAATCGACCTTTGCTGGCCACTTTGTTGAGGTCGCCGTCGATGCGGCAACCGGTGAAGTACGCGTGCGCCGTATGCTGGCGGTGTGTGCCGCCGGGCGCATCCTCAACCCGAAAACCGCGCGCAGCCAGGTGATTGGCGCGATGACGATGGGGCTGGGCGGCGCATTGATGGAGGAGCTGGCGGTCGATACGCGCCAGGGTTACTTCGTCAATCATGATATGGCGACCTACGAGGTGCCGGTACATGCCGACGTGCCTGAGCAGGAGGTGATCTTCCTCGACGACACCGATCCCATCTCCTCGCCGATGAAGGCCAAAGGCGTGGGTGAACTGGGGCTGTGCGGCGTCAGCGCGGCGATTGCTAATGCGATCTACAACGCGACCGGCGTGCGGGTGCGGGATTACCCGGTCACGCTCGATAAGCTGCTCGACGCCTTGCCGGATATGACCTGAGGAGACGTTATGCAGCAGACCATTCTGGCACCCGACACGGCGGATGAAGCGCTGCTGACGCCGCAGCAGGCGCTGCTCACCGATGACAGCGAAGCGATTCTGCGCTTCGCCGTTGACGCGCTAGGCGCAGGCATGGGGGCAGCGCTGGTAACGCTGACCGGCATTCGCGGCGGCGCAGCACGCGCAGTGGGCGCGCAGATGGTGGTACGCGAAGATGGCGGCTATTGCGGCTTTGTCTCTGGCGGCTGCGTGGAGTCTGCCGCTGCCTTTGAAGCGATGGCGGCACTCGCCTGCGTTGAAGATCGCGTGGTGCGCTACGGCGAGGGATCGCCGTGGTTCGACATCGTGCTTCCCTGCGGTGGCGGTATTACGCTGCATATTCATCGCCTGCGTAGCGCGCAACCGCTGCTGGCGGTGCTGAACCTGCTTGCGCAGCGCCAGCCCGCCGCGCTGCGCTACCATCCGGCTCGTGAACAGCTTGAGTGCGTTACCGATGTGATCGAAAGCGGCTGGCATGAGGAGATCTTTACCGTCGCCTACCGCCCGCGCGTGCGGGTGATGGTGTTTGGTCGCTCGATTGAGGCGCAGGCCACTGCCAGCCTCGCCCGCGCCTCTGGCTACGATGTGCAGCTTGTCGAAACTCTAAACGATGGCGCGCAGATCGACGCGCAGACGGCGGTGATCCTGCTGTCGCACGATCTGCACCGGGAACTGCCGGTGTTGCAGGTAGCGCTCCGCGCGCAACCTTTCTACATCGGCGCGCTCGGCAGCTATCGCACCCATCAAAAACGCACACAGAAGCTCAGTGAGATTGGCTTTGCGCCCTCTGACATTGCGCGCATCAAAGCGCCGATTGGCATTTTCCCGAAAGCGCGCGATGCGCGTTCGCTGGCGCTCTCAGTGCTGGCGGATGTCGCCGCCGCGCAGCTTGCAACGGACGAAAGCTGATGGTTGATCCAGTGGTAATTATTCTTGCCGCAGGACGCGGCGAGCGCTTTCTCGCCTCCGGCGCGCAACGCCATAAGCTTGATACGCCGCTCGGTGAGCGCACGCTGCTGGAACATGTGATTCATGCAGTAGAGCACGCCGGTCTCGCCTGGCACCTGGTTCGCCCTGCGGGTGGCTCGGGCGGGATGGGCGACTCTATCGCGCTGGGCGTTAACGCTACTTCGACTGCATCCGGCTGGCTGATTTTGCCCGCCGACCTGCCGCTGATCGCCCCGGAATCATTGCTGCGCGTCGCCGAAGGGTTAGGTGAAAAACCGCTGGTGGTGCCGTGGCATCAGCAGTGCCAGGGTCATCCGGTGGCCTTTTCCCGCTGCTACCTCCCTGCCCTGCGGGCATTAACTGGCGATAGCGGCGCGAAAAGTATTGTGCAGCAGGCAAGAGCGCGCGGCGAGGTGCTGGATCTGCCGCTGGCGGATGCGGGGATTATTCAGGATATTGATACGCAGGAGGATTTGCGGCGGGCGGAGCGTATCTACGATAACCCTTTACACGTCCAGCGTGCGTAAGTGAGTCGCCACGCCCCAGCGCAGCACCTCGCATTTTTCTTCTGCCATTTCTAACACCGCGTAGCTGGCATTGGGCTGGGCATAGCGGGCGAAGTTCTCCAGGCTCCCTTCCTTCAGCAGCGCCAGCAGCCCCTGAGTGACGTGCCCATGGCAGACAACGCAGAGGGTTTTATGCGCCGCGCGAGTGTGCTGAAGCTGTAAAAACGCCAGCATGCGCTCCACCGCCTGCGCCAGCGATTCACCGCCTGGCGGGCAGAACGCGGCATCGTGCGCGAATAACGCATCTGCTTCAGCCTGCAACTTTTGCGTGGAAAGCCCTTCGTAGCCCCCGAATGACTGCTCCATCAGCGCGGCATCAATCACCAGCGGCGCCTGAAAAAGCGCGGCGAGTTGTTCGCCCATGCTGCGCGCCCGCGCGAGCGGCGAGCTAAAGACAGACTCGGCGGCGTAACCTTCATCTTTTAATGCAGCGAGTAATGCCGCCGTTTCCCGCTCGCCGCGTTCGGTGACTGGGCTGTCCTGCTGGCCCTGAATCATGCCCGCGCGGTTCCACTGCGTTTGTGCGTGGCGTACGAGAATAACCTTCATCTGCACTGCTCCTCGCCCGGTATATTCGCGGGAAATTTATAATGGGTATGAATGGAAGAAGAGTGGCTATCATGTGGCGGGAATACAAGCAAAAAAATAACGCTGAAGATGGGTAAGAGATGGTTGAGATAAAAGCGTTTGATGCGGTTTGCGCGAATGTCGCCAACGAGGATGAGGTGCTAACCCTTGGCGTAGGAGACGATGCACACAACCCGGATCATTTTTTTATTATTGGGAGATTTGATGAAGATGATCTTGCTATTGATGAGTGTATCGGGTTTCAGAGCGACGACACCGCCTATGAACTGGCGGCGGCAATAGAAGCCGTTACGCTAAGCGTGGATACATTGACGATTCGGCTGAACGAGGCTGCGGCGCAGCAGGCAGGCTACAGGGAGTATTGCGCGAAGATTTCTGCTGTTCAAAACAGCGGGGAGTTGCAAGCCGCCTTGCTGACGTTATTTGCAGGCAGCAAAGTGCTGCTACAACTTAAATAATGCTGTGGTGTGAATGTGCCAAACAGCCAAGGCTCAGCGTACGCGCTGATACTGATTCACCCGGTGACCCACCGCGATGCATTTCGCCTCGACCATGCTGATGTAGTAATAGCGGGGGTTTGGCAGATGGGTCATCAGCCATGGAAGCTCCGTGGAGTATTGGACATCAGTGGTGGCGATCATCCACACCGGCTCGCCGTATAAGGTGATGACCGTAGCGTGATGGGCGTGCTCATCCCATCCGCGTCGGCTCTGCGCGGCATAGGCTCTGGCGATCTCGATGGCTTCAGCTTGAGTAATCAATACCGCGTCCTGAGCAGAAGAAGTTTTGAGTAAGCTACACGGCTTTGTTGCGAGTGGCTATGACGGTTTTTAGCTGAGGGAGTGGGGATAAATTATCTCGTGCGTGGCAATCCATCAACTGCGGCGAGAGGGAGATCATTTCGCATGTGGTGCTTTTGTTTGGCCTTCGTTTTTACATTCTCTTTTCGCCTCAGCTACACTACCCGCTCAATTTTTTCTTGCTGAACTCAATAATGTTAAAAAAATTACGCTTTATCATTCCACTGCTCGCACTGATTGGCGCTATTGCCTACTGGCTTACGCCGCACTACTCCGAAGAGGAGGAGAGCTATTACCGCGCGGTGTTCTGCACCATCGATCACGACGATTCACAGAATTTTGCCCGTGATATGGAAAACATTATTGAGGGCGGCAACTCCGATTACGCGTTACGTAAAAATCACTACATCTCCGCGCTGGGAAAACGGATGATCGATACCTGGACGTCCCTCAGTGCGCAGCAGCAGGCAGCGATCAAAGAAAACCAGCAGAAGTGCCGCGACATAATGAGTGACAAACAGCGGTCTTAATAAAATTATCAGCTTTACAGCAGTGGCCTTCTGGTTTAACGGCAGGGATTATTTGAGAGTAAGTTATGAGCAAAAAAAGTACCGACACCAGTAAATTCTTAAGTTATATCTTGCGTCATGAACCAGAAGCGATTGAGCTAACTCTGGATAAAGAGGGCTGGGCCGTTATAGACGAGCTTATTCTGCGTGCTGGTAATAAAGGCCATGCACTCGATAGAGATCTTATTTTCGACGTTGTTGAAAGCAGTGAAAAGAAACGCTTCACGATTTCAGAAGATGGCTTACGCATTCGCGCGGCTCAGGGGCACTCTACTCAACAGGTCAATATCACTTACGCAGAGAAAACGCCTCCAGATATTTTGTATCACGGCACTGCAACCCGCTTTATCGTTCAAATCAGAGAGCAAGGCCTACTCCCTTTGTCGCGCCAGCATGTACATCTTTCTTCTGATGAAGATACGGCAATTCAGGTCGGGCAACGTTATGGGAAGCCCGTGTTATTAAAAATAAAAGCCGTAGATATGTATAAGAGGGGCTTTACATTTTATCAGGCGGATAATGGAGTTTGGTTAACGGAGCATGTGCCCTGTGAGTTTATTCAGGAGTGAAAGTTACTCATCGTCATCCTGATCATCTTTATGACGGGTTGCGTCAAGACGAGCTGATTTTAACCATTCATCAAAGTTAGCCACGTAACCTCTGTCTTCCCATCCTGCGGAGGCAAAGGCATGGACATAATAGACTTTGGGATCCCCTGAAATATCCGAACCATCAAAGCAGGCGATATCATCAGAATAAAGCCAGTTAGCGAAAGGAATTAACTTCCTTTCAGGATAGAGTTCTTTGACTTTTTGACACCAAAAATCAACAGAGCTTTGTGTGTGGCAGAGCAGCCACCACGGTTCGATATCCTCAAGATTTTCTTTTGACACGTAATTGATAAAACTTTCAGGAAAAGCGAATCCTGAGTATAAATAATTATGGTACGTAATAGCTCTGCTAGTCATTTTTCACTATTATCTCCGAATGGAATGAAGCATTGGGAATTTTTATCAACCCATCTCTAGGATGATTAAAAACTCCAACGATGGCTTCATCTCATATTATCAATTAAGAGCCACAAAGACCAAAACTGCTCTTTTTCTTCTAACAAACAGCTCAAACCTTTAATACTTAAAATTATCTTTTTAATAGATAACTTAGCTTTTCCAGTGACTCCTGTATATCGGAATCATCACGATCAATACTTTCATTCCTATATAATAAAACTGCATACACTTGTTCCAGAACAAACCAATGTTCATGGAACTCGTTTTTCCATTCAACGTCAACAGATTGTAAGCAATATAATAACCCTTCTTATGAGTTTCACTTCATTGAGGAAGGATCTCTATCCATATTGCAAATCGATAAGGATCACTAAAAATCATATTTATCTCCTTACCAGGTAGGCACTATTAGTGTATTTGCACCAACTGATTATTAACCGTTATTTGATCATCCGGATGGAGCTTTATATATCTTTCACATGCAAGCCTGACGTAATTAAAAACTACAGATTCAGGTACGATAATCTCTCCGTCATAGACACTGAACATAATTCCTTCAAAAGGATACATAGGATCTGGATCATCTAAATCTGAAAAAGTACAAGCAGTTTCATTAACACAGCATCCATACCTTTTCAGGATAAATGGCAATGCCCATAAAAACTTGTGTTGAGAATATATAGAATTAAAAAATTCTTTTATAACCCACTCAGGATCATTCTCATAATCTATGCCTCCGAAAAGTTTTTTATTATTCATTCAGTCACCGGAAAAATTCGTAACGCGCGTTTACAAGACAAAAAAAACTCCGTCAACTTAGGATGGAATTAATGAAAACTACAAGAGGTTCCTTTGCAATAAACTAACAACATTACTCACTGTATTTTTAGGAAAAATCTTTTCACTTACATTAATGCCTCCATCTAAACTCCAAATTAATAAATCACCTTCACTTTTTTTCATAAAGTAAAGATAACAGGCATTATCTTCCATGGCAGTGCACGTCATATCGAATAACCCATCAATAAGCTCTGTGCCATCACCTGTAAAATAGCTCTCTGCATTTTGATACAAACCATGCACATCTATACTCGAATCATTAACACAAAGCTTATCCAATGGCACACTCGAATAAAATCCAAGTGTGGTTTTTAACTCAACCGGATTAATATTACCGAACAGTCTTTGACCATCAATATATAATGAAAAAAGGCCATTCTTCCACGTATCCCCCGGAGCATTCCATGCTTCAACCACATCAAATTGAAGTGCGAAAATGAACGGATCACCATAAATCATTTTATTTTCACCCTAAGCTGTTTGGTACATCACCAGATCTCTGTTTCCCAAAATAGATTTATTTGCTAAGTCGAAAAATAGACATAACCAATCTTCCTCTTTGAATTTACTTAACATCTCAGTAGATTCCACGATGGCGCAATCATATCAATAACCCCCGGGCTCATTATCACTACTAAAATCTGTAATGCATAAATCAAAGTTTCTATACATGTATGTATCTCAACCGTTTCAGGCGCTCCTCCATCTGAAATCGCACATTAAAGATTGCTAACGTACAGCGGCAAATATGGAGGTGTTGGCTGCCGCTCGTCCCCTGCTACGCTTTTTCAAAATCACTGTTATAGACGGTCTGATGCATAATCATTACTGATGGCAAGTCAAACGCCGTGGGATCCTCATAAGCTCTCTTACCGAGGCTGGTGGTTGACAGCGGAATCACATTGACAACGGGAATCCAGGGTATTTAGGGAGCCAACTTGATAGGGAAAGTTATCTCTCCACCTTCAATATAATCCCATATTATCTTGTGTAAATTCTTAAAAACTGAAGAATCATGAGGCATAAGTTCCATCAAAAAAGAATGTAGCTCATCAGAACTGACTAATTTTACCCCCCCAACCCTCCTCACTTCTGCCGTAAAAATTTCTTTACTACTCATATAGTTAAAGCACAGGGTGACTTTCTTATCTTCTTTCGAATATAAAATATTATCTATATATACTGAATCACTGGTTGAAGACGGCATTTCCATTCCAGGTTTCCTCAAAGTCTTTATAGGTCATTTTATAACTAGTGCCTTTCCATGGATCATTGATAAATACATTTCCTTTACTATCAGTACCTTTAACAACAACCCAATGTCCAATCCTACCGCCTTGCTCCCACATCATTGCACCCCATGAACCTGTTTTATTCAAGGCATCATAGGCTTCAAAACCAACAAATCCTCCACTCCAGTTATCTCCGCTATGCTTGCTCAAATCTCTGGCTAACTGCTCAGGGCTTTTCAGGCCAGTTCCTATCTGAGTTTGATCGACAAAGATTCCCCTATCTTTCAGCATGTTTTCACCGCAGGCACCGCCACAGGCTGTTGGCGTTAATTGTTTAACTACGTTTGGATCGACGACCTCATCCAGCACATTCCAGTTTCCACCGGCCCCGGCTTTTAGTTCGACAGGTTTTATAACTACCTTAGTGGCAGTACTACCACTCATCGGACCTTTCGCTGGTATTAAAGCGCCTGATAATACTCCTGCGACGTTCTCCAGCGCCTTCTGATCGCCATTCGCTGCTTTGAGTACGTTAGATTTAATCCCTTCCCACGCACTGCCATTCACGATGCTAGTCAGCGCATTTGCTGCCGCTGCATCCTTTTTAGAAATATTACTTTTCGCCTCATCACAGTAATCATTCTCGGTGGCGCATGTCACAAGCCCAGCGATCAAATCAAATGCTGTATCGCCACTCAGCATTGCTAAATCACCGCTTTCACTGGCTACATTAACCAGACCGTTTGCAATCTGAGAAGCAGTGTTTTCACCCAGCTTATCCCTGATCTGCTCTTTCCACCATTCGGCGCTCTGCCTTACTGATTCACGAGTCGTATCGCCGGTCAAAGAATTATTCTCAACCGTCGTTTTCCCGGCCTGCGCCGCAGCCACCACACTTGCGCTGCTGTCGCCCACCAGGCCGCCGGCAAGGCCGGATGCCAGGGTTGCCAGTGCGGAAACGGTCTGTTTCTCTTCCTCGCTCAGTTCACCAACGGTTTTATGGTACGCGTCAACGGCAATTATGCCTCCCAGTTCTCCGGTGGCGGCTCCTGCCGCTGCGGTCGCTGCATCTTTTTTGCTGGCTGCCGCCAGCGCGGCATTCACCACGGCGTGCGCCAGCACGCGTGCTTGCCAATCTTCTTTGGGAATTAACCTGGCAATCTCATTCGCCAGGTAAGGTGCGGCGCCACCCGCAATCGCTGATTTGAGATCGCCTCCCGCCAGCGCCTGCACTGCGGCGGTTGTGGCGGTGATGGCACGCTGAACGCTGCCGCCCGTGCCCTGCTGTGTTTTCGCAAACTCACGGTTATAGAAGGTCTGGTACATCTGGTCACTGATAGCCTCATCAGTAACCGGCTTCCCTGCCTTTTGCAGCAGGGTGATGGCTGCCGCGCGGTCTTTCTCATCCGCGTGTTGCATGCTGGATTTGGCGTTTTCCGTCGCGGTGATCTTCGCGTCGGTGCGCACAATATCCGAGACCTGGCTGCCAATCTCGCCAATCAGCTGTGCCGTTTGCAGGCGCCGTTGCTCTTTTTCCTTGTTAAATATCGGGTCGATGCTGCCGTTGGCATGCTCCGTGTCGCGGCTCAGCGTACCGACATCCTGCTGCTGATTGGCGGTATCGCGCACAATCACCGTACCGTCAGCCACCGCCGATTGCGTGGTGCCTTCGGCATGCCCGCTACCGCCGAGCCCGGTCAGCATGTTGCTCGCCATATTGCCGATCACGTTGCCGGCAATGCTTCCCCCGGTGCTAAACCCGCCGCCAACGTGTTCGACTTTGTAATCCGCTTTGTTGGCGATATCCGTGAAGCCAAGCGTACCGGTATCGAGCCGGTTTTTGTCAGCCTCTGCGCGGCTGGCAAGCACCGCGCCATCCAGTTGCGTATGGCTGCCGACCGTAACATCGAAACCACCTTTGCCAGCGAAGATCCCCGTCTGCTCCTGCACCGAGTCGTAGTTGCTCTTCATCTTGTCGCGGCTGTAGCTGAAGCTGCCACCCGCTCCGCTGCCGAAGGTGTAATTCAGCCCGCCGCTGACGCTCTGCTGCTTGCTGTTATAGGTGTCGCTGTCCTGTAGGCTGCTCAGCGTCAGGTCTCGGCCAACATCCGCCGTCACCTTGTCGCCATTAACCTGCGCACCCTGCAACAGGGTGTCGCGCCCGCTGCTCAGGCTGACATTTTGCCCGGCATCCAGCGTGCTCTCCTTCCAGGCGGTGCCGTTACCTTTCTCGCCGCCCTTGGCGGCGTTGCCGCTGGCGGAAACGGTAAACCCTGCGCCATCTTTTCCGGCGGTGATGCCGACGCCAAGGGAGCCGCCCTTGCTGGAGTTGCTGCCGGTGGTTTTCTGGGTATCAGCCGCGCCCGTGAGGGTGATATCACGCGCGGCATCGAGGGTGAGATCTTTCCCGGCTTTCAGCTGGCTGCCCGCAATGGCAATATCGCCGCTGTTCGCCGCCTGCCCTTTGCCGCTGGCGGTGATGCTGAGATCGTTCCCGGCGTTAAGGGTGCTGCCGGTATTGGTCTCCTGCTCCGAGTGGGAGGTGGATTTCGACGACTGCCCACCGATGGAGGCCATCACGCCGAACGCACCGTTCTTCGTCATGTCGCTACCGCTGACAGCGTCTGCCAGGCGGCTCGCCTGCCCGGCCTGAATGCCGGAAAGCGCCGCTTTGGTGGCCTGCAGTGCGGCCAGTCGTCCATCGCTCTGATCTTTGGCTTCCATGGCGGTGGTCGCCGCCGTGTTCACCGCATCGCCGACCGCGCCGGAGAGCGCCACCGTCAGGCCGCTGCTCTTCTGCCTGAACGTCTGGTCACTGACGCGTTTGTCACGGCCAGGTTCGACAACCACACTGTCACCGGAAAGGGAGAGATCCTTTTTAGCCACCAGATCTGCGCCGCCCACGTGCAGTTGCTCGCCGGCGTTAATCGCGCCATTGCCACCATTGCTGCCAATGGCGCTCATGCTCTGGCTCTGGGTGGTGCCCTTCTCTTTCAGATCCTGCGTGGTTTTGCTGGTGCCGATGGTGAAACCAATCCCGCCGGAGCCCATCAGGCCGCTCTTTTTCTTCTCTTTGAACTGCCAGTTAGAATCTGTGTTGGTGGCAGCCTCAATATTGACATCGTGACCGGCATTCAGCGCCACGTTGCCATCACCCACCACATTAGAGCCTTTCACCAGCAGGTCATTGCCGGATTTGAGGGTGATGTTATCGCCGCTCAGCAACGTGCCGGACTCGCGCGTTGCGCTCTGTTCAGAGATGGTGTGCGTGGTGGTTTTTTTCAGGAACCCTTTCTTGGTTTTGGTTTGTTCCTGGTAGTGGTAATCGCTTTCGGTGGCGGTCGTCAGGTTGATGTCACGCCCGGCCTGCACGCCGATATCGCCCTGCGCTGTCACCTGCGCCGCTTCGGCGTTCATATCGCGCCCGGCGATAATCGTCGTGCCCGCGCCGCTGGCAATCTCCGTACCCTGCTGGCGTACCTGCTCGTTGATAACGGTTTTTTTGCGGGCTTTATAACTGTCGCCCTGCGTCGTCTCTGCGGCTTGTAGATCGACATCGCGCCCGGCCTGCATCCCGACCTGCTGCTCTGCTGCCAGCCCGGCGGCCTGGGAATGGATATCCTGCCCGGCGGTGAGGATCAGGTTACCGCCCGCGCTGACGGTGGTGCGATCAAGCCCGGTGCTGTGACTTTCGCTGTTGCCGTTACGGCTGCTCTGGCGGGTCTGCTGCGCATTCAGGTTGAGGTCATTGCCCGCGGCAAGCGAAGCATCTTTCCCTGCGCGAACATCACTGGCGGTCAGCGTTAAATCTTCGCCTGCCTGCATGGAGAGCGATCCGCCCGCCGTGATGCCGCTGCCCTGATAGCTCACCGTCGACTGGCTGGTCGGCGTTTGACGCCGGAAGCCGGACTGACTGTAAGCATCGTTAATTTCAATGGCGTTGACGGCGATATTGCCGCCCGCGTCCATCAGTAGATCGCCGCCTGCCGCCAGGGTAGAGCCGGTGAGGGTGATATCTTTTCCGGCCGTGAGTGATAAGCCATCCAGCGCCGTGATACTGGCGATGCTGCCAAGCGTGGTGTCCTTCAGGCTTATCGTGCCGCCCTTGCCCTGCGCATTGAGCGCAAACTGGTCGGCCAGAGTGATGTTGTTGATGCTGCCGTCGAGGCTCTCAAGCGCTACCGTTTTGCCACTGATGGCAGAGCTGATGTTGTTGATATCGCCAACGGCGCTGAGATCGACATTGCCGCCCGCTTTCAGCAGCGCATCGTTGGTGTTGATAATCTGCGAGGCGCTGTTAACGCTAAGATCGTTGCGCGCCAGCAGCGTACTGCCGCTGTT
This sequence comes from Kosakonia sp. S57, assembly GCF_016516575.1. Taxonomy (NCBI): domain Bacteria; kingdom Pseudomonadati; phylum Pseudomonadota; class Gammaproteobacteria; order Enterobacterales; family Enterobacteriaceae; genus Kosakonia; species Kosakonia sp. S57. Next base: position 56,224 of record NZ_JACVUL010000026.1, on the reverse strand, counting down.
GGTGACCTTGCCGCCATTAATGGTGACGTTGTTCCCGGCAATAACGCTGCCGTTATTAACGGTGACATCTTTCGGCGAGAGGTAAAGTTTCGGGATCATCACCGTTTCGCCGCCGATGGTCGCGCGCTCCCACCACAGGATGCTGTGGTCCAGCGCCGCAATCTGATCGGCGGTGAGCGCGATACCAAACTGCAGCCCCAGGGATTGCTTCGCGTTGGCGGCGTTATCCATCAGGTAGCGCATCTGCTCCAGATCGGAGCCGATACCGTTCAGGTAGCGGTTACCGGTCTGGTTCAGCATGGCATTGCTGACATAACGGGTATCAAATGCGGCATCACCGAGGAAACGGTAATCGTAATCCGGTTTCAGGTTGATGCGATCCAGCATGTAGGCTGAACCGAGGAACAGCTTCTCGTCGGTATACTTTGGATTGGTCTCGCGCGGCGCAACCAGTGTGGTCATGCCAGCCTTTACGAAGAGCGGGTTACCCGCCAAATCAGGCGTTGATACGCCAGCCCCGGTGATACCACCTGGCGCACTGACAAGCTTCGCGCCCTCTGACGGCGTCATTCCCTGCGGTAGCGAAGGGCCATTTACCTGGCTGACTGGCGTAATGCCGCCAGGTAACCCGGAAGAGTTCTGCCCGGTGGGCTTCGCCGCAGGGTTAACCCCGGCCGGCAGGTTCGCGGCGTTAAAGCCGGGCGCGGAGGCCGAAGGCGACAGCCCCAGCAATGCATTCAGGTCGCCGAACAGCGCCGGATCTAAATCACCCAGCCCGTCCAGTTTTGGGTTGAGGGTAATGAGATAGGGGCTTTTCGGGTTAGCCGACACCACGAAATAGCCGTTATTACCCGTTGGCAGCGGATAGGCGCTGGTATCAACGGTTTTCCCCTGGTGCTGACCGGGGCCGCTATTAGCGATATTTTTCAGCGCGGCTTGGGTAACATTGGCACTGGCCAGGCTTCCTGCACTGCCGAGGCTGGCACTGCCTTTCTGCTGAACGCTGACGGTGCTCAGCGCCGTTCCGGCGGTTGTGCCATTGTCCAGCGAACCGCCGCCGTTAATCTGCTGCAGCGCGTTTTGTAGCTGATCCTGCCACTGCGGCGAGTTGACGGACGCGGAGCCTGCGGCAAGCGCCTGTTTTGCCATGCTACCGCCAATACCCTGGTTGCTCAGGGTATTCAGTGCAGGAGCGGTAATCGTACCACTCACACCACCCGCGTTGGAGGTGGTAGTTTCGTTACTGATATTGCTACTAAAGTTAGCGGTTACATTACCACCGGCCTGGATAACGGCGCGATAGCTCTGACCATTTACAGCTTCTGTGGTTTGCCCACTTAATTCGTAAATAAAATAGCCACTACTTGATGGATCTATGACCTTCTTAGATCGAGAAGTATCCGTCGTGGATGCATATTTGTATGTGTAATACGCTGTTACGGTTCCATCCTGATAGCTCTGGTTATTGAGATCAGTACCGTATAACGCAATATTTCGGGCACTTAGAATTCGGCTTGCTTTATTATCCAGCGCACCTGCAAAGATAGATATATCACGCCCGGAAACTACACCGCCTGCACCACCGTTGGCGTTTACTGAACTATGGGTAACTGATGAGGCTATTTTTTGGATCTGATCTTTATCGCCCGGTACAAATTGCAGTTTATTTTTTTTCAGGCTTTCAACTGGGAAATCCTTAATACTCAAATATAACTTATCCTGAATAGCCCCCGGCTGGGTTACAGGTTCAATCCAGCTATTAACACTCAACCCATCCCGCTGATTCAGCAGATGCCCGGTTCTGATGGTGATATCACCACTCTGCGTCTCAATATTCCCTGACGTGTTAACGACTTCACTATTCGCATTCCCCGCCGCATCACGCTGCATCGACAGGTTATTCCCCGCCAGCATATCGCCACGCTGGTTGGTAATCGTGTTCGCATAGAGCGCCAGGTTATTCGCCGCGTAGAGCAGCGCGGTGTTAACAATGTTTCCCGGCGCGCTGAGCGTCAGGCTGCCGCGGGTGCCGGTAAAGCCGTTTACCGCGATCGCGTCGCGGCTTAACAGCGTCACATCACCGCCGCCCTGCAGAGAGCCATTACCATTCAGCACAATCGTGCTGCCGCTTAGGGTGCTGCTGCCGTTGCCGGTGGTGATTTGCCCGTTGTTCGTCAGCTGCCCGCCTGCCCTCAGGTTGACCGCCTGGCCCTGCATCACAGACTGGTTATCAATTGCGCCATTGCTGCTGATGTTCAGATTTCTGCCCGCCGCCAGCGCCGTTTTAGCGGTAAAGGCATCGGCGAGTTGCAGCGTCAGGTTGCCCAGCGCAACCACCTGCCCCAGCGCATTCATCCCGGTTGCGCCAACAAACAGATCGCCGCCGCTGAAGAGCTTGCCGCTGGCAGACTGATTCACTTGTGAAGCATTGACCGTCAACTGGCTGTTGCCCAGCAGCGTGCCGTTGTTGGTGAGCTGGGCGTAATTAAGTGCCAGGTTGTTGGCCTGGGTGGTGCCCTGGTTAGTGAAGGTGTTGCCGGTCAGCGTCATCTGATCGGCAAGCAGCGTCCCGGTGCCTGCGTTATTGGCCGCATTGAGGATCAGATTGGTGGCCTGTAACCAGCCCGCGCCGCTGTATTGCGGGGTGGTTAAGGTCAGACGCGCGCCGGAGAGGAGTTTGCCCGCATTTATTGCCTGCGCGGTGCTCTCAATGCGCGTTTCGCCCGCGCCCTGAATCAACCCGTAGTTGAACAGCGATGGTGCGGTAAGCGTCAATCCACGGCTGCTCACCAGTTCGGCACCCGCATTGTTGGTCAGCGAGCTCGCCGTAAGCGTAAGATCACCGCCCTGGATTTTGCCCTGGTTGCCCACGGTGGTGGCGGTAAGTCCCAGCGTACCGTTGCTGGCAAACGTGCCTCGCGCCTGCTGGGTGAATGCGCCGTTGAGCGTCGCGGTCGCGCCGTCGCGCCCGCTGATGGCGCCGCTGTTATCGAGTGTGTTGCCCTTCAGCGTAAGGGTGGATGCCGCCCACTGCCCCTGGTTGGTGAGCGAGAGCGCCTGCAACGCCGCCGCGCCCATGGCGGTAATTTTACTGCCCGCCGTGGAGTTGAGATTGCCCGTAAGCGTCAGGTTTAGCGCCCCGGCGCTCTGCACCGCGCCGCCATTCTCCAGCGACTGGGCCGCCAACAGCACCCGGTTCCCTTGCCAGTTCCCGGCGTTACGCACCGTCCCGGCGGTAATATCGAGCGTGCCCTGAGTGAGTAGCGAGCCCGTCGCGCCGTTGCTCAGCTCAAGCGCCGGTGCCACCAGCGCCATGCGCGCCAGTGTGGTGACAGCGGGTTGACGATTATCCAGTTGCAGGCCTTTCAGCCCGATCAGTTTCCCGGTGTTGGTGATGCGGCTCTCATGTGCCGCCAGGCTGTTGCCCTGCAGCATGCCGGTGTTGGTCAGCGACTGGCCGCTCAGCGTGATATCACCGGCGCTCAGCATCTGCCCGTCGTTATTCAGCGTCTGGGCGCGTACATTCATTCCACCCTGGCTGGTTAACGAGCCGGACAAGGCCAGCGTATTGCCGACATTCGCCGTCAGCTCACCCTGGCTCAGCAGCGAGCCACCAAGCGTCCAGTTATCGGCGGCCACATTGACCTGGCTGCCCTGCAACGTCCCCAGCGTGGTGAGCGATCCGCTATCCAGCGTCAACATGCCGCCGCTCAGGGTGCGCGATCCCGCTCCGGTGGTCAGCGTGTCACCGCTCACCGCCAGGCCATTATTGCCCTGCAATAAGCCGTTGTTGTGCAGGCTTGGGCCCGTTAACGTCAGGGTATTGCCGGTGATGCGTCCGCTGTTGGTGAGGGTTTGCGCGCGTAAATCGGTCGCGCCGCCGCTGACCAGTTGCCCGTCGTTGATGAGATCTGCGCCGTAAACCCCGGTCAACCCCTGCAGGCCGTTAACCAGACCGCGGTTGTTCAGGCTCGAACCGTTTAACGAGACGGTGCCACCCTGCACTGTTCCGCCATTTTCCAGCTTGCCGGCATTGAGCGTCATGGCGTCGCCGGAGAGCAAACGACCGCCCGCATTATTGAGTAGCGTGTCCGCCGTGGCCTGCAGCCCGTGCGTTCCCTGCATCAGCCCGCTATTGCTGAGCGCTCTGCCCTCAAGGGTCAGTGACTGCGCGGCGATGTCACCGCTGTTGATCTGTGTATCGCCACGCAGCACCGCGTCCTGATGGGCAAGCAGAGTTCCGCTGTTGGTCAGCGTGCCGCGCAGTGTGGCGTCGAGAGCGTCAGACTCCACGCTGCCCCCGTTGACCAGCGTGAGCGCATTCAGGGTCAGCCCGCCGTTCACATAGAGCTGCCCCTGGTTCTCCAGCCGATCGAGATTCAGCGCCAGCGCGTTGCCGCTGACCAGTTGCCCCTTGCTGCCATTCAGCAGGTTAAGGGTGCTGAGCGTCAGGGCATCATTGCCCTGCAACAGGCCGGTGTTGGTCAGTTCAGGCGCGGTAAGCCGCAGTACTTTTGCCGCCAGCTTGCCGCCGTTCTGGGTTTGCGCAGTGCGGATATCCGCCGCGCCCTGGCTCAGCATCTGCCCCTGGTTATCCAGCTTGCCGCTAAGGGTGGCGTTAAGATCGTCCTGCGCCTGCAGGGTGCCGCCGTTGTGCATATTGTCGGCGGTTGCAGTAACGGTGCGGCCCTGCATCTGCCCCTGGTTATCCAGCGTGCTTCCATTAAGCGTAAGGCCGTTGCCGCTCAGCATCTGCCCACTGGCCGCATTCACCAGCGAGGCTCCATCCCAGGCGAGCGTGTCGCTGCCCTGAATCAACCCGCTGTTGCGCACATCGCCGTGCAGGGCGAGCACTTTAGCCATCAGCGTGCCGTCATTCTCGCTGCCTGCCGCCTGGAGCGTCATTGCCTGCTGGCTGATGATGCGCCCCTGGTTTTCCAGTTTGCCGCTAACTTCGGCATTCAGGCCATTTTTGCCCAGCGCGGTGCCGCTGTTGAGCCACTCGCCGGTGGCTAAATCCAGCGTATCGCCCTGCAACTGCCCGGCATTGACCAGGCGACCATTTTTAACGCTGACGGCGCCATTGCTCAGCACGACGCCGCCCTGCTCATTGGTCAGGCTGGTGCCGGTTGCCGTCAGGCCGTTCGTGCCCTGCAACGTTCCACTGTTGGTGATATCGCCCTGCATCAGCGTCAGGGTGTTACCCGCCATCAGGCCGCGGTTAAGCAGCGTCGGTGCGCTGAGCGTCAGGCCGCTCTCTCCGATGATGCGCCCGTTATCGTGGTTTATCGCCTGCCGCGTGAGCGTCAGCAGCAGCGAGGTGGCGGTCAGCTCACCGCGGTTCTCCAGACTCTGCGCCGTCACGCTGCCGGTCTCTGCCGAGACCAGCCCGTCATTCACAATACTGGCTGAATTAAAGGTGAGATTTTTGTCGGCCAGCAGACGCCCGCTGGCGGCATTGGTCAGGTTACGGTAATCACTGGAGAGGCTGACGCCGTTGATCTCGCCGTCATTGATCAGCGTGTTGCCACCAATATGCAGATCGCCATCGGTGGTGATGAGACCGCTGTTGGCTAATTCAGGGATGGCGAGGGTGAAGCCCTGCGTGGAGTAGATCGTCCCGCCGGAGAGGTTATCCAGTTTGCCGGTCTGAAGATCGAGTACGCGGGTGCCCTGCAACAGGCCGCTGTTGCGGATCTGCCCGCCGTTCATCGCGAGGGTGTCGGCAACCAGCGTGCCGCTATTCGCCAGCGTATTTTGTACGTTTAAATTGATGCCAGCAGCGCTGGACTTGCCGCCGTGGCTCAGCGAATTAGCCTTAACAGCCAGCGCGCCTTTGACCGCCTGCGTCCCGTTTAGGGTGACGCTGTCCGCATCGAGGGTCATATCGCCCCCGCTCTGCAACTGCGCCTGTTGCTGGCTGCTCAGCGTCCCGGCGTGAACAGTAAGCGCACCGCCAGCGTTAACCTGCCCGTCGAGATCGGCCCGCGTTTGTGCATGCAGCGCCACATTGCCGATACCGGTAATGGTTGAGCCCGCGCCGCTGGCGAGCGTTCCGGCCTGCACGCGCAGTGCGCCATCGGATGCCAGCGTGCCGCTGTTTTGCACCCGATCGCCCGTGATATCAAGAGCCTGCCCCTGTACCGTACCGGCGTTGTTAAGCGCCGTGACAGTAGCGGTGAGCTGGCCTTTTGCCGCCACCGCACCATTGTTAGTGACTTCTCCGCCGCGTATCTGCGCCGCGCCCGCTGCGTTCAGCGTGCCGCTGTTTTGTATGGCGTCGCCGCCGATATCCAGCGTCTGGCCCTGCAACGTGCCGCTGTTGATAAGCGTCTGGCTATCGGCTGTTAGCTGGCCTTTTGCCGCCATCGTTGCCCGGTTATCCAGCAGCCCGGCGCGCAGTTGCGTATCACCCGCAGACAAGGTTGAGCCGCTGTTGCGCAGCGTATCAGCAGCGATCTCCAGCGTCCGGCCTTCAAGCGAGCCGCTGTTATCAAGCGTTGCGCCTTCGGTGGTTAAGCGCCCTTTGGCGGTGATCGCGCCGCGGTTTTCCAGCGTGTTGGCACGCAACTGCGCGTCGGAAGTAAAGGTCAGCTCCCCCTCGTTGCGTAACGTATCGCCGGTGAAGCCGAGGGAGAGCGCCTGAATGGTGCCGAGGTTATTGAGATGGGGAATGTTTAACAGCAGGCCCCGCACCGAATAGATCGAGCCGCCGGTCTCGTTATCCAGTTGCCCGGTGTTCAGGTTCAGCGCCTGGGTGCCCTGGAGCAGGCCACGGTTGGCAATCTGCCGTGCGTTCAGCGCCAGGCTATCTGAAATCAGCGTGCCGCTGTTGGTCAATCCATCCTGCGCGGTGAGTGCAATGCTTCCCGCACTCGTTCGGCCGCCGTGGTTCAGGGTGTTGGCCTTCACCTCCAGCGTTCCTTTCGCCCACTGCGCGCCGTTAAGCGTGGCGCTGTCGGCGGCGATCGCCATCTTGCCGCCGCTTTGCAACTGGGCGGTGCTGGTCAGCGTGCCTGCCTCAACCTCCAGCGATTTGTCGGCGTTGAGCTGCCCTTGCAAAGAGGCGTCACGTTTAGCTGAAAGCTGGAGGTCACCTTTGCTGTTGAGCGTGGAGTCAGCCGTTGTCGCCAGGGAACCGGCATCGATGCGCAGTGCGTCATCCGCGACCAGCATGCCGCTGTTGCGTACCTGATCGCCGCGCATATCGAGGGTTTTACCTTGCAGCGTCCCGCTGTTTTCCAGCACATCACCTGCAATGCCGAGCGTCAGCCCCTGCATCACTCCCTGGTTGTTCAAGCGGCCAGCACTGGCGTTCAGGGCACCTTTTGCCGCCACGTTACCGCGGTTCTCCAGTTGTCCTGCTTTTAGCACCAGCCCGGTATCGGCAAGCAGCTTGCCCTCGTTTTGCAGCACATCGCTGGTGGCATTAAGCGACAGCCCCTGGATGGTGCCGCTGTTGTGCAGTTGCGGAGTGTTGAGGATCAGATCCTGGGCGGTGTAGATCGTGCCGGTCGCCTGGTTCTCCAGCCGATCCGCCTGCAAATTGAGCGCCTGGGTGCCCTGAATCTGCGCGGTGTTGCTAACCTGCGCAGCATGCAGCGCGAGGTTATCCGCGATCAGCTTCCCGCTGTTGTTGATGCTATCTGTTGCCGTCAGGGCGACAGAGGCTCCACTCATCTCTCCGCTGTTGTTAATATTCTGTGTCGCCTTCAGGGCAACGGCAGCCGCGCTTGTCTGCCCGCTGTGGTTAAGGGTTTTCGCCGTTACATTAAGCGCGTCCTGCGCGATTTGCGTCCCGCTCAACGTCGCCTCATCCGCGTTAAGATCCATGCGGCTCTTGCTTTCCAGACGCCCGGCGTTGGTTAGCCAGGTAGCGTTAGCGGTTAACTGGCCTTTCGCCGCGATGCTGCCCTGGTTTTCCAGTTGCCGTGCCTTTAACCACAGGCCGGTATCGGCAAGCAGCGTGCCCTCGTTTTGCAGCACATCGCCCGTCGTGCTGAGCGACAGCCCCTGGATGGTGCCACTGTTGTGCAACTGCGGAATGTTGAGGATCAGATCCTGAGCGGTGTAGATTGTGCCGGTCGCTTGGTTCTCCAGCCGATCTGCCTGCAAATTGAGCGCCTGGGTGCCCTGAATCTGCGCGGTGTTGTTAATCTGCGCGGCATGCAGCGCAAGGTTATTCGCCAGCAGCGACCCGCTGTTGTTGATGCTATCTGTCGCCGTCAGGGCAACGGCAGCCGCGCTGGTCTGCCCGCTGTGGTTAAGGGTTTTCGCCGTCACGCTCAGCGCATCCTGCGCGATTTGCGCTCCGCCAAGCGTCGCGTTATCCGCACTGAGATCGACACGCCCCTTGCTTTCCAGACGCCCGCGGTTATTAAGCTCAGTCGCGCTGGCGGTGAGCTGGCCTTTCGCCGCGATGCTCCCCTGGTTTTCCAGTTGCCGAGCCTTCAACCACAGGCCGGTATCGGCAAGCAGCGTGCCCTCATTTTTCAGTACGTCGCCGCTGATACGCAGCGACAGCCCCTGCACCGTGCCCTGATTGTTCAGCTGTGGCAGGGTGAAGTTGAGATCTTTTGCTGAATAGAGCGTGCCGCTGGCCTGGTTATCCAACAGGCTGGTGTTCAGGTTCAGCGCGTCGGTGCCCTGAACCTGCCCGCTGTTGCTGATGTGCGCTGCGCCGAGAGTCAGGTTATTCGCCACCAGCGAACCACTGTTGGTCAGGGTGTCACGGGCATTGAGATTGAGCGCGCTGGCGCTGGATTTGCCGGTGTGCTGGAGCGTGTTCGCCGTCACATCCAGCGCCCCGTTCGCCTGCTGAGTGCCGTTCAGCACTGCATTATCAGCGCCGAGCCGGATATTACCGTTGCTTTGCAACTGCCCACTCTTGCCATTGTTCAGCCAGCTGGTGTCGGCGGTGAGTTGCTGTTTTGCTGCGATGGTTCCCTGGTTATCCAGTTGCCCGATCTTCAGTTGCGTATTGCTTTCCGACAGCAACGTGCCGCTGTTATGCAGCACATCGCCGGTCAGGTTGAGTGAGCGCCCCTGAACCGTGCCCTGGTTGTTGAGTTGCGGCAGCGTGAGCGTGAGATCCTGTGCGGAGTAAAGCGTACCGCTCGCCAGGTTATCGAGTTGAGTGGTGTTGAGATTCAGAGCCTGGGTGCCCTGAAGTTTCCCGCTGTTGGTGATGTGCGTCGCGCCCAGCGCCAGCTCTTTCGCCACCAGCGAGCCGCTGTTGGTAAGCGTGTCCTTGCCGGTCAGCGCGATGCGATTCGCCGTAGAGGTTCCGCTGTGGGTGAGGCTTTTTGACTTAACCTCCAGCGTCTCTTTTGCCACCTGAGTGCCGTTCAGCGCTACTGCCTGCGTCCCGGCAATGACCATATTGCCGCCGGTCTGATGGCTTCCGTTTAGCGTCACGCTCTCGCCGCTCGCGGTTAACGATCCGCTGGCGACACTCTCCCGGATGACCATTTTCCCGTTGGCATCAAGCTGGATGTCGCCCTGCCGCGCGGCCAGGTTGCCGAGGTTCACCCCGACGCCTTTTTCGGTCGAGACCAGATGAATACGGTTGGCATACATGCCGCCGAGCGCGCCGGTATCCACCGCCACGACCGGGGCCGCGCCTTCGCCAGCAATTGGTGTGGCGTTTCCGCTGGCATCGACGCGGTTAGCGCCTGCGGTTACCGTTAGTGCTTTCGCATGGATCGCGGCGTTCACTTCGGTGGCGCGGGAGATCAGCGACAGGGCATCGCTCGCGCTGGCGTCCAGCCCCTTCCCTTCCACCGTAATGGTGCCTTTTCTCACCTCCAGCGCAGAGAGGTTGCCCGCCGCGTCAAACTGCGGTTTACCGGTCGTCAGCGTAGCATTCGGCGTGTTGATAAAGCCGCAGCCGTTACAGGTGATGCCATACGGGTTGGCGACCATAACATTCGCCGCTTTCCCCGCCACTTCGGTATAGCCCTGCAACTGGGAACGGCTGCCGCCGGTGACTTCGTTGATAATGCCGCGCGCTTCCTGGCCTGCGCGCAGGTTCGGGTTGTTCTGGACAAGCCCGCCCAGCTGCGTCTGCGTAAGCTGACCGGTGGCGTTGTTGAGGATTAACCCCTCGGCACCGACGTTGTAATCTTTGAACTGGTTATGGGAAATACCCGCGCCGTTCGGCGTGGCGATATTGACCACCGGCACGCCATTGGCGGCCTTATCCATGGTGGCCGGGCCATTCGGCGTGATGGCCGCGGCAAAGGAAGGCGCAACGGGCTGCCAGACCAGCAGGCTGATGATCAGCCAGCTCAGCGCGCGTTGTGAGAAACGAACAGGTTTGACAGTATCCATTGCCTTCTTCCTTAAAATGTCACCGCAACACGCCAGTTAAGCGTCAGATGATCCGGCCCCAGCCAGTCGGGATAAGCGAGCGGCGTCCCTACTGTGATTTGACTGGCGAACCAGCGCCCGGCGCTGCTAAGCGATGCCGCCGTTCCCCACAGCGTGCCTGAAGCGAATTTGTCGAAGCGATCCTTTTCCAGCCAGCCGCCGTCCAGCGCGACGGTGGCGCTGATCTGCCCGAGCACCGGCAGGGTAAACAGCGGGTAGTTGAGTTCATTGCGCCAGTAACCCCCGTTATCGCCGGAGAGATACTGCTCTTTGAAGCCGCGAACGGAGCTTTCGCCACCGAGGGTCAGCCGTTCGCTGCCATAGAGCCGGTCCGGCGACCACTGCCCGTACAGGCTGGTAAGCCACAGAAGATCATGGGTTACCGGGCGCTGGAAACTGGCGCTCAGGTTCCACTTACGGAACTCTGCGCGCGGCACATCACCGATCTTCTCTTCATCTGTTTCGGCGTTAAACCACGGCATACCGTGGCTATAACCGGGGTTGAACGTTGCCACACCGCCGAACATTTTCTGTGTGTGGTTGATACCAAGCTGGAGGCTGGAGAGGTTACGGGTGCTGCTTTTCAGCGGCGCGTCGTTAAGCCAGTTACGGCTGGAGCGCTGGGTTACGCCCGCCGAGAGCGCGGTTTTGATATCGCCATTACGAAACACCACCCATGAACCATTCAGCCGATGGGTTTTGGTGTCACCCGTCGACATCCATGGATAACCCTGATTCATAATGGTGGTGCGGTAGTTACTCCAGGCGTAGCTGTAATCCAGCAGGCCGTAGCCATAAGGCACGCTGACGCCGGTCTGGAAACTTTGCGCATCATATCCAGTGGCGAAGTCACTGCTGCGCCCGCCGCTGACAAACCATTTATCGGCCAGCCCCAGCAGGTTATTTCCACTCAGTGAACCGTTTAATTGCTTCTCGCCAGTGCTCTTCTGCCCGCTATTATCAAGCGAGAAAGTGGCACTTAACGGGAATTCAGGCGTGACGGTGAGGTTAACGATGGAATATCCCGGCTCGCTATCCGGCACTATTTCTATCTGCACAGGGTTGCTGCGCAAACGGTTTATTTGCTCCATCCCCTGCTCAATATCACGCAGATTTAATACCTTGCCTTCCAGACCGGGGAAAACCATTTTCAGCATGCGCGGCGATTCACCGTCGAGGCGGATATGGCTTAATTTCCCTTCCATTACCACCAGGCGTAATTCACCCTGCGACAGGTCTTGCTCAGTAAGAAATGCGCGGCTGGTGATATAGCCGCGGCTGATATACCAGTCAGAAATGGCGGTGGTTAATTCGGTGATTTTTGCCATATCCAGGCATTGATTCAGCCACGGAGAGATCAGTTTCTGCTGCGCTTTCGCGCTGATAAGCGTGACGCCTGAAAGGGTGATGGTGTGGATGGTAAAACAGGGGCCCTGAGTTTTGCCGTCGGGCGTACGCACGTCCTGACGCGGCAGCGGCGTGCTTCGCTCCAGCTCATCGCGCTGTTGCTGGCTCTGGCGCAACAGCTGTTCTTGCTGTTGTCGCACCGCATCCCGATCAGCCGGCGATAATGGCGCGGCCTGTGCGGCAGAGATAAATAATATCAACAGCAATAAATAACGCACTTTTCTCATCCCTGAAGAAAACATAGGTCACCCGACCAATATAATTTTGGTTAAGTTGCTTTTAATAATGATTTCTAAGTATTTTCTTATGGATTAATTAAAAAGGCAATACTCATCAAGGCAAATAGATAATGAGATTTTAAATTTAACTTTAGTTCAGGATATATTCTGGAGAAGATTGAAGTATATCGCAGTGGCTTTGAAGATTACGTGATACGCAGGGTTGGGTAATAAGATGCTATTAGCATTTTTGGTAATTGTTAGCATCGATTATTTGGCTACTTAAATTAGTAGGTTAATCGAGAGATATAGATATATCAAAACAGGGATGGGGGTAATAGCCACAGGCTATTATGCCGGGCGCTCTGGCTGATGTAAGCGCGGTGCTCCCTTCTGCCTGATTTGCGTTGCTCGCGCTCTTTGGCTAAATCAATGATACTGATGCCGACCATTACCACAGCCATGCAAAACTGAGGTCTTTACCAGACTATCGTCTGTTAAATCACTGTCTAATATGGAATGATTGGCAGACAACTTTAATAATAAAGGGAGTCAATTTTGCAGCATGAACTATGGTTAGAGCCAGACGGGTGCCAGACCTTTTGCCTCAAAGGTGTGCACGGAAATGCCGCAAGATCATTATTAGTGCCCGGCGCAGAGCTTGTATGGGAAGTTGAAGCTACGAGCTATTATGAAGCAATGACACTTTATTATAAATATATGGGCTGGGGTCAATATATGACCTCTTTTCCTGACCAGGATTGTAAGACTTATAGTGAGCTGGGTTGGGAGTAAACGCCTTTAAACTCCATGCCTGCTTTGCGATCCCACGCCACGCTGCACGGTTCAGCCGGAAAGCCGCCCGAAGGCCAGCAACTCAGATGCTGAGAAAACGATGCCTAAAATTATTGATAAAAATTTAGTTATGTCTTCTGTGCTGTCAGCGGTATTTGGCAGTTTATCTGGCTCATTATTTCTTTTGATATATCTTTACTGGGCAAAAAATAACGATTCCGCTGAGGAGTTGGTATCTGTCATTTTTGTCTATTTGTTTACCGTGATGATAAGTATTTACGGCACTCTGGCAGGGACTTTTATAGTGGGTCTTCCGGTGGTGGTAATAACAAGGCGAATATTCCCTGCCCCTTCATTTAAGGGATGCTTTTTTATACTGCTCACTACGCTCTTCATATGGCTTGCTGTACTGGCATGGCCTGTCATCAGCATATTCGACATTACTTACCACGAAATTCTGCTTTTAAGCCCTTATGTTTTTTGCTCAGTTGCTGCACTTACGTATCTGATTTACTGGAAAGGAAGCGAACGGCACAAATCAGGTTCTGCGTAGAAGGTTTGTACTGATAATCCAGGCTTCCTGCCGGGTAAGAGGATATGGTCATGTGCGGGCTGGCTTCATCAGAACGGGTACTGACTGAGATCTAACTCGCCGCCCGGTTGCAGCGAGATTCCGGCCCGATAAAAGCAGGATAATACCCTGCTTTTAACGGTTATTCCGGACGCGGGCTGGAACCTTACATGCTAGTTACCAGCTAATATTGTTACACTTCCTGAATGATTTAGTAGGAACGATTTTCATCATATGGTTTTTTACCATGCACTGGTTAAAGATTTCAGACATGAAACCTTCAACGTTTAAGCCCAACAGTGTGGAAGAACGTTTATCTGCATCTTTTTTGACGTAATACCCACAATACTCCTTGAAACTGTCAGGGTTATCGCTGTGCGCCACTGACCATTTCAACTGTGATTCGGCTGACTCTTTCTTCGGCATTTTTGCATTCATCATTCCTGAAACTGCTCTGGAATAATGGGGATCGCTGAATATCTTTTCGACGAAGAGGCGGTTCCCGGTATCAAGATGACCTGCTTTGCACAACTGGATATAGGCCGATGAAAGGCGCTCCTTCTCCGCATCAGACTGGGTGTTACACTCCATAACAACCTACTTGTCACTCTTCAGGGGATTTTTTTTAGTTGACTCCCAGTAACTCTTATCGAATTGCTGAATCTCGCCTTTATGTGCGCCGAAAGGACAGAGTAATTGGTAGTTGGAGGAACAACTGAGCAATAAAAAGGACGCTGGTATCAGCACCAGACAGCGGTTGAACCGAAACGATAGCAGGTGCTTAATTTTCATTTTGAGTGGGTTCCAGAAGTTTTATTGTTATTAGTAACATGACACTTGAGCACGCTGAATGCACGCCGCATGTTAGGGTACGTTACTTATACAGCCATTTTCCGCATCTGCCTGAAGAAATCAGCATGTGAATGGAGGGAACCGACAAGCGCGGGCACAGTAACTCACTTACTGAGTGAGCAACATGTAAACATTGAAAGTTAATCCTCGTAATCAGGGGTATGTTGTCAGAGTTGATTACCCGGCCCACGAAACGCGCGCCGCCATTCGCTCGGGCTGACGCTGAACCGCGCTTTAAAACTCTGGCGAAATGAGACAGGAGACTGAAATCCGGACATCCAGGAAACAACTTCGATGCTGTGGTCAGTGGACTCCAGTAATTCTTGACTGCGCTGCAGGCGCTCAACGTTGAGCCAGTCACCAATAGTCATGCCGGTTGCAGCAAGGAAGTGGCGGGTAAGTGTCCGGCGGCTCATGCTGCAAAACTTTGCCAGGGCGTCAATATTATGTGGCCTTTCCAGGTTTCTGCGCAGGTAGTCTGTCAACTCGTTGACAGCACTGTCCCGGGTCGTTTCGGGCACCGGCCGTTCAATATACTGCGCCTGTCCCCCTTCACGATAAGGGGGCATAACCATGCGGCGTGCCACCCTGTTAGCGAATGCACTGCCATAATGCGCGCGCACGATATTCAGACAGCAGTCAATTCCTGCTGCCGTACCGGCAGAAGTGATGAGACGTTCATCGTTAATATACAGAGCGTTCGTATCCAGCCTGACGGCAGGAAAACGGCCGGTAAAATCACGCTCATATTCCCAGTGTGTGGCAGCCCGTCGGTCGTCCAGCAGACCAGCATAAGCCAGTACATAGGTTCCCAGACATAACCCCACAATTTCTGCACCCCGTTGCCAGGCATCAACCAGCGCTTTCAGCAGGGCAGCAGAAGGTTTTTCCTCAGGATGGCTCCAGAAAGGAACGATAATAATGCTGGCGCTCTCCAGCAGTTCAAGTCCGTTTTCAACATTGATTTGCAGCCCGGCCTCAGACGCAACAGTACCGGGGCTTTCGGCACAAATTTTCAGACAGAAACGGTCAGGCTCGGGTAATGCCTGTCCAAATACCATACACGGTACTGAAAAATGGAATGCGCTGACGCCAGCAGTGGCGATAACAGCAACGACGGGTACGCTCACGTTTCGTCTCCGGTTCAGGGCTGACACGGTCTCCTGCATCAAGCACCCTGAGAACGAAGGGTGCTTTGCTGAAGCCAGATAATACTCTCTGCGTGTTGTTTGTTAACTCTCAGAAAACCAGCGTTTCACCGTCTTCAGGTACACGGACACTGTTCTGGATCCCTTTCTGCTGAATGAACTCTCTGATTTCACTGCGGGTAAGCAGGCAATGATTGATGGCCTCCAGGTGAGAAGCGACCACCACGGCATCCGGCAGGGCCTGGTGCGTACGCAGGATATCCTCGGTTCCCATGATGATGGCTCCATAGCCGTCAACCTGGGCAAAGCCGGCGTTAATAACGACCACGTCTGGCGTGTGGGCGGCAAGAGTATCTGCATACGCCTTCACCCAGATGGTATCGCCAGCAATGTACAGTACCTTTTCATCAGTGTGGCTGAAGACCAGGCCACATGCGTCACCCAGAAAAGCTGCCATCTCTGGATCAGCATAGGCCGCATCACTCCCGTGCTGCCCGTCGGTCTTGACAATAGTGATACCGTCAAAAAGGTTTTCTGCCTGCAGTACCCGCACGTCGCTGAAACCCTGTGCACGAATAAGCGCGGCATCTTCGTCATGTTGAGAGAAGATAGTTTTGTTTTTCGGAATGAGCATCTGTGCGGCTTCATCCCAGTGATCAAGGTGAGTGTGGGTTACGATAACCGCATCGACATTCAGTAATTCATCGACGGACACAGGCAAGTCAACCCGGGGGTTGCGCAGGTGCGAACATGCCGTTCCGGGAAAACCGGGCCATGCTTCTTTCTCAGCCAGAATCGGATCGATCAGAAAACGTTTACTGGCATATTCAAGTGCAAGTGTTGCATTGCGAATCTGAGTTAATTTCATAGTTACTCCCCATAAAGTAGTTATTCAGCAGGTACTGATGTCATGTCAGGCACACCTGGCTGACCTGATCAGCGCCCAGTATAGGGAGGCTAAAATGGTGGCGTGAGTAGCCTTCCAGCCAATTAACAATGGAATCGGGTCATAAAGCGTTTGTGATGCCGCCGTTCCGTGACCCGGTGCGCGGAAGCGTATTACAGCGATATGATTATTTCCTCACCGTGGTACCTTTCCGAAAACCATGAAATAGCTGAAAACTCAGATCAGAGCAAAACGACTGCCCGTTAATTTACCTGCGTGTCTCTATGGCTGCTTATTATCAGGCTGGCGAACTGAAGTGATAACTTAGGGTGGCTATTTACAATCAAAGAAAGGAACAATAATGACCCTCTATGAAGCTATCAACGCACTGGAAAAGGCAGGCCATGATGATATCTGGATCGTGACTGCTGATAATGGCGACAGTTATAAAAAAGATCCGATGTTTCCGGGTTCATGGCTCCACCCCAAAATTGTCTCCCGTGATGGGCGGGCTCTTGCCGAGCGAATTGCAAAGCCAAACGACTGGTCTCTCTGTGGAGACTGGAGAAATACTGCGGTTCGTCAGGGCTGTGCTGCTCCTTACCAGGGAGAGTCACTCAGGAAGCAGATCTCCATTCTACGGGAGAAAGCAGCACTTGATGCCATCGTGCATGGTGGAGATGAAGCACGGGTTAAAAAGCGGATCTGAAAGACAAACGACAGGCGGGATTTTCCTTTAACTGAGCATGCGAAGCAAATCGACTCAATCCTTTGGCGATTGTGTCACAAATTTGTTTTACAGCGAAAATCAGAAAGGTACTAATGAGACGTAACTTATTGAAGTGGTGCGATAATAGGAACATAACACAACAAACCATCTAGTTGATAAATATACGTATTATCTTGTTTCATCTTTATAAATGCCCCCTTTTGTGCCCCCACCTTGTTTTTCATGCGACTCGATGAGGTTTTCATTGAGTCGCCAATATCACTAATTTCTTCACAGACCGTGCAAATTTTCTCGGCTCTTGAAGTCTTCCTCACTGCCGCGATCGGCTAAGAACAATATTACTTACTTCCCGATACGAACAACTGTTCATTAATCCGCATGCTCTCCTGGCATGAAGGATATCTGTCACGGTCAAATATGGCGCTTGTTCCTGTGAGGTAAATCCTGTGCGATCGATACGTACTAACTCATACTTTTCCACCAGAAAGTTAACGGCATTAACCAGAGTGATACCGGCATCGATATGTTCCTGTATAACGGTTTCATCACAAAACGGCGTATCGTTCAGGGTCAGACCATAGTGTTTTTCCAGCAGGCGTGTAAGTAGCATTTGCCAGACTGCAACGGGCGACAGACAGGGCTTTGTCGCCCGCATGTTTCTTGCAGGTAGAAATTTCATTTTTGCTCTCGTGTATTTAATTAGCGTTGAGTTGGGTAAACGACGATGTATACGTAGCCGCAACTACCAAGTGTGTCAGCTTCGCAAGTGAGCCCATTGTGATATAGCGTGACGCAGTGCTGATACTGGGGATTGAGCTCGCCGCTGGTCAGCATTAGTTCCAGTTGTTTGAGTATAAGGGGAAAAGCTTGGTCCAGGCGCAACGCATACTTGTCGCTGAAAGCACCGTTAAACCCGGCCCGGTCAGCAAGAAAATGCAGGCGGTTAGCCTGTCGCCATGCCCGCGCAGGACAGCTGGCGAGTACGTCTGGCGATGGCGCGTGAGTGGCGTGACGTGGTGAACAAGCATGGCGGGGATGTGACGGTAACGCATTTGCCTGAAGTGGGAATCAAAGGGAATACCCACTTCCCGTTCTCTGATCTCAATAATGTGCAAATTGCTGATTTGGTGAGTCAGTTCCTGAAAGAAAAAAATCTGCAGTAGAAAGAAGTCGTATTGAGCCTTCATTATTGAAGGCTCAATACCAATATCAGCATTAGCGATCGTGAATTTTCACACCAAGACAGCCACGCACAAATTCAGGGTTAAAGTGCTTCACGGCATCACCAACGTAGCCTAAATCGAGCATGTTAATTTGTTCCATTTCACTCTCAGTCAATGCGAAATCCCAGATGGCAAAGTTCTCTTCAATACGTTCTTGACGGGTGGATTTAGGGATAACAGTGACACCACGCTGCACATTCCAGCGCAGGACAACCTGAGCAACTGTTTTTTTGTGAGTATCAGCAATTCGCTGCAGCATTTCATTTTCATAGGGCTTATGCCTTCCGCCGCCTAAGGGGGCCCATGCTTCCGGCTGAACGTTGTAATACTTCATGGTTTCAAGTGCAGCAGGCTGCGCAAAGTAAGGATGTAATTCAACCTGGTTCACCATTGGCCTGATTCTGACGGTTTCGCAGAAATTTGCTAATACATGAGCATAGAAATTAGACACCCCAATCGCCTTAAGCTTACCGGCATCATAGGCATCTTCCAGCGCACGCCACGCGCTGAAGTAATCACGCATGGCCTGATGCAGTAAATAAAGGTCAAAATATTCCAGCCCTGATTTTTCTAACGACGCTTCAATTCCTGCTTTGGCCATATCGTAACTGGCCATGTCCTGTACCCATAGTTTTGAGGTAATAAACAGCTCTTCGCGGCTGCATAACCCTTCGGCAATAGCCTCGCGTACGGCGTCACCAACGGCATCTTCATTACCGTAAACTGCTGCGGTATCGATAAGGCGGTAGCCAGTACGAATAGCAGTCAATACTGACTGTTTACACTCTTCTTTATCTGTTACCTGAAAAACACCAAAACCAGCCATCGGCATTTTCAGGTTATTGTTTAATAATGAATAATTCACTTTTGAATTCCTCTGCCATACCTGAATAATCATTCTAGAATAAAAAGACAGACATGAGTAAGGCGCGAAATCTGATATGACTTATGCACGATTTTCATAAATTACGCCCCAGAAAATTGACCAGCTTAACGCCGTAAATTACCTATCCATTAAGTGCCCCTTCGCTATGCATTACGCTACACTACTCCATCACTTTCTTTTGGCAGTAAGGGGGGGGGCAGGTTGGCACGGGAAAACCTTAATGATTTAATGGCGTTTATAGTCGTCGCGCGTGAAAAGAGCTTTACCAAAGCAGCGGCACATTTAGGCGTTTCACAATCAGCCCTCAGCCATACCATTCGAACCCTCGAATCCCGTCTTGGGATGAAACTTCTGACCCGCACCACGCGCAGTATTTCGTTAACCGATATAGGGCAATCCATGTTCGATGACCTCGGCCCTTATATCGATGGGATCCAGGGGCGATTACAGTCGCTGAAGGACCTCAACAGTAAAGCCGCCGGTACGGTACGTATATCAACGTCAGATTATGCGATTGGCTCTGTCATATGGCCCAAGCTTGAGCCACTACTCAAGGAATACCCGGATATTACTCTGGAGCTGATTGATGACTATGCGCTGACGGATATTGTCTCCGGCCGGTTTGATGCAGGAACGCGGCTCGGTGAGCAAATCTCTAATGGCATGATCTCCGTGCGTATCGGCCCGGATGTGCGCTTTGCCGTCGTCGGTTCTCCTGACTATTTTTCCCGCCACCCTTATCCGCTGCATCCTAACGATCTTATTGATCACAGCTGCATCAATCTTCGGTTTCCCACCCACGGTAATTTGTATGTCTGGGAGTTCGAAAAAGAGGGAAAGAGCCTGAACGTCAAGGTCAGCGGTCAGCTGGTGTTTAGTCGTATCTATCAGAATTTACAGGCTGCCATAGAAGGATATGGGCTGGCACATGTTCCCCGTGATATAGCAGAGAAACAGCTCGCCCGCGGCGAACTGATCAGCGTCCTTGAAGACTGGTGTCCTTACTGGGATGGTTATTACATCTACTACCCGGAAAACAGAAATCATTCGAAAGCTTTCCAGCTCGTTATTGACGCGCTGCGCCACTACAAACATCCCTGAACAGGCCCTGGCAGGATTAACGACCTGTGACTCCTGGAAGAAAAAAGCCAGAACCTGTTCAGGTGCTGGCTTTTGCGAATCGTCAGCCGTCAGGCCTGGTTTCTGCCTGTAAATACCTCTTTAAATACGGGTAAAGCTGAGAAAATGTTTGGCCAGCCCGCCACAAAGGCCAGCTGTGTCAAGACCTCTGAGGCCTGAGTCTGGGTCAAACCATTATCCATCGCCCGATTAAGATGATACGGCACTTGCGCCACTTGCCCGGCGGTAACCAGTGCACTAACCGTTACCAGGCTTCGGTCCCGTGGTGCCAGACCCGGCCGCAGCCATAGGTCCAGGAATAGTGCATCCGTGGTGTATTTCACGACCCCCGGTGATACCTTGCCAAAGTTTGACTCAACCATCGTGGCACGTTGGTTTTCCGACGCTTTATCCAGAGGCAGGAAATCCACTTTATCCCCTGGCAAGGATGCCGTATCGATATGGCGGTGCGCAAAGACGTTGCGGGCAACCAGCGCCGCAGAGGTGGCGTTTGGCCAGCCAGCATAAAATGCCAGATGGGTAATAACCTCGGAGATTTCAGCGGGCTTCACGCCGCTATCCAGCGCCACGTTAAGGTAGTGCGGAAGCTCAGCCGTATCATTCCGGCTGATGAGTGCTGCAATCGTGACCAGGCTGCGGTCGCGACGTGACAACTCCGGACGATTCCAGAGATCTTTTTCAATAAATCGTTCAGCATACGCAGCCATAGCGGGTGCGACTTCAGCAACGGCGCCATGTGTATCTTTTTGTGTCATTTTCAAACTCCTGTTTTGCGTGGTTTGGGAAACGCATCCGCTCATCAATAACAGAGAAAGAATCGCCAGAAATGTCCTGCTTATCATTCATTTTCTCCCGCCGAGTGACGATTATTCCGTCAACAGTTCAAATCTGGCGCTGTAGGCATCAGGGTGGACGGGCAATGCATCTGGCTCATCTAATTGCCCAAGTTTCATTAAGCCAGACACATAGCTATGGGATTTATAAAAAATAGCCAGATTTCCCCAGGGCGCATAAAGGGTTATATCGCCTTTTTTTGCTGACGTTCCTTCGGGTGAACCTTCGGTGGTCAACCGGGAAGGTAAGTCACTTATTTTCTCCTCCCCGGCATAATCTTTCAGTTGCAACGTAAGCGGTAATAAGGCCGCAAATTCTCGGCTCGCAGGAGAGTTATTCAGGGTCGCGGTAAGGGTTTTATCGTTAAGTATGATATTTATCTTCATTACATTTTCCTCTGTATTCCGCGCGCTCGCCGTAGCCGAAAACATGAATATCAGACCCAATATGCCCCATCCTGAAAATCTGGAAAATACACGTTGGTTTTTTGAATAAATAAACATGAGGAGCCACTCGGACGACATCAATTGCGACTGTTTTTAAAAAAGACGCAGAGGCGTTGTGAAAGCGGTAGCCAACGCGCGCTACCGCCTGTGTATTTGCGTTTATTCTGCGCTCAGCGAGGCCATATCAATGACGAAGCGGTGGGCCATGTCTCCCTGTGCAAGGCGAGCGAAAGCATCGTTGATCTGATCGATATTAATCATTTCGCACTCAGGATAGACATCGTGCTTCGCGCAGAAATCCAGGACTTCCTGGGTTTCCGCAATGCCGCCGATCAGCGAACCCGCAACGCGACGGCGACCCATGATCAAAGGAACCGTGAGCGGTTCATCCATCAGACCAACCTGGCCGACAATGACTAACGAGCCATCAATATCCAATAACGGGGTATAGATATTCAGGTCATGCTTAACGGGTGCTGTATCAATAATTAAATCGAATGCACAGGCTGAATCCTGCAATGCCTGCGGATCGGAAGAAGGCAAAATGCCCTTCGCACCCAGCGCCTTTGCCTCTTCCTCTTTGTTCTTATTGCGGCTGATGACGGTCACCTCGGCCCCCATCGCCACGGCCAGCTTAACCGCCATATGGCCCAGGCCACCTAATCCGATCACGCCAACGCGGCTTCCCGGGCCCACATTCCAGGTACGCAACGGAGAGAAGGTGGTGATACCAGCACAAAGGATCGGCGCGGTCTTTGCCAGATCCATATTTTCCGGCACACGCAGGACAAACTCTTCGCGTACGACAATATGTTTGGCGTATCCGCCCTGAGTGATTTCGCCGCTCAAGCGATCCGGTGCGCCATAGGTAGGCGTCATCCCGTTACGACAGAATTGCTCTTCGCCATGCTCACACTGATCGCAGTGCATACAACTATCCACCATGCAGCCAACGGCAACATGATCGCCTGGATGAAATTTTTTGACGTTCTGCCCCACGGACGTGACGACACCCACAATTTCGTGGCCCGGGATCAACGGGTAAGGCTGCGGGCCCCAGTCTCCGTTGACCGTATGCAGATCTGAGTGGCAAACGCCGCAATAAAGAATTTCAATGGCGACATCGTTTTCACGTAAATCGCGACGTTCAAAATGATAAGGAACCAGTTTCGCGTCGGCAGCGTGCGCTGCATAACCAACCGTTTTCATTAATACCTCATGTTCTTTTTCAATTTCAGAATCAGAAAAGCCCCCGATTAGCGCGTGCAATTAACCAGCAAGCGATGCGAAGAGTATTTGTCAAAACGTACATAACGGTAACAACAACGACTTTCTCAGTACAACAGCACAGTTGAGATAGCAGTAATGAACAAAATTAATAAATCCCAGAGGGGTACCCTAAATGTCTACAACATTCACAGCGCCATGCTTAATAGTGGGTTGCTGGTTTTTATCACGCTGTTGTGGACATCAGAAAATCGATCAGGTCTTTGACTATTTTGATGTTGCCGGAATTTTTCGGATGATAGAGATAAACGGGCAGATATGTTTTCCCATGAAGGTCAGCGCTTTGCATGCGGGCATGAAGTATCTTACTCGGCAGGCATTGTAGAGTGCCAGTCGTGATCAGTTGTCTGGTTGATGACAGTTAACGGTGTCGGGAAGAAACTCGCCCACTTCGGATCGTCAAACATCAGAAAAGAGACATCTTGTGGGACCGACAAGCCACACTTGTAATTCGGCTAACCACCTGCCCCTTGAGCAGCCATATTCCGCAATCGTGCGATATTTCGCGCTGGCGGCTCGCCATATTTGCGCTTGTAATCGCGACTGAAATGAGACTGGTCTTCATAACCAACTTGACCCGGACACCGAAGCCATACTCAATGAAGACAACTAATGTCCTTGCGTTAAATTATCGGAATTGAATAACGGATCAATGTGCCATTTCAAATGTCACATCAATATTACCCGTATGTCTGAAAATCCCCACTCCAGAGTGGATTCGGCCCACTTTCTGAAGGTTACCTATCCGTTCATTGTTCTGTTCGTACATGATGACGAAGCTGTGGCGGGGTGCCCAGTAAACAATATCGCCCACTTCATAACCGCTGGTCTGCGTTTCGTTTGCCGGCAGGGCATCCGGGAACCGGTAGCACATTTCCCGTCCGTAAAGATCTTCCATGGGCAGCGTCAGCGGAAAGCGAGAGACCAGCGCCCGGGTAGTGGCATTGTCATAAAATGTTGCCGTCATAACCTGGTCACCTGCGGTGATCTTGACCCGGATACCTTCGGCCTCGGCACCTAAAGATGAGAATGAAACAGCCGTCAGGGAGGCCAGAGCAAGCATGAATGGTTTGAACATAAAACTCTCCATTGTTTTTATATTTTCATGAATAACGGCACTAAAGCAGTGCCGTTCAGAAACATTATTTATCTGATTTCAGATTGGTATTAAAGAATGAGACCAGCTTGTCCCACGGGATGAGTTCAGTGCGGTCATACAGGTCGATACGGTTAGCGCCCTTAATCTCCACAAGTTCCTTCGGCTCTGCGGCCATTTTGTAAGCTGTATCGGTATAGGTGCGGGATGGTGCAGCATCACCCACGACAAAGAGTATTGGTCGCGGTGAAATGGACTCGATATCGATAAACGGATGGAAGTTCATGAATTTCGCATAGGTCGCCGGTGTTGAGCGGCGATTGTTAGATGCCACCTTACCGCGCTCCGTCTGATAAAAGTCATTGGACTCTTTACCTTCGATGAACACCGGATCGTTCTGCCCGGGACCATAAACGGGTTGCCCGGTTTCCGCGGTTTTGTAGCGTTGTTCTGCTGCAATCGCCAGGTCCTTGTTTCTCATTTCCACGGTCCGCTCATGGTTCAGACCGGTACGGAAATATTCGCCCATGTCGTACATGCTAACGGTGGCGATCGCCTTGATGCGGGGATCCATTTTTGTCGCGGCGATGGCAAAGCCGCCGCTACCGCAGATACCTATCACGCCAATTTTTTCACGATCCACAAATTCGCGCGTTCCGAGGAAATCAACTGCAGCGCTGAAGTTTTCTGCATACACATCAGGCAGCACGGCCCCGCGCGGCGTACCCGCACTCTCACCCCAGAAAGACTGGTCGAAGGACAGTGCAACAAAACCGGCCTCCGCCATTTTTGTTGCGTAGAGGTTAGCAGCCTGCTGTCTTACTGCAGCAAAAGGATGGCCGACAATAAGGGCGTCATATTTTTTACCGGCTTCCATATTGCGGGGAGTAAATAACGTGCCGGTAACTTCCATGCCGTAAATATTTTTGAATTTTACGGTTTCAGTCTTCACTTTATCGCTTTTATAGAAATTATCCGCACCGTGGGACATATCGGCTGCGACGGCTGTATTTGCCCCCATACCCAGAGCGACGCTGAGTATCGTCAGTGCGGCCAGGGTTTTTAATTTCCCTTTTGAATGCAATTTCATATTACCTCCTGAATTAAATAACGGTGTTAAGACAAACGGAGTGAAAAATCCGGAGAGCAATAAACCTCCGGACAGCAGGACCTGTTCAGGCCGGATTTTGTTGACTCTGGCCCGGGCGTTTTAACAGCAGGAATGCCACCACAGCGGTAGACAGCACTGCCAGCGCGCCGGCCAGAAATATCGCGTTCAGTCCCAGGTGGCTTCCTATCCAGCCGAGCGCAGGGCTGCCGATCGCCATTGCCACGTCAAGAAATGCTGTGTAGATGCCCATCACCATGCCGCGGTTCTGGGGTGTTGAACCACTGATGGCTTCAATACCGAGGCCCGGGTAAACCAGTGAGTAGCCAAAACCGGCTAAGGCAGCACCTGTCGTCGCAATCAGGGACGTACCGGCAAGCCATATCAGGAACAGCCCGGCGGCCTGTACGAGCACAAAAATCAGCGCAATACGCGCGCCACCAAAGCGATCTGGCAGATGGCCCGCAACGGTTCGGGCAGCAATCAGCGCAACGCCAAAGGCAGTGAATGCCATCCAGACGGGCTGCCAGTTCATGGCGCTGTAATACAGTGAGCTGAAGGCCAGAATGGTGCAGTACCCTGTGCTGGCCAGTGCCGCGCCCAGCCCCGGTAACCAGACGGCGTGCATGACGGAACCAAAGGTTGCCTGTGCGGCATGGGGATGGGGCGCTACCGCGGGCATGCGGGCGAGATATGCCAGTACCAGCAGCGGAAGCAGGAGCGTCAGTAGTGCGATCGCCTCAAAGCCGAAGGCATCAAACAACATCGTGCCCACCGGCCCGCCGAGTGCCATAGCAGCAAACATTGCGGTACCCACCCAGGCGATAACCTTACCTGCGTGCTCTTTATCCACGAGGGCCAGACCCCATGCCACGGCGCCGGTAATGATGAAGCTTTCCGCCCCCCCAAGGATCGCGCGCCCGGCAAGCAGTACACCCACTGACAGTACCGGCATGCCGACCAGCCAGAGCGACATCTGGTACAGTAGCCCTGAAACGGCCGCGGCGATGAGCCCGGCCACCACGCCCTTTTTGGCGCCGCGCCTGTCTGAATAACTTCCGGACCACACCCGGGAAATCAGCGATGCCGCAAACTGTGCCCCGGCAACCAGGCCTACGATAAACGTCCCGAAGCCCAGGTCATTTTTGACATGCAGCGGCAGGACGGGCAGCGCGACGCCGATAATGATAAAACCGACCAGAACCGCGGCCATTACCGGCATCAGCGCTGCGACAACCCGGGCACCGGAATTATTTTGAGAATGTTTTACAGGCATATAATGCAGCCCCTTACCTTTAAATGAACAGAATGTCGTATACGCGTATGTAATTTTCGGGCGCGAAGTAGCCCGCAGAAAATTCAGGTTTGAATTTCCTGTGTTGAAAGATGCGTTATCTGGTAATGCTTTTTTTATATCCGGATGATATAAACCATCCGGATATAATGCAGGCGTCAGCTACCCGCCTGGTTGTGTTTCAATAAACCTGTACGGTCGGCCGGAAAAGTATTTCGTTAACATCCACGTCGTCAGGCTGGCTGATGGCAAATGCAACGACCCGCGCAAAAGCCTCTGCCGGGATCGCATTCTCGTAGGTTTTCGACATACCTTTCGCAATATCTTCGTCGGTGATGGTTTTAGTCAGTTCGGTATCTACCGCGCCGGGAGAAACAATCGTTGTGCGGATATTCCAGGGCTTCACTTCCTGACGCAGACCTTCTGAAATAGCCCGGACGGCCCACTTAGTACCGGCATATACAGCGCCGCCAGGTCCCACCTTGTGTCCAGCTACGGACGATACGTTAATAAACTGCCCGCACTTCTGCGCTTTCATATACGTCAGCGCGGCGGCAATACCGTAAAGTACACCCTTAATATTCACGTCGATCATTCGGTCCCATTCATCCACCTTCAGCTTGTCGAGCATGGAGCTCGGCATGAGACCGGCGTTATTAATCATCACGTCAATACGACCGTGCAGCTCTACCGCCCGGTCAACAAGGGCCTGAACCTGTGTGCGATCCGTCACGTCGGTACGCAGTATGGCTCTGGCATCCAGCCCCAGTTCGCCGGCAAGTTGCTCAAGCTTCTCCATACGGCGCGCCCCCAGGACCACCTTTGCGCCCAGTTTCGACAGGTGTCGGGCTGTTTCTGCTCCCAGGCCGCTGCTGGCACCGGTGATGACGATGATTTTGTTTTCGATACCCTGAGACATACTGTCCTCCTGTAAAGAGTGGTTATTTCGACTCACGCTGCTCAAACACCGTTTTGAAAACCGGCGCGGCGGAAAAAGCATTAGGCCAGCCGGAGTAGTAGGCAAGGTGACTCAGTGCGCCTGAAGCCTGCTGCCGGGTCAGGCCGTTATTCATTGCCCGGTTAAGGTGCGGCGGAATTTGCTGTACCTGCCCGTTTGCAATCAGGGCAGACAGGGTCACCAGACTTCTGTCCCGTGGTGCAAGCCCGGGACGCAGCCACAATTCCCGGAAAAGCACGTCGGTGGTGTCGCTGACAAGCCCCGGCACCGCGCTACCGATACTCTGTTCCACGCGTGCAGCGCGAGCTGCTTCCGCTTTTTCATCGATCGGCAGCAGCGCCTCCTCCGCGCGAGGAAGCTGTTCAGCGTTAATTCCTTTTTGCAGGAATATCTCTTTCGTTACCGCTGCGGCCGCAATGGCATTGCCCCAGCCGGCATAGAACGCCAGCTGCGTGATGGTTTCGGAAAGCTCAGCCGGCTTAACACCGTTTTTCAGCGCCAGCTCCAGCTGCTCCGGTAAAAGTACGGTCTGATTCCGGGCAATAACCGCTGCAACGGTCACGAGGCTGCGATCGCGTGGCGACAAATCGTTTCTTTTCCAGAGGTCTCCTGCCAGCCTGGTGCTCGCATAGCGTTCGAGTGCGGGAGATACTGCCTCTATGTCGGTGTCTGACAGCGGGCCCCGCTGTGTTCCCGTTTCTGCAATGGCGACAGCCGATCCGAGAGAAAGCGCCAGCGCAACTGCTGTTGAAATTTTCATCTGACCTCCGGATTACTGATACTGTTCGTCAGAGACGGGCTCCTGCCAGTCCACGTTTTTACCGTCCACCATATACGTCATGGCCAGATGGCTCATGGGGGACGTCGCCGTGGCACCATGCCAGTGGCGTACAGTTGCAGGGATCCATACAACATCACCCGGAGCGATATCCTGGCGCGCTTTACCTTCTTCCTGAACCCAGCCTTTACCGGCCGTAACAATCAGCAACTGCCCGGCGGGGTGAGTATGCCAGGCCGTGCGCGCACCCGGGGCGAAATCCACCTGGCCCAGATTGGCACGCGTGGACGCGTTTGGCGGCAACAACGGGCTGACAACCGCATGACCTGAGAAGTTATCGGCCTTGCCGACGACAGAAGGGGTCTGCCCGTTACGGCGAATTTCAATGCCTTCGGCAGAAACCTGGGCGGCCCCCAGTACGGATATGGCTGCAGCACCAATAATCGCTTTCATCTTTCACCTCGCTGGTTACTTTCGGCTAAATGGCGTAGCGGATTACATTAATTCCCTGCAAATGAAAACGCCTTTTGTCGGGAGGAATGGTTATTTAGTGAACGAAGAAAGTATATCTGAGGACGTATTAAGTGATTAGATGGTAAAATGAGATTGAAATTATAAGGAGAACCTCTAAATGGCTGATGATAATCTGAATGCCCTTGCTGCATTTATGGTGGTGGCTAAGGAACAGAATTTCACGCGAGCGGCAAAACGTCTGGGTGTTTCACAGTCTGCGCTCAGTCAGACTGTTCGTGTTCTGGAAGCACAACTCGGGATCCGGTTGCTTAACCGAACGACCAGAAGAGTTGTCCCAACTGAAGCTGGGGAACGTTTACTCGCTTCAGTTGGACCTCAGATAGAGGATATTCAGCGGCAGTTAATGGTGCTGAGTGAATTACGTGATAAGCCAGCCGGTACAATACGACTTACCGCAACAGAATATGCAGCAGAGTCAATACTCTGGCCAGCAGTGTCGCGTCTCGTTAAAAAATACCCCGATATTAAAGTCGAAATTCTTACAGATTATGGGCTAACTGACATCGTAAGAGATCGTTTTGATGCCGGTGTACGTCCCGGAGAAACTATTGCCAAAGACATGATTGCTGTTCGTATTGCGCCAGATATGCGGATGACAGTGGCGGGATCTCCAGATTATTTCAGTAACCGGCATGCGCCCATTACTCCACAGGAATTGACAGAACAC
Organism: Kosakonia sp. S57; assembly: GCF_016516575.1. Classification (NCBI taxonomy): domain Bacteria; kingdom Pseudomonadati; phylum Pseudomonadota; class Gammaproteobacteria; order Enterobacterales; family Enterobacteriaceae; genus Kosakonia; species Kosakonia sp. S57. Next base: position 26,995 of record NZ_JACVUL010000026.1, on the reverse strand, counting down.
TGTTGTATAAACCTGCGCCTTTCCGGGCATGGAGGACTCTATGCATGGGAGTTTGAAAAGGACGGGCGAGAACTGAATGTGCGAGTTGATGGTCAACTGGTTTTCAATACGGGAAGCATGATACTGAAAGCGGCGCTTGAAGGTCGAGGGCTAGCCTATCTACCAGAAGGGCAGCTTGAACCCTATATAACATCCGGGGCTCTTGTTCGCGTGCTTGAGGATTGGTGTGAACCTTACTCTGGATATCACCTTTACTATCCAGGCCACCGACAACCCACCCCGGCATTTAGCCTGCTAGTTGATGAACTTCGCTATTCAACTCGCGAGAAGCATCAGAGTTAAACTTCCCTGATAAATGACGATCAGCTATGAGCTGTGAGTTCTTCGTTTCATGGCAACGTCCCCCTTTATTAAGGATAGCGTTGCATCGACCCATCGAACTCGCAGCACGAAGCCGCCCTTAAGCCCCCTCTAAATTAATGAACACATCTAATAAACCCTAGTTAATTACCCCACCTAATCGAATAAATCACTTTGCGTTATGCTTTTCCTACACAACAGCTGAAGGATAACGTCATGCAAACTGTAAAACTGAACAACGGTATTGAAATGCCCCTGCTGGGCTTTGGTGTGTTTCAGATGTCTGATCCCGCTGAATGCGAAAGAGCCGTTATTGATGCAATCGATACGGGATACCGCCTGATCGATACCGCTGCGTCTTACCAGAATGAAACCCAGGTCGGGAACGCTCTGAAACAGAGCGGTATCGCGCGTAACGAACTTTTTGTCACGACCAAACTTTGGCTGCAGGATACCAATTACGAAGGCGCTAAAGCCCAGTTCGAACGTTCCCTGAATCGACTGCAACTTGATTACGTTGACCTGTATCTGATTCACCAGCCTTACGGCGATGTCCATGGGGCCTGGCGTGCTATGGAAGAACTGCAGCAGGCAGGCAAAATTCGCGCCATTGGCGTCAGCAACTTCCATCCTGACAGACTGGCCGACCTTATCGCCTTCAACAACGTTGCCCCTGCGGTAAACCAGATTGAAGTGAACCCCTTCAACCAGCAGCTGCATGCTGTTCCGTGGAATCAAAGCCATGGCATTCAGCCGGAAGCCTGGGCACCGTTTGCTGAGGGTAAAAATGGCCTGTTCCAGCATCCCGTGTTAAAGGCGATTGGCCAGAAGTACGGCAAAAGCGTGGGCCAGGTTGTGCTGCGCTGGATCTTCCAGCGAGGCATCGTTTCGCTGGCAAAAACAGTGCGTAAAGAACGTATGGCTGAGAACATCAATATTCTCGATTTTGAACTCAGCGCTGAAGATATGCTGCAGATTACCGCTATCGATACCGCAACCAGCGCTTTCTTCTCCCACCGCGATCCTGCCAGAGTTGAATGGTTGGCCGGCCGCAAACTTGATGTTTAAGTCGCGATAAAAGAGGTATTCATTCAATGCAAAAACGTTATCTGGGTAAATCCCGACTCGAAGTCTCCGCGCTTGGCCTCGGCTGCATGGGCTTAAGCCACGGCTATGGTCCGGCGACCGATACCCGACAGGCTATCGAGCTCATTCGCGCAGCGGTCGAACGTGGCGTCACCTTCTTCGATACCGCTGAAGTGTATGGCCCCTTTCTTAATGAAGAGGTGGTAGGCGTTGCCTTAAAACCGTTTCGTGACCGCGTGGTCATTGCCACCAAGTTTGGTTTTACTTTTGGCGACGACAACAAGCAGCAGATTTTAAACAGCCGTCCGGAGCATATCCGTGAAGCGGTGGAAGGATCATTACGCCGTCTAAAGACTGATGTCATTGACCTGCTGTATCAACACCGTGTCGATCCGGACGTCCCGATTGAAGACGTTGCGGGAACGGTGAAGGACCTGATCGCTGAAGGCAAAGTTAAACATTTCGGTCTGTCCGAGGCGGGCGCGCAAACCATTCGTCGTGCGCATGCCGTACAGCCGGTCACTGCCCTGCAAAGCGAATACTCCATGTGGTGGCGCGAGCCTGAGCGGGAGATCCTGCCGTTGCTGGAGGAACTGGGCATTGGTTTTGTGCCCTTCAGCCCATTAGGCAAAGGCTTCCTGACGGGCTCGATTAGGCCAGGAACCACTTTTGGCAAGGATGATTACAGAAGCCAGGTGCCGCGTTTCGCCGGGCAGGCGATTGAAGCCAATGAAAAGCTGGTCTCCTTGCTGGGTGAACTGGCGGCAGAGAAAGGCGTGACGTCTGCACAAATCGCGCTGGCGTGGCTGCTGGCACAAAAGCCGTGGATTGTGCCTATCCCTGGTACCACTAAACTGCACCGGCTGGAGGAAAACCTGGGGGCCGCCGACATCATTCTTTCACAGGATGACTCACGGCAGATAACCCAGGCGCTTGAAACCATTAAAATCGTCGGCGAACGTTACTCTCCTGAGCACCAGGCCCGCGTGGGCCGTTAATACCCGGACGGGTCCGCTGCAATTGGCGGACCCGTTATTCCTGATAGCGAAGCGCATCGATCATCAGCGCAAAAGCGGGGGGATGCTGCTTGCGGCTCGGGTAGTAGAGGTAATATCCGGGGAAAGAGGGACACCAGTCCTGCAAAACCTGAATAAGCTCTCCCGACTTTATATAATCCTGCACCCTGTCTTCAGGTATGCAGGCGATACCAAAACCTGATAACGCCGCATCAATCCTTTCCGCCTGCAGATTAAAGGTTACCTGCCCCTCCACTCTGACCCGCAACGGTTTCCCTTCCTTCTCAAACTCCCAGTGGTAAAGCCCACCGGCGGTCGGCAGGCGCATATTGATACACCGGTGATGTTGTAGTTCGTGCGGCGTTTCAGGTACAGGATTTGCAGCGAAATAAGACGGCGCTCCTACTACGGCCATTCTCATGTCCGGGCCAATTCTTACCGCAATCATGTCCTTATCCACGCTTTCGCCCAGGCGGATCCCGGCATCAAAACGCCCCTCAACAATATCGACAAAGCCGTTATCCACCACCAGCTCAACGTTGATTTCCGGATATTCCCTGAGGAAGGGTTTTAACTTCGGCCATACCAGGCTTCGCGCGGCATGCTCCCCGGCAGATAAACGAATATTGCCGGAGGCGGTGCCGTTCAGCTGAACCAGCGATTCCAGCTCCTGCTCAAGATCGGCAATACGCGGTTCAAGGCAGGCAATAATTCGCTCACCGGCTTCCGTAGGGGCAACGCTTCGGGTCGTGCGGGTCAGAAGGCGGATATTCAGCCTTTCCTCCAGGGCCTTCATCGCGTGGCTGAGTGCAGACTGAGAAACGCCCAGTTTACCCGCGGCTTTGGTAAAACTTCGCTCCCTTGCCACCACAAGAAAGATTTGCAGTTCGTTGAAATTTTCTTTGAGCATCGGCGATTTCCTTATGGAGGCATTCCCTTCATCGCACACTCATGAAGGGTGTTCATAGACACAATCATTTTAGCCCCATTACTGACATTAATGATAATTGATATTCTGACCGTATCGAAAATAAGTCTGAATTATCAGTAGGTTTATCATGAAAATACTCGTTGCAGGGGCGACAGGAAGTATTGGCCTTCATGTCGTCAATACCGCTATCAAAATGGGCCATCAGCCTGTAGCGCTGGTCAGAAATAAGCGCAAAGTGAAATCGCTTCCTCGGGGAACAGATGTTTTTTACGGCGATGTTTCATTGCCTGAAACCCTCAGCGATTTGCCGAAAGATATTGATGCCATAATCTTCACGCTCGGTTCCGATGGCCAGGGACGTATTGGTGCCAGGGCGATAGATTACGGCGGAGTGCGCAATATTTTACGAATATTCAGGGATACACCTATTCGTATCGTCCTGATGACCACGATTGGCGTGACTGAACGACTCAGCACCTGGAATCAACGCACTGAGGTTCATGACTGGAAAAGACGTGCCGAGCGTCTGGTCAGGGCAAGTGGTCACCCCTATACCATCGTCAGGCCCGGCTGGTTTGATTACAACAATGATGATGAGCACAGAATCGTTATGCTTCAGGGAGATCGTCGCCATGCAGGAACACCGGAATATGGTGTGATATCTCGGGAGCAAATCGCCCAAGTTCTGGTCAGTGCCCTGACCCACGACGAGGCAAAAAATAAAACGTTCGAGCTGGTGGCTGAACGAGGTGAAGCACCGCAGAATCTTACCCCACTGTTTGCAAACCTGCAGACTGATGATCCACAAAAAAATGATGGGGTTCTGGACATAGACAATATGCCTCTGCGTGAAGAACCTGACTGCATTATTAACGAGCTGAATTTGTATTCAAAAAAATTAACCAATCGACAACCCTGACAATTTTGTCATATAGCCGTCAGCCTCATGACAGCTTAAGTCTGTATATTTCAATACACAGATGGAGGAAGTTACTCCTGATACAAGTCCAGTTTCAAGCATATTGTCAAAGAGGTACTAGATATGAAAACCCTACTTATTACTACATTGATCATGGGATTTATTTCAGTGAATGCCGCATCAGCCGCTCAGGAAATTAACCAAGCAGATGGGAAAGAAAAGATGGGTGTAGTCTCAGCCAGCAATACCTATACGCTTGATGAGTTATCGGATGTTCTTTCTCGTAAGGCTGATGAGCAAGGGGCAACATCATTCAAAATCCTGTCGACAACGGGGGATAACAGGCTACACGGGGTTGCTGAAATCTATAAGTAAATCAGTAGCATCCCGAACAGGATGTGTCACAGCCCTCTTATAGTGAGCGTAGATTTATGCTCAGAACAGAAGACATCATCGATGAGATAACTCAATGGATTGATTCAAACTTGCATAACCCGCTGAAGATAGGGGATGTTGCTGCGAGGGCAGGATACTCTAAGTGGCATCTTCAGCGGATTTTTGTGCAGGTGAGAAAAGTTAGCCTTGGGAAGTACATAAAAGATACGAAACTTAGACTTGCAGCAAAAGATCTTATCGAGACTAATGAGCCAGTGATGGTTATCGCCTTTAAATATGGATTCGATTCACAACAGACTTTTACTCGGGTTTTCTCTAAAAAATATAAATTGCCGCCATTAAGATATAGAAACACCGAAAAGATAAAAAAACATTAACCTTTTAAATTTTTTAACCTTAAGTAGTATTACCCAAATGATAATTCATTCTAGCATCGAAAGTTGAAGACCTTTTGAGCCAGAAGCTTCTTGTTCGGAACGAAGCTCAGCCCGGTTTTAACATCCGACGTTTAGACTATGATCTTCACCTGTTACACATTAGCGGAAAAATCGATCAGAACCAGATCGATATCTCAACCACATATCCATCCTAGTAATCCATGAGCTTTTAAATAGCTGGTGATTCATGGCACTGAGCTGCCACCGTTAAGGTTCAAAGGGCTGCTTTGAACAAGAAGCGGGCCTTTGGTCGCAGCTTAATCAGCGCGGATCGCTACCCACAGCACAGTTCATTGAGGCCCATGTGTTTTTCACATCCTTTTGTCATGCTACTAATGACTGTCGGGCCCGAATATCACTGCTCTACCATGCAACACCACAAGAGGATCTGTGCTGTCACGTGACGCTTACGGCACTACACCGCACCCGACTGCGGTTTCTGGAACGATAAAATTTTCATTACAAAATATGAGGTGCTTTAGCATTGCGTTAATCTTGATGCTGAAAGTTCTGACCATAGGTAAGGAGCGGGTTTTAGGGGATTGGGCGTGATTTTTTTGGCTGAGATTTCTACGGCACTCTGAACGAGTTTATGGGGGTTGGTTTGATCTAGGTAAGGTTCTTTAAAAACCTGTCTTGATGTTACTAAACTACTCTATAAAATGTAAAAATTCAATTCCATCATAGGATGTGAGCGCAAATGGCAAAGCAGATTATTCAGGGCACAACTGAAATCAACAGCTTGGGTATCAAGAACCATTTTGAGTCAGTTGAACCTGTACAGGCGATATTGGAACTCGTATGGAATGGATTTGATGCTGGCGCTAAGAATATTAACATAAACATAGTTTATGACCATTTTGATACAGTAAAAAACCTGATCATTCTTGATGATGGTGATGGGATAAACTTTACTGATTTAGGCAGCAACTTTAATCGATTTAACGATTCATTAAAAAAAACAAGCATTGATCAACACGGCTCTAAAGGTCGAGGGCGTTTATCATTTCATAGACTTTGTCATCAGGCTATCTGGTATACTAAATACTTAGGTAGAAATGCCTATATCAAAATTAATGATGAGGATATTAAGGCATATGAAGCTCAAATAGATATCGACGCTGATGAGCAAAACAGTTTATTGAATGCAATGGATAAGGGGACGTGTGTTGAATTAACATTGTTACATTCAAGCCTTCCAGATAGACGCGAACTGATTTCTATTTTGTCCAATGAATTCTGTTGTAAATTGGCATTGGATGATGAAAGGAAGGTTTTCGTAAATGGTGCTGAAGTTGACATCCCAGAACACGAAATAAAAGAGGTCTCCTTCGAGATTGAAAATAATGATTTCTCTGTGAAAGGGATTCGCTGGGATAAAAAGCCAGCTACAGAAAAATCATTTATTTACTTGACTGATAGTTCAGGAAAGATAGTTCACAAAGAATCTACAACATTCAATAAAAAAAGAGATTTTCATTTGAGTGTGTTTGTTTCATCTATTTGGGCTGATACTTTTAGTGCTAATGGCGATGACATTTTTTCAACAGCTAAAAGTAATCCTGATTCAAAAGCATGGCGGCAGTTAGTTAAAAATGTCTTAAAATTCTCCAGATCTATATATGATGATTTTCTGCGAGTGCAGGTTGAAAAAGCCATACAAAAGCTTGAAGAGGATGGTGCTTTCCCTACATACAATGAATACGATATAACATATGCTAACTGGAAAAGAAATAATATCAAGCAGGTTGTAAGAAGTATTTATATTGCCGATCCTCAGTTTTTGGTATCACTGACTATAAAGCAGAAAAAGATAATCATCAGACTTCTTGATAAGATGCTTGTATCAAATCAAAATGAAGATTTATTTGATATTCTGGAAAGTGTTTTGGATTTAAGTGATAGTGATCTTTCTAGGTTTGCATCACAATTGAAAAAAACAAAATTAGAAAATATTATAAGTTCAATTGAGGAGTTGCAAAGAAGGCGTTTTGCAGTTGAAAAACTGAAGCTAATAATGAACGAGCATTATAAAGATGTTCTTGAAACGCCTGACTTACAAAAAATCATTGAAAATAACACATGGTTATTTGGTGAAAGATACGAAACTATAGGCGCTGAGGAGGATACTTTTACTAAGATTGCAAAATCATTGAGGGATAGTGTTTACTCCATTAATAACATAGATGCACAAGATGTGGAAAATGGAGAGGATATTATAGGCGCTAAGAGACAAACGGATTTATTCTTAGCCAGAAGGATGCCAACTTTTGACTCTAACGGCAATAAGATTTTTCGATGCATAATTATTGAAATTAAAAGACCAAGCATAGCCCTTAATGTTAAGCATTTACGTCAACTGGAAGATTATGCTGGAATTATTAAACGACATCCTGAGTTTTCTAGCCAAAATTTGCATTTTGAATTAATTCTTATAGGTAGGAAGATTTCTAGTCAAGATATAGAGATACCTACTCGCTTGTCAAACTATGCCGGCCGTGGTGATGTTGGTTTAGTATCTGATGATGCCAATATGAAGCGTTACGTTAAGAATTGGTACACAATATTTGATACTTTTGAATTGACGAATAGTTTCATGCTTGAGAAATTACAAATGGAAAGAGATGTAATTGAAAAGAAATCTCGGGAGGAACTTGTTAAGGAATTACAAGAAGAAAGCGTTGATGTCTAAAATTAAAAAATCGATACTACGCTTGAAGAGGTTTCTTTCTTGCTAATGTATTTTTCATGAAAAAGGGTTACATTGAAATGTAACCCTAACCTATTGAATTGATGCACCTCACATTCACTACTCATAGTTTTCCTTCCGATATTTTGAGATCTATTATTTCTTTAGCTTGAGATCCATTGTGCAGGTCACCGTAACTTAAAATTTCGACTAATCAGGGAGTTTCATCTTTGGTATCAATTAGACCGTCAGACGCAAATGTAACGTTTCTGAATTAATCGTAAATGTAAATTAGCAAAAAAAATTTCTAGTGCAGAGCTCCTCCAAAACGGAGGAGCTCTGCTTGAGTTTTCACGCTATCTACTAATAAACGGCTAAATTTGGAGCTAATATCATAAGGCTATGATGAGTTTATTTTTGCCAATGTTATCAATATAGTCCGCATACCACTGCATCATCTCCCTACGTCCTTCCAGATACAACGCATGGTTGTATGTCCCGCGAATCGCATTCTTATCGACATGCGCAAGCTGGGTTTCAATCCATGCCGTATTAAACCCTTCCTCATGCAAAATTGTACTCATCGTGTGCCTAAAACCATGTCCAGTAACCTTCCCCGTATATCCAATCCGCTTAAACACCTGATTAATACTCGCTTCACTCATCGTTTTGCGGGGATCATTCCGCCCAGGAAACACAAGAGGATATTGCCCAGACATCACTTTGAGCTGCTGTACGATCTCCAGCGCTTGGGTAGAGAGAGGGACAAGGTGAGGCCGCTTCATTTTCATTCGTTCGGTAGGAATTTCCCACACCGCTTTTTCAAGATCAAACTCACTCCAGAAAGCACCTCGGAGTTCACCGGTGCGAACTCCCGTAAGGATCAGCAGACGTGCTGCAAGAACAACTAACGGGCTTCCTGTGTAGCCTGCGAGAGCTTTAAAGAAGTCTGGTAACTCCTCAACAGTAAGGAAGGGATAATGCTTCGATTCATGCCCTGACATCGCGCTGGTTAGATCCGCTGCTGGATTATATTCCGCACGGCCGGTAACTATGGCGTAACGAAAGACTTCACTGCAGCGCTGGCGAACCTTCTTGGCCTTCTCTGTCGCGCCACGGCCTTCCATGCGACGCAGCACATTAAGCAGAACAAGCGGTTTGATTTCATTCACCGGCTGCTGGCCGATATAGGGGAAAATATCTTTATTGAAGGCTTCGATAATGTCCGAGGCATAGCCTTCTGACCACCGGCTTACATTCGTTCCGTGCCATTCAAGCGCCACAGCCTGAAACGTGTTGTTGAGCTGCACATCACGAACCAGCTTTTCTTCTTTCTTGGCAAACGATGGATCGATACCTTCGGCCAGTTTTTTCTTGGCTTCATCACGCAGTGCCCTGGCTTGTGCAAGGGACACTGCTGGATAAACACCAAAAGCCATACGCTTCTCTTTTCCATTGAAGCGATATTTCATTCGCCAGTATCGAGAACCAGAGGGAACGACTTCAAGATACAAACCAGCACCATCTGCCAGCTTATAGGCTTTCTCTCTGGGTTTAGCTGCATCTACCTGTCGCGCATTTAGCTTCATTGGGGGCATCTCCCTGGACCGAACACAGAATGCCCCCACTTATGCCCCCAACTGTGACTTGATTGCGGTTGAGTCCAGTTGATAACAGGTGATAAAATACGGGCCAGAAACCGCAGTATACGGGCTTTAAGTTGATTTCGGTAGACTTGGGAAGAGTTTGAAATGGTGCCGATAATAGGAGTCGAACCTACGACCTTCGCATTACGAATGCGCTGCTCTACCAACTGAGCTATATCGGCCCTGCGAGGTGTTCACGAGCGTGAATCACGGGTTAGAAGGTTAAAACTAAGCGGGTGATGCGTCAATGCCCCTGTGAATCAAACGGCTACTTTTGCATCACCCGACTTTATTTACGCACGAATGGTATCGTCACCAAAACCGATCCACTTATAGGTGGTCAGTGCTTTGAGTCCCATCGGGCCGCGCGCGTGTAACTTCTGCGTGCTGACCGCCACTTCCGCGCCGAGGCCAAACTGGCCGCCATCGGTAAAGCGCGTCGAGGCGTTCACATACACCGCTGAGGAGTCGACCTCGTTGATAAAGCGGTTGGCGTTGCGCAGGGTGCGGGTGAGGATCGCATCGGAGTGCTGCGTGCCGTGCTGGCGAATATGATCGATCGCATCATCGAGATCGGCGACGATCTTCACATTCAGATCCAGCGACAGAAACTCATCGTCATACTGCTCCGCTTTTACCGCTTCAACCTTCGCCGGGCCGCTTTGCAACAGGGCAAGCGACTGCTCGTCTGCATGCAGCGTCACGCCGCTCTCCGCCATCTGCTGGCTGAGCGCCGGTAAAAAGGTGCTGGCAATGCCCTGATGCACCAGCAGCGTCTCAACGGTGTTACAGGTGCTCGGACGCTGGGTTTTGGCGTTGACGATAATCTTCAATGCCGGGGCGATCTCTGCCGTCTCGTCGACCAGAATATGGCAGACGCCGATACCGCCGGTGATAACCGGGATCGTTGACTGCTCGCGGCAGAGCTTATGCAGCCCTGCCCCGCCGCGCGGGATCAGCATGTCGATATACTTATCCATGCGCAGCATCTCGTTGACCAGCGCGCGATCCGGGCTCTCAATCGCCTGTACCGCACCCGCCGGTAAACCGCACTCCTCCAGCGCCTGCTGAATCACTTTCACCGTCGCGGCATTGGTGCGCCAGGTCTCTTTCCCGCCGCGCAGGATCGCGGCGTTGCCGGTTTTCAGGCACAGAGAGGCGACATCCACGGTGACGTTCGGGCGCGCTTCATAAATCACGCCGATTACGCCGAGCGGCACGCGACGGCGCTCGATGCGCAGCCCGCTGTCCAGCACGCCGCCATCGATTACCTGGCCGACCGGATCGGCAAGTTTGCACACCTGGCGCACATCGTCTGCAATGCTTTTTAAGCGCGTCGGGTTGAGTGCCAGGCGGTCGAGCAGCGCCTCGCTAAGACCATTGTCGCGCGCTTCCTGCAGATCCTGCTCGTTAGCCAGCAAAATCGCGTCAGACTGCGCCTCTAAATAGTCGGCAATCTTCTCCAGCACGCGGTTTTTTTCCTGGCTTGTGAGCAACGCCAGCTTGTACGACGCAGCTTTCGCCGCGATGCCCATCTGTTCCAGCATACTTCTGCTCCTTAACGGGTGATCATATCGTCGCGGTGCACCGCGACAGGGCCATACTCATAGCCCAGAATCTCATCAATCTGCTGCGAATGGTGGCCGGCAATCCGGCGCAGCGCATCGCTGTTGTAACGGCTTACGCCGTGGGCGATATCGCGCCCCTGCAGATTACAAATGCGGATCACTTCCCCACGGGAGAAGTTGCCTGTCACGCTTTTAATCCCTTTCGGCAGCAGCGAACTGCCGCGCTCAAGAATAGCGGCGGTCGCCCCTTCATCAACGGAGATCTCACCGGCAGGCGGTGCGCCGAAGATCCAGCGTTTACGGTTCTCCAGCGGTGAAGTCTGCGCATGAAAACGCGTGCCGACCGGCGTGCCGCTCACCACATCGGCAATCACGCCGGGCTTGCCGCCTGCGGCAATAATCGTCTCGATACCGGCACGGCAGGCAACGTCGGCGGCCTGTAACTTGGTGCCCATGCCGCCGGTGCCGAGGCCGGAAACGCTGTCGCCCGCAATAGCGCGCAGCGCGTCATCAATGCCGTAGACATCTTTAATCAGCTCGGCCTGCGGGTTGTTGCGCGGATCGGCGGTAAATAGCCCCTGTTGATCGGTCAGCAAAAGCAGCTTATCGGCTCCGGCCAGAATCGCCGCCAGCGCCGAGAGGTTATCGTTGTCGCCAACTTTAATCTCCGTGGTCGCCACGGCGTCGTTCTCGTTAATCACCGGCACGATGTTGTTATCAAGCAGCGCGCGCAGCGTGTCGCGGGCGTTGAGGAAGCGCTCGCGGTCTTCCATATCGGCGCGGGTCAGCAACATCTGACCAATATGAATACCGTAAATGGAGAAGAGCTGCTCCCAGAGCTGAATCAAACGGCTCTGGCCGACGGCTGCCAGCAGCTGTTTTGAGGCGATGGTAGCGGGCAGTTCCGGGTAGCCCAGGTGCTCACGCCCGGCGGCGATAGCGCCGGAGGTAACAATTACTATGCGATGCCCGGCGGCGTGCTGCTGCGCGCACTGGCGCACCAGCTCCACAATATGGGCGCGGTTCAGGCGACGGGAACCGCCTGTTAAAACACTGGTGCCGAGTTTTACCACCAGCGTCTGGCTGTCACTCATGATTCTCTGCCGTTTTTAGAAAAAATAAGAAGTTTATTAGTAATCAAACGTTGTAACAGGAGTGAGCGCGCTTGCCAACCGCCAGCGTGAATCGACCACTTTTTTGTTGCGCGGGATCAGCAAGCGTAGCGGCAGAGTTTGACAATTTTATGGCAAACACAAAAAAACATAACTTTTTCAAATTACTCTTACTTTGTCATAAATGTTTCATTTCAGAGCGTTACAACCCTTCCTGTTTTTCACGGGGCGAGAGCCCAGCGAATAGTGGCGCGTTAGTTTAATCAGGAATTCAAAATGAAAAAGAGCACTCTGGCATTAATGGTACTGGGCGTTGTTGCATCGGCTTCTTCTGTTCACGCGGCGGAAGTCTATAACAAGAATGGCAACAAACTGGACGTGTACGGCAAAGTGAAAGCCATGCACTACTTCAGTGATGACAACAACAACGACGGTGACAAAACCTACGTGCGTTTCGGCTTCAAAGGTGAAACCCAGATTAACGACCAGCTGACCGGTTTCGGCCGTTGGGAATCTGAATTCGCCGGTAACAACGACGAAACTACTTCGGGCCAGAAAACCCGTTTGGCCTTTGCCGGTCTGAAAATCAAAGATTTTGGTTCTATCGATTACGGTCGTAACCTCGGCGTGCTCTACGACGTGGCTTCCGTGACCGATATGTTCCCGGAGTTCGGCGGCGACTCGCTGGCCCGTACCGATAACTTTATGACCAAGCGCACCACTGGCGTGGCGACCTACCGCAACACCGACTTCTTCGGCATGGTGGATGGCCTGGACATGACCCTGCAATACCAGGGCAAAAACGAAAATGGCCGTAACAGCATCATCAAGCAGAACGGCGATGGCTGGGGCACCTCTCTGGCCTACGATTTCGGCGGCAGCCCGGTCACGATTATTGGTGCTTACGCCAACTCTGACCGTACCAACGCACAGAACACCGCGCTGGCGCTGGGCCGTGGTCAGAATGCCGAAGCCTGGGCGACCGGCGTGAAATATGACGCCAACAACGTCTACCTGGCGACCTTCTACTCCGTCTCATACAACATGACGCCGGTCTCCTCTTCGCTGGGCTTTGCGAACAAAGCGCAGAACTTTGAAGCCGTCGCGCAGTACCAGTTCGACTTCGGCCTGCGTCCGTCCGTGGGCTACGTGCTGACCAAAGGCAAAGATATGGAAAACGGTATCGGCGACGAAGATCTGGTGAACTACATCGACGTTGGCGCCACTTACTACTTCAACAAAAACTTCTCGGCGATGGTCGATTACAAAATCAACCAGATCAAAGACGACAACAAACTGGGCATTGCTGACGACGACATCGTTGCCGTTGGCGTGACCTACCAGTTCTAAACCCTGTAGTGACCCTCGTTATATGAAATGCCCTCGGTTGAGGGCATTTTTTTCCCGTCTGATGGGAGAAAGCAGGCCAGTGCCTGTTCATGCCCGGCGTGCGAAGAGCAGCCGGGCATTTTTTATCGGGGGTGTTATGCGGGGAGTTTTAACTTCTCTTTGAAGTCATCGGCAGGTTCAAGCTTTAGCTCAAGGGAGGCTAACAGCGTACGCGCGCGCTCGTGGAAGTCGCGCAGCGTTTTTTCCAGACGGTCGACCACTTCCTGGTCTTTGATAGCGGTGGGTTTCCAGTGCCCCTCTTTGTCGAAGAGCCCAAAGTGGTAGCGATAGGTAAAGCGCTTCTCCTGCGCTTCCATTTCCATCCACCATCCCCAAAACTCGCGTTTTTCCGGCGCGGGTTTCACATTCACGCAAACTGCCAGGCAATCAAAGAAAAAACGGTTTTCTTCGCACTGCTCTTCGCGGATATAAGGTCCTAGCGCAGTAAACTTTTTAATCAACCTGCTTCTCGGATGTCCACTTGGTAACGTCATTGCGATCTCCTTTTGTGATGCAACTGTTTTACCAAATCAATGGAAATTCTCAAAGTATTAACCGAACTGATGGTTGATCCAGTCAACAATCTTCCTGAGCGCAGCGTCAAAATTGCGATAAACCGGGTTAAACGGGATATCGAGCAGCTTTCCATTACTGGATGAAGAGGTGATTAAACGCGACTCCGCCTCCGGGCTGAAGGGATCGTTTTGCCAGAAGCCGGAGAGCATCGGCGTTGGGCAGCGGCGGCCGAGTAACCCCTGAGTTTTTAATGAGTAGCGGTTAAGTTCGACGCGCAGCGCCTCATCGGAAGCGTCATGCATGCCTAAGCGGCTGGCGAGCACATCAAGATACATCTCCGGCACATCGCCCTGACGCAGCGGCTCGCTAAGCAGGGAATGCACCACCGGCCCGAGGCAGGCCACCGCTTTCAGGCGCGACGCTTCAAGATAGGCCAGCCGCACCGCCACGTTGGCGCCAAAACGGAAACCAAAGGCCGCCACGCGAGTGTGGTCGATCCATGGAATGTTCGGCAATGCCTGGAGCGCATGCTGATGCAGCAGGCTGGAGTCCTGGGTCAGCTTCCATTTGCTGGAGAAGCCCACCGAGGGCATATCGAGCGTCAGCATGGCAATGCCTTTCGGGGCCAGGTAGCGCTCATAGAGGGTGTAGTAATCGATCTGCAAGCCATCCAGCCCGCCGCACATCAGCACCGTAGGAAAGGGGCCTTCGCCTTCCGGCATATGCAGAAAGCCGGTGACCGGCGCGCCGCCGGGAATGGCGAACTCCAGCTCTTTAATGCTGCCCGGCAGGCGCTGCGCGGCCTCTTCATAGGCGCGGTTAGCCAGCGCCTGCGCCTGCTCGGCCAGGCTATCGCCTTTGATGTGCGGATAGGCCGCGATGCTATATAAGTTAGAGGCGTGCAGCCAGTGGCGGCCGCTCAGCGTGCTGTCGGTCTCCTGCATCGCTTTTTGCTGCCAGCTCATCGCCTGCGCGGACCATTCGTAGATCCAGTTGCCGTTGCGGTAGCCGACCACCGTATCGAGCAGTTCCGCGTCGGTGCGCTCGGCCTGGCTCATCACAATGCGCGCCTGCACTTCGAGGATCTCGCGCGCGTCGATGCCGCGCCAGATCCACATCAGCCGGTTGATCATCCGGTACCACTGCGGCACGTTTTTGCCATCCAGCGCGGACTGCACGGGCGGCTGCACGCCAGGGTTAAAGCGGCGCACCAGCGTCGAGGTCTCAGGGTATTTAAAGCGGGGTTTGAACAGCGTTTCGCTAAGATTTGACTGGGGCATGGCGCGCAGCTCCTTAAAATTCACCGGAGGGCATTGTAACCCGTGACGCGCCAAAAAGAACAACGCCCGGCAGAACCGGGCGTGTGTACAACAGGGGGGATTAACGGCCGCTGATTGGCGGAACGAAGGCTACGCCCATATCCCACGGTTGCTCAATCCAGGTATCCTGCGGGATATCAATCACATAATCATTTACCAGCGGGCGACCAGCCGGCTTGGCGAAGATAGTGACAAAATGTGCTTTCGGGTACATTTCGCGGATCGCTACGGCGGTGCCGCCGGTATCCACCAGATCGTCGATCACGATAAAGCCTTCGCCGTCGCCTTCCGCGCGCTTCAGTACTTTCAGTTCGCGCTGGTTGTCGTGGTCATAGCTGGAGATACAAACGGTATCGACATGACGAATACCCAGTTCACGCGCCAGCAGCGCGCCTGGAACCAGACCGCCACGGCTTACGGCGATAATGCCTTTCCACTGTTCTGAAGGCATTAAACGGGCAGCAAGTTTGCGGGCGTGAATCTGCAACATGTCCCAGGTGACGACGTATTTTTCGCTCATGTGAAGTGTCCCAGCCTGTGTTTTACGGCTTAAAAAGTGTTCGAGGGGGAAATAGGTTGCGCGAGATTATAGAGATCTGACGCGCTAAAAACCAGTGTTACCCGGCATCGCCGCCGCTTTTTCCCCAATCCCGTGCTCGCGCTGTCGCCATAAAGTGGTATTCTCAACCGCATCTCGCAAGAGGGTCTTGCGATTCGTTTATCTAACCCGCGACCTGCAGGCAACCTGTTCGCAGGCGCTTTTAAGGAGACTCATCGTGTCTGAACTGTCTCAACTATCTCCGCAGCCGCTGTGGGATATTTTTGCCAAAATCTGCTCTATTCCGCACCCCTCTTACCATGAAGAACAGCTCGCCGAACACATTATGGGCTGGGCGAAAGAGCAAGGCCTGCACGCAGAGCGCGACCAGGTGGGCAATATCCTGATCCGCAAACCGGCCACCGCCGGGATGGAAAACCGCAAGCCGGTCGTGCTGCAGGCGCACCTCGATATGGTGCCGCAGAAAAACAACGACACAGAACACGACTTCACCAAAGACCCGATTCGCCCCTATGTTGACGGCGAGTGGGTAAAAGCGCGCGGCACCACGCTTGGCGCGGATAACGGCATCGGTATGGCCTCTGCGCTGGCGGTGCTGGCAGACTCCACCGTGCAACACGGCCCGCTGGAAGTGCTGCTGACCATGACCGAAGAAGCGGGCATGGATGGCGCATTCGGTCTGCAACCCAACTGGTTGCAGGCAGATATCCTGATCAACACCGACTCTGAAGAAGAGGGTGAGATCTATATGGGCTGCGCGGGCGGTATCGATTTCATCACCACCCTGCCCCTGACCCGCGAAGCGGTACCTGCCGGTTTTGAAACCGTCAAACTGACGCTGAAAGGGCTGAAAGGCGGCCACTCCGGGGCCGATATCCATTTAGGTCTGGGCAACGCCAACAAACTGCTGGCGCGCTTCCTTGCCGCGCACGCCTCTGAGCTGGATCTGCGTCTGCTCGACTTCACCGGCGGTACGCTGCGTAACGCCATTCCGCGCGAAGCGTTCGCCGTGATCGCCCTGCCGGCGGATAAAGCCGCCCAGCTGAAAACCCTGGCGGATGAGTACCAGGCGATCCTGAAAAACGAGCTGGAAGCGAAAGAGAAGAATCTGGTGGTGCTGGTCGATAGCGTAAGCAGCGACAAAGCGGCGCTGACCGCGCAGTCGCGCGACGCATTTGTTCGCCTGCTGAACGCCACGCCGAACGGCGTGATCCGCAACTCCGATGTTGCCAAAGGCGTGGTGGAAACCTCGCTGAACGTCGGCGTAGTCACGTTGCAGGACGACAGCGCTGAGATTATCTGCCTGATCCGCTCGCTGATCGATAGCGGTAAAGATTACGTGGTAAGCATGCTGGAATCGCTGGGTGCGCTGGCCGGTGCGAAAACCGCGCCGAAGGGCGGCTACCCGGGCTGGCAGCCGGATGCCCAGTCGCCGGTGATGGCGCTGGTGCGTGAAACCTATCAGCGTCTGTTCAACAAGATGCCGAACATTCAGATTATCCACGCGGGTCTGGAGTGTGGTCTGTTCAAAAAACCCTATCCAGAGATGGATATGGTGTCGATTGGGCCGACAATTACCGGCCCGCACTCGCCGGATGAGCAAGTGCATATCGAAAGCGTGGGCCACTACTGGACCCTGCTGACCGAACTGCTGAAATCTATCCCGGCTAAATAAGCCTGCTGTCCGCGCCGCCCGGCGCGGACATTTTCCTTCTTTTATTGCGCTTTAAACCCTGGCCCCTTAAAGGTGCGCACCGGGTTACCGCGCTCTATCTGATGATGAAACAGCCTGCGTTCCGACTTAAGCGCCGCGCGCTCGTCATCCTGCGCCTGCTCCAGCCGGTGTGAAATCAGCAGCATCGCCAGCCGCTTATTCGCATGCTGGCTGCGCTCCGACTGCACTTTTACGCTAATGCCGGTGGCAATATGCGTGGCGCGCACGGCGGAATCGGTTTTATTCACGTGCTGGCCGCCCGGCCCGGATGAGCGCAGCGTCTCAAAGCGAATGGCGCTGTCCTGCAACGCCGTCTGCGGAATAAACTCCGCCACGCCGATAAACCAGTTCTTCCGTGCATGATTGGCGCGATAGGGGCTTGGGCAGATCCACTGCACCGTGCCGCACCAGCGCGCACTCAGCGCCTGCGCATTTTCGCCATCGAGTGAGACCAGCACCGAGCGGTAGGCGCCCGGCTGGCGCGCCGCTTCCGTTTCGATCACCGCCAGCGACACCTTTTGCGCCTCAGCCTCTTCCATCAGCCGCGTTAACGCTTTACCCACCGCCAGGCAGCACTCATCAGGCCCCTGCGCGGAGGAGAGTTGCAACAATCTCATTCGCCCGCCCCTCCGCTCACTTTCAGGGTTAACACCGGGCGCAACCGCGCAACCGGCGTCACCAGATCGGCGTCGACCAGGCACTCAAGCACGCTCTCAACGGACTTATACGCCTGCGGCGCTTCTTCATAGATCAGCTGACGATCGCGGCAAATCACCCGGCTGCCGAGCGGCGTGCGTGCCAGCTGTGCCGGGGTGAACTTCCCGGACAAGCGCCCTTTGCACTCGGTGCGCATCCATTTGCGTCCCGCGCCGTGCGCCAGCGAATAGAGGCTCACCTCGCTCACTTTCGGCATCACCAGCCAGCTGTGATCGCCGCGTGAACCGGGGATCACTACCAGGCCCTGCCCGTCCGGCGTCGCCCCTTTGCGATGCAGCCAACCGGCTTCACCGCCCACGGTGCAGGCTTCGACGAAGTTGTGTGCTACATCGAGCAGCGCTTCGCCATCGGCGTTGAGATGATCGAGAATGCGCCGCGCAATCAGCGCCCGGTTGATGCGGGCAAAGTTGAGCGCGTCATCGTGCTCGGCAAGATAGTGGCGAGCCGCGTCGCTCCCCTCCACCAGCCCGGCGTGCGAGAAGGCGTCGACGTGGCGGCGCAAAATCTGCTGACCCAGCCCGCGTGAACCGCTGTGGGCCAGTAACAGCAGGCGCTGCTCATCGAGGCCACTTTGCGTAAACAGCGCCGCATCGGTCACGCTATCGACCTGTTGCAACTCGGCAAAGTGGTTGCCGCCGCCAATCGATCCCAGCGCGGCGCGCCAGGGGTGGTTTTGCCACGCATCCGGCACCGCTTCATCCAGCCAGTCGGCAGAGGCGCTATCGCCCAGCGCGCTGAGACGTTTTTCGACCTTATCGGCGTTATATTTGCGCCTTACCAGGTCGGTCTGCCACAGCGCCATGCCGCAGCCGATATCGTTCCCGACCAGCGCCGGGTAGAAACGCCCGGTGGAGAAAAAGGCCGCGCCAATCGGGTAGCCGCGGCCGGGGTGAAGATCCGGCATGCCGACGACGCGCGTCATACCCGGCAGTGCCGCAGTGGTGTGTAATTGTTGGATCGCTGAACCTTCGATCCACAGGTTTTCCGACGCAATATAGGAGATCGCGTCTGAGATATGACAAACAGAGTTGCCCATATACCAATCCATATGTAGAGAAATAAAAGGAATTGGCAGACGAAACCAGGGGCAAGTTTTGGAGAAATTAAGCCTGGAGAGGTCTGCAAAGAGAAATCAGGGCATGGTGTGTCATGGTGAACCTCCTTTGCAGTTAATAGGGAATGAATAAACGCCGGGGATAATAAAGAAGCGGGCGGGAAATTACCACCGCAAATTCTGGTAGGGTTACAGCCCGAGCACCAACTGCCGCTCAAGCTG
Source organism: Kosakonia sp. S57 (assembly GCF_016516575.1). NCBI lineage: Bacteria > Pseudomonadati > Pseudomonadota > Gammaproteobacteria > Enterobacterales > Enterobacteriaceae > Kosakonia > Kosakonia sp. S57. The sequence goes on along the minus strand of NZ_JACVUL010000026.1, from coordinate 7,345 downwards.
CGGGTCGAGCAGTGTGACATGCAGGCCAACCAGCCGCACGCCGCGCCCGCCGCGTCGCTCATCCCACGCCTGACGCGCGGTGGCGAGCAGATCCTCTTTATTCAGGCACGGCCAGACATGCTCCTGGGTGGTCTGCTGAAAGTCGTTGAACTTCAGTTTCACCCCCTGGCGGGCGATGCGCAGATCCGGTTTTACCACCGAAAGCCGCCGCTCAAGCTCCGGGTAGAGCCGCTCGATAATCGCTTCGCACTCCTCCCACTGATGAATATCCTCCACCAGCGTGCGCTCGACGCCGACCGATTTTCGCAGCCGCTCGCTGCTGATCTCCCGCTCATCGATCCCCTGGCTGCGCTCCCATAATACTCGGCCAAACTTGCCAAACCGCTTAAGCAGCATGGCGAGATCGCTCCTCTGCACATCTTCGCAGGTGCGCAGCCCGAGGGTTTCCAGCTTGGCCGCTGAGACTTTACCGACGCCGGGGATTTTGCTCAGCGGCAGCGTGCGCAGAAAGGCCGGCACTTCCGCCGGGGTAATCACATATTGCCCGTCGGGCTTGTTGAGATCGGAGGCGATTTTAGCGAGGAACTTCACCGGCGCGATGCCCGCCGAGGCGGTAAGCTGCGTCTCATTAAAGATGGTCTGGCGGATCTCCTGCGCCATCAGCGTTGCAGAGCCGTGGCAGTGCGGGCTGTCGGTAACATCAAGATAGGCTTCATCCAGCGACAGGGGTTCAATCAGTGAGGTGTAACGCGAGAAGATGTCGCGGATCTGGCGGGAGGCTTCTTTATAGGCGTCGAAACGACCGGGTAACAGCGTGAGGTGCGGGCAGAGTTTCAGCGCCATCCCGGTCGGCATCGCACTGCGCACGCCATATTTTCGCGCCGGGTAGTTGGCGGTGCTGATGACGCCGCGCTGCACGCGGCTGCCGCCAATGGCAATCGGAATGTCGCGCAGGGCCGGGTTGTCGCGCATCTCTACCGCCGCGAAAAAGCAGTCCATATCGACATGTATGATTTTGCGCATGCGTACACCCTCACAGAACACTGGATAAGTATACAGCACGTTTCAGGCAAATGAGAAGCCAGCCGAGAAACCGCCGAAAAGAGGGCAATCTGCTGTTTAATTCTCAGCGTTTACTTTCATAATAGCCGTCGCCAAATCGCGCAGGTGGTTGAAAGGCAAAACAGAACACTTTTTGTGCGATGGCGAAAAGACAATCAACAGGATCGACGGGCGCGGAATCACCGCTATTCGGGGCTTGCGAAAAAATGTCGGAGTGCTAAGGTTAGCGCTCAAAACAGAATTGTCCGAATTCTGGGCATCTTTTGCCGTTCTGGCAAAGTCGTATCCGTTTTATCAAGGAAACACGTTGTATGCGCAAAATCGCATTGTTCATTGCGATGCTTCTGATCCCGTGCGTCTCCTTTGCTGGCCTGGTTGGCAGCAACAGTGCCACTAAGCCGGTAAGCAAAGATTTTAAACAGCAGTTGATGGGGTCACCGGTCTATATTCAGATCTTCAAAGAAGAGCGCACCCTTGATCTCTACGTCAAGATGGGCGAACAGTATCAGCTGCTCGACAGCTATAAAATCTGCAACTACTCCGGCGGCCTCGGGCCTAAACGCCGTCAGGGCGATTTTAAAAGCCCGGAGGGGTTCTATTCGGTACAGCGCAGCCAGCTCAAGCCGGACAGCCGTTTCTATAAGGCTATCAATATTGGCTTTCCGAACAACTTTGACCGCGCCCACGGTTATGAAGGCAAATACCTGATGATTCACGGTGCCTGCGTCTCCATCGGCTGCTACGCCATGACGGATACCGGCATTGATGAGATCTTCCAGTTTGTTACCGCAGCGCTGATTTTTGGCCAGCCGAGCGTGCAGGTGAATATCTATCCGTTCCGCATGACCGATGCGAATATGCAGCGTCACAAATATTCGACCTACGCGGATTTCTGGAAGCAGTTGAAGCCGGGGTATGACTACTTCGCGGCCACCCACCAGCCGCCGATTGTCGCGGTCGTGGATGGACGCTACGTGGTCAGCAAGCCGCTGGCGACCTCCGTGCAGCCGCAGCTGGCGTCAAACTATACGCTCACCGAGGCAAAATAACGCCCACTCGCCTGGCATAATCTTGTGCCAGGTTTCGTTCGCCGTTAACGGCTGCGTCGCAATCACGGTGACCACATCGTTTGGTGTGGTCTCACGCTGAAAATCGATCTCCACATCCTGATCCAGCAGCTTCGCTACGCCAAACGGCGCGCGCCGGGTAATGCAGAAGAGATTGGTGGAGCAGAATGCCATCACATAGCGCCCGTCCGACAGCAGCATATTGAACACGCCCTTCTCACGCAGTTCCAGCGCCAGCGTTGCAATGTACTTAAACACCGCCCCCATATTGCCCGGCGTGCGCGGGTAGCGCTGCGTCAGCTTGTGCAGCATCCAGCAAAAAGCTTTTTCGCTGTCCGTTTCCCCCACCGGGCGGAAGTTGCCGGTCTGCAAAGATTTATAGCCCGTCAGCTGGCCGTTGTGGGCGTAGGTCCAGTTGCGGCCCCAGAGTTCGCGGGTAAAGGGATGGGTGTTTTCCAGCGCCACTTCGCCGCGGTTCGCCTGGCGAATATGGGCAATCACCGAGCAGGATTTAATCGGGTACTCCTGCACCAGTTTGGCGACGGGCGAGTTGTAGCTTGGTTGCGGATCTTTGAAGGTGCGACAGCCTTTGCCTTCGTAGAAGGTGATACCCCAGCCATCTTTATGCGGTCCGGTTCCCCCGCCGCGCTGGACGAGACCGGTAAAACTAAAGCAGATATCGGTCGGCACATTAGCGCTCATCCCGAGCAGTTCGCACATAGTCACCTCCACAACCGCCTCAATCTGAGAAGGCGTTATTGTTGCCGCCCGTCAGACACGGGCAGCGCCGCGATGACCTGCGCCAGGCGCAGGCACGTTGAGCACTGCCCAGGCTGAACAGGGCAAATAAAAAGCCTGCTTTACGCCTTAACCATCTCTTTTTCGATCAGCTGAATCAGGATATGGATCACTTTGATATGGATCTCCTGAATACGATCGGCATAACCAAAGTGCGGAACGCGAATTTCGATATCCGCGGTGCCAGCCATTTTGCCGCCATCTTTACCGGTCAGGGTGATCACTTTCATCCCCTTCTCACGCGCCGCAGCAATCGCTTTGATCACGTTGCCAGAGTTACCGGAGGTGGAGATCCCCAGCAGCACGTCGCCCTCGCGGCCAACGGCTTCCACATAGCGGGAGAATACATAGTCGTAACCGAAGTCGTTGCTGACGCAGGAGATATGGCTGACATCAGAGATGGCGATCGCCGGGTAGCCAGGACGGTTTTCACGGTAGCGCCCGGTTAACTCCTCCGCGAAGTGCATCGCGTCGCAGTGCGAGCCGCCGTTACCACAGGACAACACTTTGCCACCGGCTTTAAAGCTGTCGGCCAGCAGCACCGCCGCGCGCTGAATAGCGTGAATATTGGCTTCATCTTTCAAGAAATTCGCCAGCGTTTCCGCCGCTTCGTTCAGTTCGTTACGAATAAGATCCTGGTACATGAGGATATCCTTCAGCATAAATGTAAATAACACTGCGCAGTGTACCGGATAGGCTTTCAGCCGAGAAGCTAAAGCCACCGCTCCCGCCGCCGTTTTCATTTTCCGTGCGCAAAACGGCCTCAACAATGTGAACCAGGTTGTAATTATTTTGTAAACACATTGCTAAAAGAAATGACATCCACTACAAACAATACATCACAAGTGGTCAGACCTCCTACAAGAAGGGAGCTTTTCGTTATGATGATTTTGAGTATTGTCGCAACGCTCGTTCTGCTCGGTGTGCTCTTCTATCACCGCGTTAATCTGCTGCTCAGCAGCGTGATCCTGCTGGCATGGACTGCAGCCCTTGGGCTGGCGGGCCTCTGGTCTCTCTGGATGCTGGTGCCGGTGGCGCTTATCCTCCTGCCGCTCAACTTCACGCCGATGCGTAAATCCTTTATCTCCGCGCCGGTGTTTCGCGGTTTCCGCAAAGTGATGCCGCCGATGTCGCGCACGGAAAAAGAGGCCATCGACGCAGGTACCACCTGGTGGGAAGGCGATCTGTTTCGCGGTAACCCGGACTGGAAAAAGCTGCACAACTACCCGCAGCCGCGCCTGACCGCAGAAGAGCAGGCCTTTATCGACGGCCCGGTTGAAGAAGCGTGCCGCATGGCGAACGACTTCCAGATCACCCATGAGATGGCCGATCTGCCGCCGGAGCTGTGGGCTTATCTTAAAGAGCACCGCTTCTTCGCGATGATCATCAAAAAAGAGTACGGCGGGCTGGAGTTCTCTGCTTATGCGCAATCCCGCGTGCTGCAAAAACTCTCCGGCGTCTCCGGCATTCTGTCGATCACCGTCGGCGTGCCTAACTCCTTAGGCCCGGGCGAACTGCTGCAACACTACGGCACGCAGGAGCAGAAAGATCACTACCTGCCGCGTCTGGCGCGTGGGCAAGAGATCCCCTGCTTTGCGCTGACCAGCCCGGAAGCGGGTTCCGATGCGGGTGCCATTCCCGATACCGGCGTGGTCTGCATGGGCGAGTGGCAGGGCGAGCAGGTGCTCGGCATGCGTCTCACCTGGAACAAGCGCTACATTACGCTGGCCCCAATTGCCACGGTGCTTGGCCTGGCGTTTAAACTCTCTGACCCGGACAAACTGCTGGGCGGTGCGGAAGAGCTGGGCATTACCTGTGCGCTGATCCCGACCTCGACGCCGGGCGTGGAGATTGGTCGTCGTCACTTCCCGCTTAACGTTCCGTTCCAGAACGGCCCGACGCGCGGGAAAGATATCTTTGTACCGATTGATTACATCATCGGCGGCCCGAAAATGGCCGGTCAGGGCTGGCGTATGCTGGTGGAGTGTCTCTCGGTCGGTCGCGGCATCACCCTGCCCTCCAACTCAACGGGCGGCGTGAAATCGGTCGCGCTGGGTATTGGTGCTTACGCCCACATTCGCCGTCAGTTCAAAGTGGCTATTGGCAAGATGGAAGGTATCGAAGAGCCGTTGGCGCGTATTGCAGGTAACGCCTATGTGATGGACGCCGCGGCGTCGCTGATCACCTACGGCATTATGCTCGGCGAAAAACCGGCGGTGCTGTCGGCGATTGTGAAATATCACTGTACCCACCGTGGTCAGCAGGCAATCATTGATGCGATGGATATTGCCGGCGGTAAAGGCATTATGCTCGGCGAAGGTAACTTCCTCGCCCGTGCTTACCAGGGCGCGCCGATCGCCATCACCGTTGAGGGCGCTAACATCCTCACCCGTACGATGATGATCTTCGGCCAGGGGGCAATTCGCTGCCATCCGTATGTGCTGGAAGAGATGGCCGCCGCGCAGAATAACGACGTGGATGCGTTCGATAAGCTGCTGTTTAAACATATCGGCCATGTCGGCAGTAATGAGATGCGCAGCCTGTGGCTCGGCCTGACGCGTGGTTTAACCAGCGCCTCACCGACAGGGGATGCCACCAAACGTTACTACCAGCATCTGAACCGCCTGAGTGCCAACCTGGCGCTGCTGTCGGATATCTCAATGGCAGTGCTCGGCGGCAGCCTGAAACGCCGCGAACGCATCTCCGCCCGTCTGGGTGATGTGTTAAGCCAGCTGTTCCTCGCCTCAGCGGTGCTGAAGCGCTACGACGATGAAGGTCGCCAGGAAGCGGATCTGCCGCTGGTGCACTGGGGCGTGCAGGATGCGCTCTATCAGGCTGAGCAAGCGATGGTCGACCTGCTGGAGAACTTCCCGAACCGTCTCGTCGCGGGCATGCTGAGCTTTGTCATCTTCCCGACAGGTCGCCACTATCGTGCGCCGTCCGACAGGCTTGACCATAAAGTGGCGAAGATCCTGCAAACGCCAAACGCTACCCGTTCGCGCATCGGTCGCGGTCAATACCTGACTCCGAGCGAGCACAACCCGGTCGGGCTGCTGGAAGAGGCGCTGGTTGATGTAATGGCCGCCGACCCAATCCATCAGCGCATCTGTAAATCGCTGGGTAAAAACCTGCCGTTTACCCGTCTGGACGATCTGGCTAACCAGGCGCTGGCAAGCGGGCTGATTAACCAGGATGAAGCGGCGCTGCTGATTAAAGCGGAGGCGAGCCGTCTGCGCACCATCAACGTTGATGACTTTGAGCCGGATGCGCTGGCGACTCAACCGGTGATCAACACGCCGGAAAAGCTGCGCAAGCCCGAAGCCGCCTAAGCGCCTGACGGCTCCCCTCCTCCTTCGACAAAACCCGCAACCCTGCGGGTTTTTTTCGTTTTTTGGCGTGCTACAGTGTGCCGATGCTGTCTGAAGGGGAGTCGCAATTGTGCCTGGATTAAAAATTACGCTGTTACAACAACCGCTGGCGTGGATGGATGGCCCAGCGAACCTGCGCCATTTTGATGTGCAACTGGAAGGGATTAGCGGGCGCGATGTGATTGTCCTGCCGGAGATGTTCACCACCGGCTTTGCGATGGAAGCCGCCACGCGGTCGTTATCGCAGGAAGAAGTGATTAGCTGGATGCGCGACAAGGCGCGGCAGACTAATGCGCTGATCGCTGGCAGCGCGGCACTGCAAATGGATCGCGGGGCGGTGAACCGCTTTTTGCTGGTCGAGCCGCAGGGCGAGGTGCATTTTTACGATAAGCGCCATCTGTTCCGCATGGCGGATGAGCATCACCACTATCAGCCAGGTGAGACGCGCGTGATATTCCAGTGGCGCGGCTGGCGCATTATGCCGCTGGTCTGCTACGACTTGCGTTTTCCGGTCTGGTCGCGCAACCGCGATGAGTATGATCTGCTGCTCTATGTCGCTAACTGGCCTGCGCCGCGCTCCCTGCACTGGCAGTCACTGCTGCTGGCCCGCGCGATTGAGAACCAGGCCTGGGTGGCAGGTTGTAACCGGGTTGGCAGCGACGGGAATGGTCACCACTATCGCGGCGACAGCCGGGTGATTAGCCCGCAAGGGGAGATCGTCGCCAGCGCCGACGCGCATCTTGCAACGCGCATCGACGCCGAGATGTCACTCACCGCGCTGAAAGAGTACCGCACCCAGTTCCCCGCCTGGCAGGACGCCGATCCCTTCACCTTAGAGTGATGCCTCCCGTAGGCCGGATAAGCGTTTACGCGCCATCCGGCAATATCTCCGCGGCACCGATTGCCGGATGGCGGCTACGCCTTATCCGGCCTACCAAAACGAGCCTAAAGCGACACCAACGTTGCTTTTACCTGCGGTATTACAGCGGCGGTGTTGACCCCCGCTGAAATCGGCGAACCGAAGCGTGAATGACAAGGTCTGGACGCCAT
>NZ_JACVUL010000025.1:0-88571 GCF_016516575.1 Kosakonia sp. S57 | reverse complement strand
CCAGCGGCTTCGTTACCGTAGGCCGGATAAGGCGAAGCCGCCATCCGGCAAATGTGCTGCGGTGATAATGCCGGATGGCGCGTACCGCTTATCCGGCCTACACCGTTTCAGTGGCTTCATTCATGTAGGCCGGATAAGGCGAAGCCGCCATCCGGCAAATGTGCCGCGGAGGTAATACCGGATGGCGCGGCCGCTTATCCGGCCTACGGGGTCTGTGCGGGGTTATTTCAATCCGGTTTTTGCTTTCATTGCGCTCATTACTGAGGCTTTATCGGCAAGGTACTGCTGCAACCCGTTGGCGCGTAAATGGCACGCCGCGCAGTGTCCGCAACCATCCCCTTTAATGCCGTTGTAGCAGGTCAGGGTTTCGCTGCGCACCATATCGAGCGCGCCCCAGTAATCCGCCAGCGCCCAGGTCTGGGCTTTATCGATCCACATCAGCGGCGTTTCAAAACGGATATCCTTCGCCAGACCGAGGCTAACCGCGTGGTTAAGCGCCTTCACAAACTCGTCGCGGCAGTCCGGGTAGCCGGAAAAATCGGTCTCACACACGCCGGTGATCACCGCTTCTGCCTGCACCTGGTAAGCGTATACCGCCGCCAGCGTCAGAAAGAGAATATTGCGCCCGGGAACAAAGGTGTTTGGAATGCCGTCCGCGCTCTCTTCATAATCCGGCACCGGAATGCTGTCGCGCGTCAGGCTGCTCACGGCCAGTTCGTTAAGCAGCGTCACATCCAGCACTTTATGCGCCCGTGCGCCCAGCTTTTGCGCCAGTTCGCGCGCGACGTCGATCTCAGCACGATGGCGCTGCCCATAATCAAACGTCACGCAATGGACTTCATCATACTGCTGTAACGCCTGCACCAGGCAGGTCGTGGAGTCTTGTCCGCCACTGAAGACGACAACGGCACGTTTCATAGTTATTCCTGACATTTACACAAAAAAGGTATGGTAGCGCGTGAGCCTGGCAGCGACCAGCTTCTTCACGGCGACGGGGCCGGAAGCCATGCCTCGGTAAACTCAAACCAGCCGCGGCGATTGACCTCGATCCCCTCAACGCCCGGCGGCGCGCTAATGCGGTAGTGGTAATTAAAGAGCGGCGTCAGCAGCGCCTCGTCCATCAACCTGTCAAATAGCGCTTTTAACGCTGCAATACGCGCCTGCTCGTCGGCCTGGCACTGCACCGCATCCAGCGTTGCCTGCAGATGCGCGAACTGCGCACTGCCGAGCAGGTTCGGCCACAGCGGATCGCAGCGCAGCCACTGCTCAAGGGTGTACTCCGGCGCTTCGCCAACCAGCCTGTCGCCCATCACCAGATCTGCCGCCGCCAGTTCGCGACACCCTTCCCAGCGTTTACCGTCGTGAAAAATTACCGTCAGCTCGCAGCCCAGCACGGCAAGAGAGGCTTTAAGCTGCTGCGCCATGGTGTGCAACTCCACCGGCAGGTGGTAGATAAGCGTCAGTTTCGCCGGTAAGGCGACGTTTTCTTCAGGCCAGCCGGGAATATGCCAGCCGGGCAGTAACTCCCGGCTTGGGGTAATCAGCCCCTCATCCAGCGGCAGCGTCTGCAAAAGCGAGGTGTGATGAATAATCTGCACCAGACGGCGCGCCTGCGCCGGGCTTAGCCGCGCGCCGGGGCGCAGGGCGAGATAGCAAAAACCGAGGCTGATGCTGTTACTGACCGGTTGCAGGTGGCGCAACTCCTCCGGCTCGCCGATGGCAATCTGCACCGGATGGCGGCAGCTGGTGCCTAAATCCTCATCAAAAAGCTGCGGCGCAATCCAGTACTCCACCGCTTTCAGCAGCGGGTGGCCTAAATGGTAGTGGTCGTGGCTCTCAAGGCGCACCAGTTCATCACTGAAGGCGACAAGGCGAAACGGCCCGGTACCAATCTGCGGATGAGCGGGGTGTGCCAGGCGGCTGCCGTAGCTCGCCAGCCGGTGCGCCAGCCAGTAATCGGGGCGATGAAGCTGAAAGGTAATGCACCACGGATGGGTAAGCGTAATGCGCTCGACGCTGGCGAAAAGCGTCCGTAACGCGGGCAACTCAAGCAGGGCGACAAGCAGCTGATGCAACTGCGCGGCAGTGACCGTATCGCCATTGTGCCAGTGCAGGGTAGCGTGAAGGTGAAAACGCCAGCACAGGCCATCCTCGCTGCTCTCCCAGTGGTGGGCCAGGTCGCTCTGCGGCAACGCGCTGCGGCTGATAAAACGCGTCAGCCCGCTAAAGATCTGCCCGGCAAGGTGCTGCTCCGCGCGGCCAGCGAGAAAGCCCGGTGCCAGCGGCTCCAGCGGACGGTAGTAAGGAATGCGCAGCGTCGGCGTCTCGTTCTGCCACAACCCACCGAGATAGGGGTTGAGCAGCGTGCGCAGATCCGCAGGATCAAGTTCAGCGAGCGCCAGCGCATTGTGCTGCTGCCCGGCCGTCAGCGCCTGCTCCAGCATCTCGCGCCGCAGCCGCTCCGGCGTTACGCAGAAATGCAGCGCGCCGCGTTTACCGCGTCCGGACTGCGCCTGCCACGTTAACCAGCCGGCGGCCTGCATCTGGCGCAGCAGGGTGCGCATATGGCGTTCGCTGCAATAGCAGCGCAGAGCCAGCTCGCTAATGCTCACTGCCTGATCCTCACCGGCAGAGGGCGACCAGAGACGCTGAAACTGGTTAAGGCGGTTAAGTAATCTCATAACCCGGAACAATAATTTTTATCTATTCACTATTACTTCCGTATATCTCACGCAATACTGAAACACAACCTAACGGCATCAGAACTGGAGAGTAGATCATGGCGCGTCTGGCCGCTTTTGATATGGATGGCACCCTGCTTATGCCCGACCATCGTTTGGGCGATCAAACGCTGGCGGCGCTGCGACGTTTACATGAACGGGAGATTACGCTGGCCTTCGCCACCGGTCGGCACGCGCTGGAGATGCAGCGCGTTGTGCAGCATATCGGCCTCGATGCCTTTCTCATCACCGGCAACGGCACGCGCATCCACTCCTTAGAAGGCGAGCTACTCCATCGCCAGGATCTCTCCCCACAGGTGGTCGAGCGCGTATTGCACGGCCGCTGGGAGACCGGTGCTTCGCTGCATGTGTTTAATGATTCCGGCTGGCTCACGGACAAGCCGATGCCGGAGGCGCTGCAGGCGCATCTCTTCAGCGACTTTAGCTATCAGATCACCGATTTTAAACGCCTGCCCGCCTGTGACGTTGCCAAGATCAGTTTTGTCGGCGATCACGACGATCTCTGCCGCTTGCAACAGCAGCTTGATGAGCAGATTGGCGCGCAGGCGCACATCTGCTTTGCGGCGATGGACTGTCTTGAGGTTCTGCCGGTCGGCTGCAACAAAGGCGCCGCGCTGGAAGTACTCAGCGCCTCGTTAGGATTGACGCTGCAAGAGTGTATGGCGTTTGGCGATGCGATGAATGACAGAGAGATGTTAGAGAGCGTCGGCTACGGCATGATCATGGGCAACGCCATGCCGCAACTGCGCGCGGCGCTGCCGCATTTACCGGTTATCGGGCACTGCCGTAATCAGGCGGTGTCGCACTTTTTGACACACTGGCTGGACACTCCACATCTTCCTTATTCCCCCGAATGAAAAGATATTGCCAGCGAGCCGGGTTTTACTAATAAAACCCGGCTTTTTTTTGCCCGTCGCTATTGCCTTCGCGCTATTGCGGTGAGGTAAGCAGGGCGATCTGCGCTTTCCACGGCTCAATATCGCCGAGGTTCGCCGCGACCCATTGCGGGTTGTAGTAGGTTTCAAGATAGCGCTCGCCGCTGTCGCACAGCAGGGTAACGATTGAGCCATGGCGCCCTTCGTCGCGCATCTGCGCCGCAAGCTGTAACGCGCCCCACATATTGGTACCGGTAGAGGCGCCGACTTTACGGCCAAGCTGTGTCTCCAGCCACTGCGCGGTCGCCACGCTGGCGGCATCCGGCACGCGCAGCATCTCGTCGACCACATCAGCAATAAATGACGGCTCGACGCGTGGGCGGCCAATACCTTCGATTTTGCTGCCGATCGGGCTGCGCAGCGTGCTGTCGCGCTGTTGCCAGTAGTCAAAGAAGACGGAGTTCTCCGGGTCAACCACCACCAGGCGCGTGTCATAACCCTGGCAGCGAATATAGCGGCCAATGGTTGCCGAGGTGCCGCCCGTTCCGGCGCTCATCACAATCGCTTCCGGCACCGGATGCGGCTCGTTCTTCATCTGGCGGAAAATGCTATCGGCAATGTTGTTATTGCCGCGCCAGTCCGTCGCACGCTCGGCGAAGGTGAACTGATCCATATAGTGACCGTTCAGCTCTTTCGCCAGCCGCTCTGATTCGGCGTAGATCTCGCAGGCGCTATCAACAAAGTGGCAGCGGCCGCCGTAAAACTCGATCTGCTCCACTTTGCGTTTCGCCGTGCAGTAAGGCATCACCGCGATAAAGGGCAGCCCGAGCAGGCGCGCAAACCACGCCTCTGAGATGGCGGTCGAGCCGGAGGAGGCCTCAATAATCGTGGTGCCTTCCTTAATCCAACCGTTGCACAAGCCGTAGAGAAACAGCGAGCGCGCAAGGCGATGCTTCAGGCTGCCGGTGGGGTGCGTGCTTTCATCTTTTAAATAGAGGTTGATACCCGGAAAACCCGTCAGCGTCAGGCGGATAAGGTGGGTATCCGCAGAGCGCTGCGCGTCGGCATTGATTTCATTAATCGCGTATTTGACCCAGCTGTTGTTCATGATGCTGTTCCGTTTGTCATTTTGTGCCCAGTCTAGCGAAAGGCGAAGAAAAAAAGGTTGCCATTTCGCCTTTGCGATAGACTATTTAGAGAAAAATTTTCTAACGGAGCAGGGGATGTTAGATAAAATTGACCGTAAGCTGCTCGCACTGTTGCAGCAGGATTGTTCGCTCTCTTTGCAGGCGCTGGCTGATGCCGTTAATCTGACCACCACTCCGTGCTGGAAACGGCTGAAAAAACTGGAAGATGACGGTATCTTACTGCGCCGCGTGGCGGTGCTGGATGCGGAAAAGCTCGGGCTGGGGCTGACGGCATTTGTGCTGATCAAAACCCAGCATCACAGCAGCGACTGGTATAACCGCTTCGTCAGCGAAGTGACACAGCTCCCGGAAGTGCTAGGCTTTTGGCGTATGGCTGGCGAGTACGATTACCTGCTGCGCGTCCAGGTGGCGGATATGAAACGCTACGATGACTTCTATAAGAAGCTGGTCAACAGCGTGCCGGGGCTCTCGGATGTCACCTCCAGCTTCGCCATGGAACAGATAAAATACACCACGGCTTTGCCCATTGAATAACCCTTCCGGCGGTTAACCGACCGTCGGCAATTCACGTTCAGGATGTAACCGCGTGCGATTATTTGCTCAGTTAGGCTGGTATTTTCGTCGGGAGTGGCAGCGCTACCTCGGCGCCGTCGCCTTACTTATCATTATTGCTATCTTGCAGCTGGTCCCGCCAAAAGTGGTGGGGATTGTGGTGGATGGCATCACCCAGAAGCAGTTTACCCATCAGCAGGTGTGGATGTGGGTAGCGGCGCTGGTGGCGATTGCTGTCGTTACCTATCTGCTGCGCTATGTCTGGCGCGTCTGGCTCTTCGGAGCCTCCTATCAGCTCGCCGTCGAACTGCGCGAGGATTTCTACCGCCAGCTCAGCCGCCAGCACCCGGAATTTTACCTGCGCCACCGCACCGGCGATTTAATGGCGCGCGCCACCAATGACGTGGATCGCGTGGTGTTTGCCGCCGGGGAAGGGGTGTTAACGCTGGTCGACTCGCTGGTGATGGGCTGCGTGGTGCTGATTGTGATGGCAACCCAGATCAGCTGGCAGCTAACCCTGCTGTCGTTATTGCCGATGCCGATTATGGCGCTGGTGATCAAGCGCTACGGCGATCAGCTGCACAGCCGCTTTAAAGCCGCGCAGGCGGCCTTCTCCGCGTTAAACGATCGCACCCAGGAGAGCATGACCAGCATCCGCATGATCAAAGCCTTTGGCCTTGAAGATCGCCAGTCGGCGCTCTTTGGCAGCGAAGCGGCGGATACCGGCGCGAAAAACATGCGCGTGGCGCGCGTCGATGCGCGCTTCGACCCGACCATCTATATCGCCATCGGCATGGCAAACATGCTGGCGATTGGCGGCGGCAGCTGGATGGTGGTGCATGGTTCGCTGACCCTCGGCGAGCTGACCAGTTTTGCCATGTACCTTGGGCTGATGATCTGGCCGATGCTGGCGCTGGCGTGGATGTTTAACATCGTCGAGCGCGGTAGCGCGGCCTATAGCCGCATCCGCGATATGCTGGCGGAAGCGCCGGTGGTGAATGACGGCACGGAAACCGTGCCCGCTGAGCGCGGCACCTTAACGCTCTCTATCAAAGCGTTTCACTATCCGCAAACCGACAGCGCGGCGCTGACCAACGTCAGCGCGACCCTGGAGCCGGGCCAGATGCTCGGCATCTGCGGCCCGACCGGCGCGGGGAAAAGTACGCTGCTGGCGTTGATTCAGCGCCATTTTGATGTCGACGCGGGCGATATTCGCTTCCACGATATGCCGCTCACGCAGCTGAAGCTGGACAGCTGGCGCAGCCGTCTTGCTGTCGTCAACCAGACACCGTTTCTCTTCTCCGACACCATCGGCCATAACATTGCCCTTGGCAGGCCCGGTGCGACGCAGGAGGAGATTGAGCATGTGGCGAAGCTTGCCAGCGTCCATGACGACATTCTGCGACTGCCGCAGGGTTACGACACCGAAGTGGGCGAGCGCGGCGTAATGCTCTCCGGCGGGCAGAAACAGCGTATCTCCATCGCCCGTGCGCTGCTGCTGAACGCCGAAATCCTTATTCTTGATGACGCCCTCTCTGCGGTGGATGGGCGCACCGAACACCAGATTTTGCACAACCTGCGCCAGTGGGGCGAAGGTCGCACCGTAATTATCAGCGCGCATCGCCTGTCGGCGCTGACGGAAGCCAGTGAGATTATTGTTATGCAACATGGCCATATCGCCCAGCGCGGCCAACATGAGCAGCTCGCGCGCCAGCCAGGCTGGTATCGCGACATGTACCGGTATCAGCAGCTGGAAGCGGCGCTTGATGACCAGCCGCAGGAGGCCGAGGATGCGTAACTTCTCTCGCCAGTGGCCAACGCTGAAACGTCTGCTGGTCTACGGAAAACCGTGGCGCAAGCCGCTCAGTAAAGCAGTGCTGATGCTGTGGGTCGCGGCGATTGCCGAAGTCTCCGGCCCGGCGCTGATCAGCTACTTTATCGATAATATGGTGGCGAAAAGCTACCTGCCGCTCGCGCTGATCGCCGGGCTGGCGGCCGCCTATGTCGGCCTGCAACTGCTGGCCGCAGGGCTGCACTATGCCCAGGCGCTGCTCTTTAACCAGGCGGCGGTCGGCGTGGTGCAACAGCTGCGTACCGATGTAATGGATGCCGCGCTGCGCCAGCCGCTCAGCGCCTTCGACACCCAGCCGGTAGGGCAGATTATTTCGCGCGTGACCAACGACACCGAAGTGATCCGCGATCTCTACGTAACGGTGGTCGCCACCGTGTTGCGCAGTGCGGCGCTGATTGGTGCGATGCTGGTGGCGATGTTTAGCCTCGACTGGCGTATGGCGCTGGTGGCGATGGGCATCTTCCCGGCGGTAATTATCGTGATGCTGATCTATCAGCGTTTCAGCACGCCGATTGTGCGGCGCATGCGCGCCTACCTTGCCGACATCAACGATGGCTTTAACGAAATCATCAACGGCATGAGCGTGATCCAGCAGTTCCGCCAGCAGGCGCGCTTCGGCGAGCGCATGAGCGAAGCGAGCCGCTCGCACTACCTCGCGCGGATGCAAACCCTGCGCCTCGATGGCTTCCTGCTGCGTCCGCTGCTGAGCCTCTTTTCAGCGCTGGTGCTCTGCGGTCTGCTGATGCTGTTTGGTTTCTCGACCGTCGGCACGGTGGAGGTTGGGGTGCTTTACGCCTTTATCAGCTACCTTGGCCGCCTTAACGAGCCGCTGATCGAACTGACGACGCAGCAGTCGATGCTGCAACAGGCGGTGGTCGCCGGTGAGCGCGTCTTCGAACTGATGGACCGACCGCGCCAGAACTACGGCGATGACGAGACGCCGCTGCACAGCGGGGCGATCGACATTGAAAACCTCTCCTTCGCCTACCGCGAAGATCAACTGGTGTTGCAGGATATCTCCCTGCAGGTTGAGCCGCGCAGCTTTGTCGCGCTGGTCGGCCATACCGGCAGCGGTAAAAGTACCCTCGCCAGCCTGCTGATGGGCTACTATCCATTGACTCAAGGGGAGATCCGCCTCGACGGTCGCCCGCTTGCCACGCTAGGCCACAGCGCGCTGCGCAAAGGCGTCGCGATGGTGCAGCAGGATCCGGTGGTGCTGGCCGACAGCTTCTTCGCCAACGTTACCCTTGGGCGGGATATCAGCGAAGAGCGCGTCTGGAAAGCGCTTGAGATCGTCCAGCTTGCCGACCTGGCACGCACCCTGAGTGAAGGGATCTACACCCGCCTTGGCGAGCAGGGGAATAATCTCTCCGTCGGGCAGAAACAGCTGCTGGCGCTGGCGCGCGTGCTGGTTGATGCCCCGCAGATCCTGATCCTGGATGAAGCGACGGCGAATATCGACTCCGGCACCGAGCAGGCGATCCAGCAGGCGCTGGCGGCGATCCGCGAGAAGACCACGCTGGTGGTGATTGCCCACCGCTTATCGACCATTGTCGAAGCAGAAACCATCCTGGTGCTGCACCGCGGACAGGCGGTTGAGCGCGGTACCCATCAGCAGCTGCTGGCGGCGAAAGGGCGCTACTACCAGATGTATCAGCTGCAGTTAGCGGGTGAAGAGCTGGCGGCCAGCACGCGGGAAGAGTCGCTCAGCGCCTGATGCACCAAAATTAAGCACCCTGCGCGCACCTGCGCCTGGTGGTGCAAAAATGTAACGCACCATGCACTGTCATGGTGCGTTTTTCTTTTTTCCGCCGCTTGTGCTTCATCCGTGCGCTTGCGCCGCCCATCACCGCTTCTGGCTTTGTCTCTTTATTGCGCGAAAACGCGCGCCTTCACATTTCTGGCACACCCCTTGCAATACCTTCCGCATGTTGGCTGCGTCCATTTGCGAATGTCGAGTGAGGGGAATCTATGAAGCTGGTAACCGTGGTGATTAAGCCATTCAAACTTGAAGATGTGCGTGAAGCGCTCTCTTCGATTGGTATTCAGGGGCTGACCGTGACGGAAGTAAAAGGGTTTGGCCGTCAGAAGGGGCATGCCGAGCTTTACCGCGGTGCGGAATACAGCGTCAATTTCCTGCCAAAAGTAAAAATCGACGTGGCGATCGCCGACGATCAGCTTGATGAGGTGATCGATATCATCAGCAAAGCGGCCTACACCGGAAAAATTGGCGACGGCAAAATTTTCGTTGCCGAACTCGAACGCGTGATCCGTATTCGTACCGGTGAAGCCGACGAAGCGGCGCTGTAATAGCTGACACACAGTGATAGGGATCGGAAAAATGAGAATGAAAACAGTAAAAGCTACCCTTGCCTCGCTGGCTTTGCTGCCGGGCCTGGCGCTTGCCGCGCCGGCCGTTGCGGATAAAGCCGATAACGGTTTTATGATGATTTGCACCGCGCTGGTGCTGTTTATGTCCATTCCGGGCATCGCGCTCTTTTACGGCGGCCTGATCCGTGGCAAAAACGTGCTCTCAATGCTGACCCAGGTGGCGGTTACCTTCGCGCTGGTCTGCATTCTCTGGGTGGTCTACGGCTACTCGCTCGCCTTCAGTGAAGGCAATAGCTTCTTCGGCAGCTTCAACTGGGTGATGCTGAAAAATATCGCCCTCACCGACGTGATGGGCAGCATCTATCAATACATCCATGTTGCCTTCCAGGGCTCCTTCGCCTGCATCACCGTGGGGCTTATCGTCGGCGCGCTCGCCGAGCGTATTCGCTTCTCTGCGGTGCTGATCTTTGTGGTGGTGTGGATGACGCTCTCCTATGTGCCGATTGCGCACATGGTATGGGGTGGCGGTCTGCTGGCAACCCACGGCGCGCTCGACTTTGCGGGCGGTACGGTGGTGCACATTAACGCCGCGATTGCAGGCCTGGTGGGCGCGTACCTGATTGGCAAACGTGTCGGCTTCGGCAAAGAGGCGTTTAAACCGCACAACCTGCCGATGGTCTTTATTGGTACTGCGATCCTCTACGTTGGCTGGTTCGGCTTCAACGCCGGTTCGGCGAGCAGCGCCAACGAAATCGCCGCGCTGGCCTTTGTGAACACCGTGGTCGCCACTGCTGCCGCGATCCTCTCCTGGGTGTTTGGCGAGTGGGCAATGCGCGGCAAGCCTTCGCTGCTCGGTGCCTGCTCCGGTGCGATTGCTGGCCTGGTTGGTATCACCCCGGCGTGTGGTTATGTCGGTGTCGGCGGTGCGCTGATTGTCGGTCTGGTGTGCGGTCTGGCGGGTCTGTGGGGCGTGACGGCACTGAAACGTATGCTGCGCGTCGATGATCCGTGCGATGTCTTCGGCGTTCACGGCGTGTGCGGCATTATCGGCTGTATCCTGACGGGTATCTTCGCCTCCACCTCCCTCGGCGGCGTGGGCTTCGCTTCCGGCGTCACCATGGGCCACCAGGTGCTGGTGCAGCTGGAGAGCGTGGGCATCACCATCGTCTGGTCTGCGGTAGTCGCCTTTATCGGCTACAAACTGGCGGATATGACGGTTGGCCTGCGTGTACCGGAAGAGCAAGAGCGTGAAGGGCTGGACGTCAACAGCCACGGCGAAAACGCCTACAACGCCTGATACGTTGAGTATCTCCTGAGCATAAAAAAGCCTCCGCATGCGGAGGCTTTTCTTTTGGCGCGAACGCAACCTGTTTAGTTGCGGTTACGCATCACCCCTTCCTGCACGCTGGAGGCTACCAGCACGCCATCCTGGGTATAGAATTCGCCGCGTACAAAACCACGGGCGCTGGAGGCGGAGGTGCTCTCCACGCTGTAGAGCAGCCAGTCATTCATATTGAACGGGCGGTGGAACCACATTGAGTGGTCGATAGTCGCCACCTGCATACCGCGCTCAAGGAAGCCAACGCCGTGCGGCTGCAATGCCACCGGCAGGAAGTTAAAGTCTGAGGCGTAGCCAAGCAGATATTGGTGGATGCGGAAATCTTCATCCAGCACGCCGTTGGCGCGGATCCACACCTGACGCACCGGATCGGCCACATGGCCCTTCAGTGGGTTATGGAACTCAACCGGGCGGATCTCCAGCGGCTTGTCGCTGAGGAACTTCTCTTTCACGCCGGGCGGCAGCAGGTGGGAGAGATCGCGGGCGATCTCCGTTTCTGATTTGAGCGAGTCCGGCGCGGGCGCGGCGGGCATCGTTTTTTGATGCTCGTAGCCCGACTCGGGGGCCTGGAAAGAGGCAGTCATATAGAAAATCGGTTTGCCGTTCTGCACCGCTGCCACGCGGCGGGCGCTAAAGCTGTTGCCGTCACGCAGCACTTCCACATCATAAATAATCGGTTTCTGGCTATCGCCGGGGCGCAAAAAGTAGCTGTGGAAAGAGTGCACCAGGCGGTCTGCCGGAACGGTCTCTTTCGCCGCATAGAGCGCCTGCCCAACGACCTGGCCGCCAAAGACCTGGCGCAGACCTAAATCTTCGCTCTGCCCACGGAACAGCCCCTCTTCAATTTTTTCCAGATTCAATAATGCCAGCAGATTAGATAGCGCCTGACTCATACAATTCCTCAAATAAATAGCGGCTGACGTAGCATATATTGCCTGAGTATAACCTGGAAAATGGAGTGGTCCGATGGGTGCAATAATCTGAATGAATAGGTGTTTACAGGAATATATCGGGTATATGTGCCACACTTGTTCAGGTTACGAAGGTTTAGCCACACACATCTGGCAGGCGCTGCGCCTGCAGGTGCATTGAAGATAAGGAGAGATCAATGAAACTCGTGCCCATGTTAAGTGGTTTAGCAGTCGCAGTCGCGTTATCGGCGTGCGCCCAAAAAGGCGGCGATATTCCAACGCCGGCACCTAATCCCAATGCGCCGTCCGCCACGAATAAAGCGGCGATTGCTCAGCCAAGCGTGACCGGTACGGTCTGGATCCGTCAGAAAGTGGCGCTGCCGCCGGATGCGGTGTTAACCGTTACCGTTTCTGATGCCACCCAGGCCAACGCGCCGTCGAAAGTGCTGGCGCAGAAAGCAGTACGTACCGATGGCAAACAGCCGCCGTACAGCTATGTCCTGCCGTTTAACCCGGCCGACATCCAGCCAAACGCGCGTATCCTGCTGAGTGCGGCGATCACCGTTGATAACAAGATGGTGTTTATTACCGACTCGGTTAAGCCGGTTATCAACCAGGGCGGCACCAAAGTCGACCTGACGCTGGTTCCGGTACAGCAGACCGCGGTTCCGCTGCAGCAGAGCGGTGGTACGCCGAACACCGTACCGTCGACCTCACCAACGCAGGTCACCCCGTCTAACGCCACTCCGGCGCCGACCCAGTACTAATCTGCGTGCGTTTTGCTCCTCTCCTGCGGGGGAGGAGCTACTCATAGCGCCAGCGATACTTGTTCAAATCAATCTCGCCACTTCCCGACACCACCACGCCCTCTGCCAGCAGTGCCTGACGCTGCCTTTGCAGATCCGGCCCGCTCAGTGAAATTACGCCATAACGATTGACCACCCGATGCCACGGCAGCGTGCTGCCCTCCGGTAAGCGCTTTAACACACCGCCGACCTGGCGTGCCGCGCGCGGCGAGCCAGCCAGTTTCGCCACCTCGCCATAGGTAGTGACATAACCCTCCGGAATGGCGGCGACAATTTGCCATACCCGGCGGGGAAAAGAGTCTTGCGTATCCATCACACGCTCCTGAGCAGAGAAGGGGGCAGCATAAACAGCGATTTACCCCCTGTGAAGGGGCGATTGCGCAAGAAACCAGCATCCGTCAGCCTATGGGTTGCAATTGCCCTGCCGGATGGGGATAATGCGCCAGCGCGTTGGTTATCAACCTTCGCTCTCAATGGGGGCCCTGTTGGTTCTCCCGCAATGCTACTTTGTTCACCAGGTCAGGTCCGGAAGGAAGCAGCCAGGGCAAAGGACGTGTGTGCCGGGATGTAGCTGGCAGGGCCCCCACCCATTTCAGCTGCTGCTACGCAGCGCGCCGCACTACTCCACTTTCAGCAACTTCCACTCCCGCGCCTGGTTTACCGCCTGCATCCGGCTGCTGACCTGCAACTTCTCATACATCTGTTTTAAGTGCCATTTGACCGTTTCTGCCGAAATCCCCAGCACGCGGGCAATCTCTTTGTTCGAGTGACCGCTGGCGATAAGCTCAAGCGTCTGCTGCTCGCGCTCGGTGAGATAGCGTGTCTCTTCCGCCTCATCGTGCCGTTTCGGCGGTAAACCAAACCGTTCGACTGCCTGCTGTCGCAAGGTTGCAGCCTGGCGTCTGAGCGCCTCCGGCGTGGCCTGGCGGGCAAGCAACTCGTCGAGCAGCCCTACTAATACTGAACCTAGATCGAGCAGGCTGCGCAGTAAACCTCGCTCAAGCGCTTGTTGCAGCGGTGAGGTGAAAACCATACCCGCCTGTTCATAGGCTCCGGCATGCCAGAGGGCGGCGGCCTGCGCCAGGCGTAAGCGCAGGGCAGAGAGCGCTTCGCCGTGCTGCTGCTGCTCGTCGGCCAGCGCCGCAAAGGCAGCGGCAGCCTGATGGGCATGGCCTTCAGCAAGGGCGATGCGGCTTTCGCTGACCCGTTGATAAAAGCCGATCGCCCCGTTTTCAGCATCTTCACTGTGCAGTTGCCGGAGCGCGTCCAGCGTCTCCAGGGCCTGGGAGAGCGCCTCATCACGCAGATGCAGTTCAACCGTTTCCGCCAGCAGCGCCGCCTGCGCGCGCAGCCACTGGCGCTGGCGCGTCAGCTCGCCGCCATAGGTGAGAAGCCGTTTCGCCTCCGCAAGCTGGCCGTTAAGCGCCGCCTGGCGTGAGAGCACGATAAAGCAGCGGCTCAGCCCCTCCGGCGGGCAAAAGGTCTCGATCATCTCAAGGCGCAGCGCCAGCAGGGCGTCAATATCCTGCCGCTCGTCGCGCTCCCAGGCGACCTCCGCCAGAATCGGTGCCAGCGTCGCGCCGCTGCTGGAGTTGCTGCCGGTTTGCGCCTCGGCGGCCTGTAGCGTCTGCGCCGCCACCCGTTTTGCGTCAGCCAGATTACCCTGGCGTAAATGGGCCTGGGCGATAACAAAGGCGCGCCAGACATCAACAAACAGATTGCGGTTCGCCACCTTCAGCTCCGGCAACCGGCTCTGCACCGCCAGCGCCTGCCCCGGCCGGGCATTGACGAGGTGGCAGTAGCTGAGAATGTTGCACACCAGCCCATCCACCCAGCGATCACCGCAGGGGATCTCTGCCAGCAGCGGCTCCACCAGCGCCACGCTCAGTTCAATATTCTCGGCAAAGGCTTCACAAATCGCCCGCACCACCCGCAGCTTGACCCGCACGCTATGCGACAGCGCGGCGTCGTGCGCCATCGCCTCAATGCCGTCGAGGAGTTCGCGCGAAGCCTGAAAGCGGAAGTGGTGCGCCAGCGCCCAGGCGAGATTAAGCTGCAAATCAATGCGCGACGGATCGGGCGTCAGCGGCAGAAAGTGCATCCAGCGCACCAGCGTGTCGATATCCCCCTCTTCGGCGAGGGACTGCGCGCTGGCTTCGGCATGCCGCGCGCCGCTTTTCCCTGCCGCCAGCGCGTGGCGCACCGCCTCGGCCCAGAGTTGCTGCCCGGCAAACCAGTTGCTGGCGCGCTCATGCAGTTGCCGCACGCGCGCCGGTTCGCTCTGCTGCAAGCGGGCCAGCAGCGCGTCGCGCATCAGGTGGTGGTAGCGAAACCAGCCGCCGTGCTCATCCAGCGCGGTGATAAAGAGATTATGCTGCTGGATCCAGCCGAGCATCGCTTCGCCGTCCTCGCGCCCGGTCAGCGCATCGCACAGCGCCGGGGTGAGGCGGTTAAGAATCGCGGTTTGCAGCAGAAACTCGACCACCGCCTCCGGCAGCGGAGTAAAGATCACCTCGTCGAGATAGCGTGCCAGCGTGCGCGAGCCGGAGGGAATACGCGCCAGAAAGCGCTGCGGATCGTGGTGCCAGTCCTGTGCCAGCGCGGCGATCTTGATCCCGGCCACCCAGCCCTCTGTGGCCAGCATCAGCCGCTGAACATCCTGCGCGCCGGGGATCGCCGTACGCGCGGCATCGCTAAGGTAGTCCTGCGCTTCGGCGAGAGTGAAACGCAGATCCTCATCGTGCAGTTCGTTGAGCGCATCCTGTAATGCCAGGCGGCTCAGCGCCAGCGGCGGGCGAAAACGGCTGCCAACGATCAGGTGCAGCGAATCCGGCGCGTGGTTGATAAGCCAGCTTATGCCTTCGTGCAGCGCGGGGTGGGTCAGGGCGTGGTAATCATCAAGGATCAGCCACACCGGGTGCGGGCAGTGGTGCAGCTGGTTAGTCAGCTCCGCCAGCAGCACCGAGAGATCCGGCGTCATATCGCCCTGTAAAAAGGGGTCGAGCGCCTCGCCCCAGCCGCTGTAGAGCGGCTTCAGGGCGGTGACCAGGTAGCGGGCAAACTGCGCCGGATCGTTCTCATCCTCTTCCAGGCTCAGCCAGCCGATGGCGTCACCTTGCTCCCGGCGTTGGCGGTACCACTGCGCCAGCAGGGTAGTTTTCCCGGAACCGGCCGCGGCGCAGAGAAGCGTCAGTGCGCCGTCGGCGGCCGCATCCAGCCTTGCCAGCAGGCGGTCACGCTCAAGCAGCACGCCCGGCGAGCGGGGTGGGGTTAATTTGGTGAGGATCAGCGGCAGCCGGCGCGTGAAGCGGAAAGGTTCCTCGCGATAGCTGGCCGCAAGCAGAGAGTCTGTTGAGGTCAACGATTTCATACGAGCCTGCCCCTGTTCACAAAAGTCGCTGCTAAGTGTAAGTAACTGACACCCGCCTGTAACCTGCCAGAACTTGACCCTTATCGCATTTATCTCTTTTAGTCCCGCTCTCCCCCCCAATTGGGGGGTTATCCCCCCTTAAGACCCGCTTATAGAGTAACCCCACTTCCGCAACCCCTGCCGGTCGCCGTGCTGGCGCTCGCGGGTATACAACCTGAGGACGGAGCTATGGAGCTGAACACACAACAGCTGTTAAAGGCTTATCGCAAAATGCGTGAAATACGTGAATTCGAGGAGCGCCTGCACACTGAAAACACCAGCGGTGACATTCCCGGATTCATCCACCTGTATACCGGCGAAGAGGCGATTGCCGTCGGCGTCTGCGAGAACTTACAGCAGACGGACTACATCGGCTCCACCCACCGCGGGCACGGCCACTGCATCGCCAAAGGGTGCGATATCCACGCGATGATGGCGGAGATCTTCGGCAAAGACGCCGGTCTCTGCCGTGGCAAGGGCGGCTCGATGCACATTGCCGATCTCTCGAAAGGGATGCTCGGCGCGAACGCCATTGTCGGCGGTGCGCCGCCGCTGGTGATTGGCGCGGCGCTGACGGCAAAAACCCGCAATAACGGCGGCGTCGCCGTCTCCTTTACCGGCGACGGCGGCTCCAACCAGGGGCTGGTGTTTGAAGCCATCAACATGGCGGTGGTGCTGCAACTGCCCGCCATCTTCGTCTTTGAAAACAACGGTTACGGTGAAGCAACCGGGCATAACTACGCCGTCGGTGGCCGCGATATCGCCGGGCGTGCCGCCGGGTTTGGCCTGCCTGCCGTCACTGTAGACGGCACCGATTTCTTTGCCGTTTACGAAGCAACGGCTGAGGCAGTGAAGCGCGCCCGTGAAGGCGGCGGGCCGAGCGTGATTGAGGCGAAAGCGTTCCGCTGGCACGGCCACTTTGAGGGCGATCCGGGGCTGTACCGTGGGGAAGGGGAGATTGAGCGCCTGCGCGCCGATCACGATCCGCTAAAAATCTTCACCAGCAAAACGGCAGAAAAGCTTACGCGCGAGGCGCTGGAGGCGATCGACGCCGAAGTAAAAGCGCAGGTCGACGATGCGGTGATCAAAGCCCGCGCCGCTGGCTACCCGGTGGCGGAAAGCCTGCTGACCGACGTTTACGTCTCTTACTGAGGAGCCCGTCATGACAATCAAAACTTACCGCGAAGCGATCCGCGACGCGCTGGCGCAAGAGATGGCGCGCGATGAAAGCGTGGTGCTGATCGGTGAAGATCTGCGCGGCGGCCACGGCGGCAACGCGCCGGAAGAGGCGAAAGTGGAGGCCTTCGGTGGCGTACTCGGCGTTACCAAAGGGCTATGGACCCAGTTCGGCTCGGCACGGGTGATTGATACGCCAATCACTGAATCAGCGATTATCGGCATGGCTGCTGGCGCGGCGGTCACCGGCTTACGCCCGGTGGCGGAGCTGATGTTTATGGATTTCTTCGGCGTCAGCCACGATGCGCTCTACAACCAGGCGGCGAAATTCCGCTATATGTTCGGCGGCAAGGCGAAAGCGCCGCTGGTGGTGCGCGGCATGATCGGAGCCGGTTTTTCGGCTGCCGCCCAGCATTCCCAGTCCCCCTACAACATTTTCGCCACCACGCCGGGGCTGAAAGTGGTGGTGCCCTCATCGCCCTATGACGCCAAAGGGCTGCTGATCCAGTCGATTCGCGATGACGATCCGGTGGTCTTCTGCGAACACAAGATGCTCTACGACATGAAAGGCGAAGTGCCGGACGAGAGCTATACCGTGCCGCTGGGCCAGGCCAACTACACCCGCGAAGGGGAGGATGTCACCATTATTGCCCTCTCGGCGATGGTGCATAAAGCCAACCAGGTGGCGGACAAACTGCTGAAAGAGGGCATCTCCGTGGAGGTGGTCGATCCGCGCACCGTCTCGCCGCTGGACGAGGAGGGTATTCTCGAATCCGTTGCTTCTACCGGGCGGGTAGTGATTGTCGATGAGTCCGCTGCGCGCTTCGGCTTCGCCCATGACGTGGCGGCGCTGATCGCCTCGCAGGCGTTCCACTTCCTGAAAGCGCCAATAGTGTTGATTACCCCGCCGCACACCCCGGTTCCCTTCTCGCCCGCGCTGGAAAAACTCTGGATCCCTGACGTGGATCGCATTGAGGCCGCCGTTAGACAACTGATGGAGGCGTAACCATGAGCACAATCCGCACGCTGGAGATCCCGAAATGGGGGCTCTCGATGGAAGAGGGAACGCTGGCTCAGTGGCTGATTAAAGAGGGGAGCGCCTTCAGCCAGGGGCAGGATATTTGTGAAATTGAAACCAGCAAGATAACCAACGTGCTGGAAGCGCCGTGGGACGGCGTGCTGCGCCGGGTGCTGGCTCAGCCGGGCGATACGCTGCCGGTGGGCGCAGTGCTGGCGCTGGTGGCCGATGAGCAGGTAAGCGACAGCGAACTCGACGCTTTTGCCGCCACCCTTAACAGCGGTGCGCCGCAGCCTGCGGCAGACATCGCGCCGTCGCCAGCAGTGACAACCTCGCCTGAACCTTCAGCCCCTGCAGCGGCAAAACCCGCCGCCCAGGATGCGATCCCGGCGGCGCTGCGCGGCGAAACTGATGAGACGCAGGTTAATGCCACATCGCATGCCCTGCGGCTGGCGAAAAAGCAGGGTATCGATCTGAGTAAGGTGAGCGGCTCTGGTCGCGACGGGCGTATCTCCGTCGCCGATTTGCAGGCGGCGATTACCGCAGGCGGCAGCAGCGCCGAGTTGCAGCCGCGAGCGGCGGTAAAAGCAAAACCGCGCCACGCCACTCAGGATGATAGCCAGATCCCGGCAACACCCATCGCGCGCCGTCTGGCAAGCCAGTTGGGAATTAACCTCCATGACTGCCGCCGCTCAGGATCGGCCGGGCGCGTCAGCCGCGCCGATGTGGAGGCATTAGCCGCGCTGCGTGGCAGCAGTGAGAAGAGCGTGGCCCGAACAGCAGAAGCGGTTGAAGAGCGCGCGGCATACGACAGCCAGCCGCTCTCGGCGATGCGGCGCACTATCGCCAGCCGTTTGCAGGAGTCCAAACGTAACGCGCCCCATTTTCGCCTCGTCAGCGAGGTCGATCTGACGCGTATTCAGGCGCTGCGCCGGGAAGTGAACAGCGCGCTGCCATCGCTAAAAGTGACGCTCAACGATCTGCTGGTGAAAGCCTGCGCCCAGGCGCTGATGAGCGTGCCGGAGATGAACGTGCAGTATGACGAGGCCTCGCAGACCATTCGCCGTTTTCACACCGCTGATATCGCCATCGCCGTGGCGCTGCCCTGCGGGCTCTATACGCCAATTCTGCGCGAAGCGAACCGCAAAACGGTGGGAGCCATCTCCCGGCAACTCCATGAGCTGGTGACACGCACCAAAGCGGGCACGCTGAAAGCGGAGGATTTTCAGGGCGGCACCTTCTGCATCTCCAATCTCGGCATGTTTGGCATTCGGCAGTTCGACGCCATTATCAACCCGCCGCAGTGCGCGATTCTGGCGGTGGGGGCTGCGGAATCCCGCGCGGTGGTGCATGAAGGGCAGATCGTGGCGCGTGAACGGCTGACGCTGTCGCTGTCGTGCGATCACCGGGTGATTGATGGCGCGGTCGGCGCGACCTTTATGCAGCATCTGCAACGCGCTATCGAAACGCCTTCTCTGATGCTGGTTGAGGAGGCGCGCGGTGAATAACAGCTTTGATGTGCTGATTATCGGCGGCGGGCCGGGCGGCTACGTCGCCGCCATCCGCGCCGGGCAGTTAGGCTTGCGCACCGCGCTGGTGGAGAAAACACACCTTGGCGGTATCTGCCTTAACTGGGGCTGCATTCCGACCAAAGCGATGCTGCACGGCGCTGAGGTCGGGCATGCCATGCGCCATGCCGATCAGCTGGGGTTTAGCGTTGGCGAGATCGCTTTTGAGATCCGCCGTCTGGTGGAGTACAGCCGCTCGGTGTCGCAGCGGCTGACCGACGGCGTCGCCTTCCTGCTGAAAAAGCACAACGTCACGGTGATCAACGGCGAAGGCCGCCTGCTGGATAAGGGGCGGGTGGCGGTGCGCGGTATCGACGGCGGCGAGCAGGAGTTCCGCGCCGATCACATCATTCTGGCGACCGGTGCGCGTCCGCGTGCGCTACCGGGTATTGAAGCGGATAAAAGCCATATCTGGACCTACTTCGACGCGCTCAACCCCGCCGCGCTGCCGCGTTCGCTGTTGGTGATCGGCTCCGGTGCCATCGGTGCGGAGTTCGCCAGTCTCTATAACGATCTCGGCTGTGACGTGACGCTGGTGGAGCTGGCAGATCAGATCCTGCCTCTGGAGGATCGCGATGTCTCATCGCTGGTGCAGCAGCAGTTTGCGAAACGCGGAATGCAGATTTTCACCGGGGCGCAGATCCGCTCGGCGACGGTCAATGGCGATCGCGTCAGTTGCCTGCTGAAAACCGCCGACGGCGAGCAGACGCTGGAGGTCGATCGCGTGCTCTGCGCCGCCGGTATTCAGCCCAATATCGAAAACCTTGGTCTTGAGGCGCTCGGCGTTGAGATGGCGCGCGGCTTTATTCAGGTCGACGATCGCGGTCGCACTAATGTCTTCGGCCTCTACGCCATCGGCGATGTCGCGGGCGCACCGTGCCTTGCGCACAAAGCGAGCTATCAGGGGGTGCGCTGCGTCGAGGCGCTCGCCGGGCTGCCCGTCGCGGCACCCGTCAGCCCTGATTTTATTCCCCGTTGCACCTACACCCGGCCGCAGGTGGCCAGCCTCGGTTTAACCGAAGCGCGCGCGCGTGCCAGCGGGCGGGAAATCCGCGTCGGCGTTTTCCCCTATCAGGCCAACGGCAAAGCGCTGGCCCTTGGCGAACCGCAGGGCTTTGTCAAAACCCTGTTTGATGCCCAGAGCGGCGAGCTGCTCGGCGCGCATATGGTGGGCAGCGACGTGACGGAGCAGATTCAGGGGTTTGGCATTGCCCATACGCTGGAGGCGACGGAGGAGAGCCTGCACCAGGTGATCTTTGCCCATCCAACCCTTTCTGAAGCGATGCATGAAGCGATCCTCGCCGCCGACGGGCGCGCGCTGCACCAATGAATAGGTAGTGAAGTTTGCCGCGACAGCCTGTTGCGGCGCAGTTGTAACTCAAACCATAAGAGAGAAAGCATGACAATTGATAATAAAGTGGCGCTGGTAACCGGCGCAGGCCAGGGAATTGGACGTGGGATTGCGCTTCGCCTTGCGAAAGAGGGGGCGTCGCTGATGCTGGTGGATATGAACGCCGCCAACCTTGAGGCGGTGGCGAAAGAGGTGCAGGCGCTGGGTCGTAAAGTGGCGACCTTTGTCGCCGATATTTCGCAGCGCGATCAGGTCTATGCGGCGATCGATCACGCAGAAGAGGCGCTGGGCGGCTTTGACATTATTGTCAATAACGCTGGTATCGCGCAGGTGCAGCCGCTGGCCGATGTCACCCCGGAAGAGGTGGATCGCATTATGCGCATCAACGTGCAGGGGACATTGTGGGGCATCCAGGCGGCGGCGAAGAAGTTTATCGACCGTCAGCAGAAGGGGAAGATCATCAACGCCTGTTCGATTGCCGGGCATGATGGTTTCGCGCTGCTGGGCGTCTACTCGGCGACTAAATTCGCCGTTCGCGCCTTAACCCAGACGGCGGCAAAAGAGTATGCCAGCCGCGGCATTACCGTTAACGCTTACTGCCCGGGCATTGTCGGCACCGGCATGTGGGAGGAGATTGACCGCCGCTTCTCCGATATCACCGGCGCGCCGCTGGGTGAAACCTACAAGAAATATGTTGAGGGCATTGCGCTGGGCCGTGCGGAGACGCCGGAAGATGTGGCCGGGCTGGTGGCCTACCTCGCCGGGCCGGATTCCGACTATGTCACCGGTCAGGCGATCCTGATTGATGGCGGGCTGGTCTACCGCTAAGGCCAGGCGAGTGACGCTTTCGTCTGACGAAGGCGTCATTTCCACTGCCCGTTACTGGAAGGTGCAGGGGATAACAATATGCTCTTGCGTACGCGTTCCGTGCAGCATCTCCAGCAGCAGCTGCGAGGCTTTCAGCCCCGCCTGCTGATAGCCCATTTTGACGCTCAGCACATCGGGCTGCAGGAAGGTCATCAGCGGCGTGCTGCCGATACTGCCGACTTTAATCTTCCACCCCTGCTGCTGAATGTATTTAATCGCGCCCATGGCGATGGTATCAGAGGCGCAAATCAGCGCGCCGCTCTCGGCGGTAAGCAGCCCTTTCGCCAGGTCGTAACCGCTCTGATAGCTCAGATCGCCGAGCGCCGCGTGCGGCGTCATGCCGAACGCTGCACACCGCTCAAGGTAGGTTTGATAGCGGATATTCCCGGTGGTCGGATCGTTAGTGGTGACCCCGATATAGGAGACGCTGCGATGGCCCGCGTCGCGCATCTTCTCCATCAGCACATTGACCGCGCCGACGTTATCGTAGACCACCGACGCCACCTCCGGCAGGGCGCTTGAGATGAGCACCAGCTTATCTTTCCACCCTTTTACCAGGCTCTTATCGACGCCGGAAAAACCGAACAGAATCACCCCTTCGACATTGCGCTGCGCCAGCACGTTAAGGTGCGCGGCAAGCAGGGTGGGATCGAGCAGGCTCTCCATTAAAATCGCATCGTACTCATGCTGATAGATCTGCGGAAGAATGGCGCGAATGGCCTGATTTTCCGAGGCGGAATCAAGACGTGTGACGATCACACCGATGATCTTTTCCCGCTGCGAGCGCAGCGCCTGGGCGACTTTCGATGGCGTGTAACCCTGCTCTTTGATAATCGCTTCAACGCGTTCACGGGTCGCTTTCTTCACTTTATCGCTGTTGTTGATCACCAGCGAGACCGTGGACTTTCCGACGCCGCACAGTTTGGCGATGTCGTTTAACGTTAGCTTTTTATCACTCATTCCCGCACGGGCCTCCTGAAGATCGGACCCGGCGATACTAGCATTAATGAATCCCCTAAGGCACCTCTCTGTGCCGCTGCGCTGCACCGTTTATTTTGTGATCGCCTGCTAAAATTGGAACGTTCCAACTAGGCGGAAGTATAGGTTGCCGCTATGGTCTCTATCGCTCGGTTCAGAGTAAGAGTTTTTACGAAAAGCTGTAATAACAACAGCTCACTCATCAAAACCTGCTGGAAGAGAAAAGATGGCGATAAAAAGTAACCCCCAGGATATTGATAAACTTATTGAATTGGTCGGCGGCAAAGAGAACGTCGCTACCGTCAGTCACTGTATTACCCGTTTACGTTTTGTGCTTAACGATCCGAAAAAAGCCAAACCCGCCGAGATTGAAAAACTGCCGATGGTGAAGGGCTGCTTTACCAACGCCGGGCAGTTTCAGGTGGTAATTGGTACCGATGTCGGCGACTGGTATCAACTGCTGTTGCAACATACGCAGGTGAGCGGCACCGACAAAGAGAGCGCCAAGCGCGTGGCGCGGCAGAATATGAAGTGGCATGAGAGTCTCATCTCCCACTTCGCGGAGATCTTCTTTCCGCTGCTGCCGGCACTTATCAGCGGCGGTCTGATCCTCGGTTTCCGCAACCTGATTGGCGATCTGCCGCTGTTCAACGACGCGCCGCTTACCGAAGCGTCGCCGGTGTGGAAAAGCATCTACGACTTCTTATGGCTGATTGGCGAGGCCATCTTCTTCTACATTCCGGTCGGTATCTGCTGGTCGGTGGTGAAGAAGATGGGCGGCACGCCGATCCTCGGCATCGTGCTGGGGATTACGCTGGTCTCTCCGCAGCTGATGAACGCTTATCTGCTCGGGCAGCAGACGCCGGAAGTGTGGAACTTTGGCTGGTTCTCCATCGATAAAGTGGGCTACCAGTCGCAGGTTATTCCGTCGATTCTGGCTGGCCTGACGCTGGCGTGGATTGAGCTGAAGCTAAAACGCATCGTACCGGATTACCTGACGCTGGTGGTGGTGCCGGTGCTCTCGCTGCTGATTGCGGTGTTCCTCGCGCATACCATCATCGGGCCGTTCGGCCGTGTGGTCGGTAACGGCATCGCCTGGGGCGTCAGCCATCTGATGACCGGGCCGTTTGCGCCGATTGGCTCCGCGCTGTTT
Organism: Kosakonia sp. S57; assembly: GCF_016516575.1. Classification (NCBI taxonomy): domain Bacteria; kingdom Pseudomonadati; phylum Pseudomonadota; class Gammaproteobacteria; order Enterobacterales; family Enterobacteriaceae; genus Kosakonia; species Kosakonia sp. S57. The sequence goes on along the minus strand of NZ_JACVUL010000025.1, from coordinate 64,496 downwards.
GGCTTCCTCTATGCGCCGCTGGTGATCACCGGTGTGCACCAGACTACGCTGGCGGTCGACCTGCAACTGATCCAGAACCTTGGCGGCACGCCGGTCTGGCCGATTATCGCGCTCTCCAACATTGCGCAGGGTTCCGCAGTCGTCGGCATTATCCTCGTGAGCAAGAAGGTTAATGAACGGGAGATCTCAGTGCCCGCCGCCATCTCGGCCTATCTCGGCGTGACGGAACCGGCGATGTACGGCATCAACATGAAGTATCGCTTCCCGATGCTCTGCGGCATGGTCGGCGGTGCCTGCGCCGGGCTGATTTGCGGGCTAACCGGCGTGATGGCGAACGGCATTGGCGTCGGCGGCTTACCGGCCATCCTCTCGGTGAAAACCCAATACTGGTCGATTTATGGTCTGGCGATGCTGGTGGCGATTGTGATCCCGCTCGTGCTGACCACGGTTATCTATAAACGTAAGCAGGCAGCGGGCAAGCTGCTGGTGGTGTGAAAAAGGGATCGACGCAATGAGCAAACGTAATGTTCCGTGGTGGCAAAACGGCGTGATTTACCAGATCTACCCGCGCAGTTTTCAGGACAGTACCGGCAATGGCCTCGGCGATCTTCAGGGCATTGTGCGTCGCCTTGATTATCTCCAGTGGCTCGGCGTAAGCGCCATCTGGCTGACGCCGGTTTACCTCTCGCCGCAGGTGGATAACGGCTATGACGTGGCGGATTACTACGCCATCGATCCGCTGTTTGGCACCATGGCGGATTTTGAGGCGCTGGTTGACGCCGCCCATCAGCGCGGCATCAAAGTGGTGATGGATATGGTGTTTAACCATACCTCCACGGAGCATGCGTGGTTCAAAGCCGCTGCCAGCGACCGTAACAGCCCGTGGCGCAACTTCTATATCTGGCGCGACGGTAAAGAGGGACGGCTGCCCAATAACTGGCACTCCAAGTTTGGCGGCAGCGCCTGGTGCTGGCACGAGGAGACGCAGCAGTACTATCTGCACTCCTTCTCTGCCCAGCAGGCGGATCTCAACTGGGAGAACCCGGAAGTGCGCAACGCCCTGAAAGCGGTCTGCCACTTCTGGGCGGATAAGGGCGTGGACGGGCTGCGGCTGGATGTCATTAACCTGGTCTCCAAGCACCCCGATTTGCCGGATGATGATGAGGGTGACGGCCGCCGTTTCTACACCGACGGCCCGGCGATTCACGACTTTCTCGAAGAGATGAGCCGCGATGTCTTTCAGCCGCGCGGGTTGATGACGGTGGGCGAAATGTCATCCACCCGGCTTGAGCACTGTCAGCGCTATGCGCGGCTGGATGGCAAAGAGCTGTCGATGACCTTTAACTTTCACCACCTGAAAATCGACTATCCGCAGGGTGAGAAGTGGCGGCTTGCGCCGCCGGATCGGGTGGCTCTAAAGCGCATCTTCGCCGAATGGCAGCGCGGGATGCACAAGCTGGCGTGGAACGCGCTCTTCTGGTGTAACCACGATCAGCCGCGCATCGTTTCCCGGCTGGGGGATGATGGGGCGCTGCGCACCGTCTCGGCGAAAATGCTGGCGATGGTGCTGCACGGTATGCAGGGCACGCCCTATATCTTCCAGGGCGAAGAGATTGGCATGACCAATCCGCACTTCAGCCGCATCGATCAATACCGTGATGTCGAAAGCCTGAATATGTTCAAAATCCTGCGCCTGCATCAGGATGAAAAAGATGTGCTGGCGGTGCTGGCGCACAAATCCCGCGATAACGGCAGGACGCCGGTGCAGTGGGATGACAGCGAGAACGCCGGTTTTACCGACGGCGAAAGCTGGATTGATGTGGCGGATAACTACCGGCAGATCAACGTAGTCAGTGAGATGGCGGATAACGATTCAGTGCTGCACACCTATCGGCAACTGATCGCGCTGCGCAAAAGCCTGCCGGTGCTCACCTTTGGCGACTATCAGGATCTCGACCCCGATTCGCCCGCCTGCTGGTGCTACCAGCGGGACGATGAGGCGCAAACCCTGCGGGTGATTGCCAACCTCAGCGGCGAGCCGCTGGCGCTGAGCGAAGCGTGTCTGCCCGATGAAGCGGGCTGGCGTCTGCTCTACAGCAACTACGCGGATGGCGCGCAGCTGCCCGTCACCGGCACGCTCAGACCTTATGAGTGCGGCTGGTGGCTACGGGAGTAGGTTAGCCGTTTCACTTCCCGGCAGGGGTGTAGCGCAGATAACCGGCAACGCCGCTGTTATCGCCCCCGTCTGATGGATGATTTACCCCTTCGGAGACCGGGATTTCGGCGAAATCGAACGGCGATACGCCTTCAATGCAGGCCGCGTTAACGCCATATTGATCGGGGTTAGAGCGGCGCTGATGGAAGGTGTAGATGCCGCACACTGAGCAGAAAAAGTGGACGGCGACCCCGGTGTTAAAGCGGTACTCGGTCAGCTTCTCTCTGCCCTGAAGAATATCAATGCCTGACAGCGGCGCGGTGACTGCCACCGCGCCGCGCATCCGGCAGTAGGAGCAGTTGCAGCGCCGCGCGTTGTTAAAGCCGTCGAGCAGCGTCACGTTAAACACCACCGCACCGCAGTGGCACTGCGCCCGTTTTTTCTCACTCATCTCACTTCTCCAGCCTGGAACGATACTCTCAACCATAGCCTTTTTTGGTGATACCGGCAGCATCGCGCAAGCGTGTAGAATCGCTGCACTTATCGCCCTGAGGCTCAGCACTATGCGTAACTCTCTAATTTTACTAACACTCCTTGTTTCCACATCCGGTATGGCTGCCACGCTGCACTCCGGCATTTATGAAGAGCTGCAGCTTGCGGTCTCGCCGCAGGGCAAGATCAGCGGTTACTACAGCGAAACCCTCGGTGTCGGCGTGACGCGCACCTGCGCCTTTTCGCTGGTGGGGGAGGTGTCGGCAAAGGGCGATGCAACGATCACCTCCTGGTCCACTGCCGTGCTGCCGGGGCACCTTGCGGCAACAGCCGACGGCGTGACGCTTAGCGTGCCCGACGGACAGACTCATGATGGTTGCAGCAATGTGATGCCGCCGTTGATTAATGACGGGCTGGAACTGAGCAAAACTCGCGATACCGACTGGCAGTCGATGGCACAGGTGCACGCCGAGCGGCTCTACTTCTATCGCCAGCCTGAAGAGAAGACGCGGCGCAAAGCCTTTATCGTGCAGGATGATGTGGTCGGCGTGCTGAAAACCCAGGGGGAGTGGACGCAGGTTGAGTATCTCAGCGATGAGGGCAAAAGCACCACTGGTTGGGTGAAAAGCGAAGCGCTCGCCCCGCTGACGCCGCCCGCTTCCTGATGCTTACACTACGCTGCGCTTAAACGACGGTGCCGCCGGATTGAGCGCGTGCCACAGCGGTTTTATGCGCAGCAGCGCATCCTCAAGCACCGTTGACTCCAGCGCGAAGGGGATGCGCAGATTACGCTCGAACGCGCCGTCGAGGCCGAAACGCGTACCGGCACCGAGATGAATGCCCTCGGTTTCCGCGCGCGCGGCAAAAGCCGTCGCCAGCCGGTCGGGCAGCTCGACCCAGTAAGACAACCCGCCCTCCGGCGGCTGAAAATGCCACGCCGGGAAGAGATTCGCCATGAGTTCGCCGCAGCGGTCGCGGCGCGCTTGCAGCATCGCCCTGCGCGCTGGCAGAAAGTCGTTTTCATTCGCCATCAGCCACTGCGTTGCCAGCTGTTCCAGCAGCGGTGAGCCCAGCTCCAGCGAGTCGCGCGTCTGCGCCAGGTGGGCGATGGTGCGCGCAGAGGCGCGTACCCACCCCAGCCGTAAACCGCCCCAGAAAGTTTTTCCCGCCGAGCCGAGTGTAATAACCGTATCGCTTTTATCAAACGCGGCAAGCGGCGGCGGGGGCGCGTTTTCGTACCAGAGATCAACCATCGTCTCATCCACCACCAGCGTAGTACGCGTGCGGGCGGCAATAGCGGCGATCGCTTCCCGTGTTGCGCTGTCCATGCAGCGCCCGGTCGGATTGTGATAATCGGGCATCAGGTAGGCAAGGCGTGGCGCGGTCTGCGCTAGCGTGGCGGCAAAACCGTCGCTGTCCCAGCCGCGCTGCGGTAGCGAGACGCCAACCGGCCTGCACGACGCCCCCTGAATTGCGGCAATCGCCAGTGGGTAAGTGGGGTGATCGACCACCACGCGATCGCCAGGCCCGGTCAGCATACGCAACACCAGCGCCAGCCCGCTCAGTGCGCCATTAACTACCATCACTTCATCGACATGGGTCGGTAAACCGCGCGCGGTATAGCGTGCGGCAATCGCTTCGCGCAGCGCCAGCACGCCGAGCTGGCCATACCCGGTACGCGAAAGATAGGGAGCGATCGCCGTTAAGGCGTGGCTGTACGCCTGGTGAATCTCCGGCCCGGCGCTGAGCGCAGCGGTGGAGAGGTCGAGCGCCGCGCCGGCGGTGCTGCGCGTCGGTATGGCGCGGTTATCGGGCAGGATCACCCGCGAGCCGCTGCCGTGACGGCTCTCCAGATAGCCCTCTTCGCGCAGGTGCGCCAGCGCGCTGGCAATCGTCGTGCGGCTCACCGAGAGCGTGGTTGCCAGCTCCCGTTCGCCGGGCAGACGGGTATCCAGCGCCAGCCTGCCGTCGAGGATCAACAGGCGCAGCGCATCGGCAAGCTGACGCCAGAGCGGGGTGCGGGACGAGGATTGTTGCCAGTGGCCTAACAGGCGCAACAACGACTGGCTACCAAAGCGACGGGATGACATAAGCAGTCCACTATCTGAAAACTGGACATTAATCATAAGTCCATTTGCGGGGAAGATGGAAGCCTGTCCAAACGGAGAAGATCTATGCTGCGTCGATTACTGCAACTCTATTTCGGGTTGGCCCTTTACGGCCTCTCTACCGCCATGTTTGTGCGCGCCGATCTCGGTGCCGATCCGTGGAATGTCTTTCACCTGGGCGTGGCGAAACTGCTGGCGCTGGATATCGGCACGGTAATGATCGCTACCGGCGCACTGGTGCTGCTGCTGTGGATCCCGCTGCGCCAGCGCCCGGGGCTTGGCACCATCAGTAATGTGGTGGTGTTGGGCCTGGCAGCCGACGCCGCGCTCTCCGTCATCCCGACGCTGAGTGACATACTGCCGCGCAGCGGGCTGCTGGCGGGCGCCATTGTGGTTAATGCGATTGCCACGGCGATGTATATCGGTGCCGGGTTTGGCTCCGGCCCGCGCGACGGGTTGATGACCGGCGTGCATGCGCGCACTGGCTGGTCGGTGCGCAGCATCCGTACCGTGATTGAGCTGTCGGTGCTGCTAATTGGCTGGCTGCTGGGCGGCACCCTCGGCATCGGCACGGTGCTCTATGCGCTGACCATTGGTCCGCTGATCCAGCTCTGCCTGCCGTGGTTTCGCTTCGCACCGCGTCCCGTTCCCGTCGCAGAAGTAAAACCGGCCGCTTAGCCATTTTTGTCAGGTTTACAGGCAGATGAAGTTAAGGGATGCTGAGTTATCACAGGCCGACGCTTTCGGCCTGAAGGGAGAGAGCCTATGACCACACCCATTCTGGAGACCGAAAGATTACGCCTGCTACCGCTGGTATCTGCCGATGCTGAGCAGATCCAGCGCATTTTTCCGCGCTGGGAGATCGTGCGTTACCTGATTGCCAGCGTGCCGTGGCCCTACCCGGACGGTGCCGCCCAGCACTATGTTGATAACGTCGCGCTGGCGGCGAGCCGCGCCGGTGAAGGCTGGTTCTGGACGCTGCGTCGTAAAGAGGATGAGCATGAGTTAATGGGCGTTATCTGCCTGATGAACACGCCGGATAACAACCGCGGTTTCTGGCTGGCGCCGGAGTGGCAGGGGCAGGGCTATATGCGCGAAGCGTGCCACGCGGTGACCGATTACTGGTTCAATGGCCTGAAGCGCGAGGTGCTGCGCGCACCGAAAGCGGTGGCTAACGAGCGGTCGAGAAAGATCTCGCACAGCAGCGGTATGCGGCTGGTTCGCCGTCAACCGGGCCACTATGTGGCGGGCGAGTTAGAGACCGAGTTGTGGGAGATCACCCGCGATGACTGGAACCGCCTGTACGGCTGATGCCCGCGCCGACAGCCCGCCCGGGCTGTCATTTAATTATCTCTTCTAAGTACTTTCTCACCCATATATTAAAATTGTCATAATAATGAAATATTAATTTAATATTTATGTCATCTTTCTCGTGCAAATTATTTATGGGGTATTTCGGCTTGTTATATTTCTGAAATATATTTGTGGATCGGTTACCTAAGTTCGTGTATTAATTAGCGTGTTTATTCACACCAGAAGGGATAATCATGACCAGCGCTGTATTAAACGTAAGAATTGATGAAGCGTTAAAAGAGAAACTTCGCCATTATGCCGAAGTCAATAATGAGAATTTAGGCTCGGCAACGCAAAAGCTTCTCCTGCTGGCGTTTGAGGCAGTGGAAGAGGAGAGCGTATCAGAGGAAGAGGTCGACAGCCAGCACACGGAAGAAGAGAGCGCAACGCCACTTACAACCAAAGAAATCAAAGCACTACGCAAACTTCTGAAGAAGAGAAAATGAACCAACAACTGCTTTCCATCGCCCACAGTTACCGTGAAGCGTGCGAGCTGCTGCGCTCAGGGTTCGTCAAACAAGTTCGTCTGGACTGGAATATTGGCACAGATGAGTTCTTTCGCATTGCATCGGACTGGTGTGACGCTGGCGCCAAAATTAAAAAAGAAGGGAACAGCTTTATTATTTCACTGAAAGGATTCCCCATTCCCCGCCAGCAGTAACACACTTGTCATGAAACCATCATTTTAATTGCAAATAAAAGTGTGATGATGGTTCAAATAATAACAGCAACCATCTCAATAAAGCATTAAGGATGATGTTTACGGCGAGCCGTTTGTGGCTCGTCGTTATTTCTTTTGGCTTGCCGTAACCGCGCGCAGGCAACGGGCGATGAAGCGGGTATACTGCATAAAATTTGCAGTCGCCCGGAAGCTTATGAAAACCATCACTCTCTATGATGTCGCCCGCCATGCCGGCGTCTCTTACCAGACCGTCTCCCGCGTGATCAACGATGCGGCCCATGTCTCTGCGCGCACCCGTGAAAAGGTGCAGGCGGCGATGGCGGCGCTGCACTATGTGCCCAACCGCGGCGCGCAGCAGCTGGCGGGCAAACGCAGCAAAACCCTTGGCTTAGTGACCACCGATCTGGCGCTGCATGCACCGTCGCAAATTGCCTCGGCGGTAAAGAGCCGCGCCGGGCAGGCGGGAGCCAGCGTGATGATTTCGATGGTTGAACAGCACGATGAGCAGAGCTGCGCGGCGGCGCTGCAGGAGCTGCTGGCGCAGAGGGTGGAGGGCGTGCTGATTAACGTCCCGCTCGACGATGCGCTGGCACAACAGCTGGCGGCGCAGGCCGCACCGGTGCCGGTGCTGTTTCTCGATGTCAGCGACACGGCGTCGGTCAACAGCCTGGTGTTTGATGCCGCTCAGGGCGCGCGCCTCGGGGTTGAGCACTTGCGGGCATTGGGGCACCAGCGCATTGCGCTGCTCGGCGGGCCGGAGAGCTCGGTTTCGGCACGCGCCCGCTTTAGCGGCTGGCTGGCGGCGCTGGAGGAAGCAAAGCTGTCTCCCTTCGCCTGTGCGCACGGTGACTGGAGCGCGGCCTCCGGGTTTGAAAAAGCGCAGCGCTTACTTGCCGGGCCGCATCTGCCGCAGGCGGTGCTGGTGGCAAACGATCAGATGGCGCTTGGCGTACTGCGCGCCTGCGCGGCAAAAGGTATTGCCGTCCCGGAGCAGATCTCGGTGGTCGGTTATGACGATACCGACGACAGCGCCTGGTTTTCGCCACCGCTCACCACCGTGCGCCAGGCGTTCAAAGAGGCGGGCGCGCGTAGCGTTGACTGGCTGCTGGATAACCAGGCGCAGGGCGACGGCTTTTGCCAGATACGCCTGCCGGTCACTCTGGTCGGGCGCTACTCCAGCGCGCCGCTGTCGCAGCAAAAAGAGAGCGGTGAAGCGCTGGCCCGGCGTCTGCAACAGCTGGCAGAGCAGGTGGCTTTACTCAATCGCCGCTAAGCTTTTGTGATCCTCTTCGCTTTCAGCCGCTCTGCGCCTTTACCTGCGGCCCGGTTTGCGCCATTGTGCTAAAAAATTGTGAGCGCTTCGCAAAAGAGGTTGTTATGTCATCTACCCTTGCTTCATTACTCTCCCGTCGCGACTGGGAAAACCCGGTTGTCACCCAGTGGCATCGCCTGGCGGCGCATGCTCCAATGCGCAGCTGGCGCGATGAAACCGCCGCGCGCGATGAAGCGGAGTCACCCTCGCATCGCTCGTTGAACGGCCTGTGGCAATTTAGTTTTTTTGACTCACCGGAAGCGGTGCCTGAGCAGTGGCTGGAGCAGGATTGCGCCGACGCTGTGGCAATGCCGGTGCCCTCCAACTGGCAGATGCAGTGCTTCGATACGCCCATCTATACCAATGTGACCTATCCGATCCCCGTTAACCCGCCGTTCGTTCCCCAGCAGAACCCAACCGGTTGTTACTCGCTCACATTTGAGGTGGGCGCTGAGGCAATCGCCGGGGGGCAGACGCGGATTGTGTTTGACGGCGTGAACTCTGCTTTCCATCTCTGGTGCAACGGGCAGTGGGTCGGTTATTCGCAGGATAGCCGCCTGCCAGCGGAGTTCGATCTCAGCGCGGTGCTGCGCGCAGGCGAAAACCGCCTGGCGGTAATGGTGCTGCGCTGGTGCGACGGCAGCTATCTCGAAGATCAGGATATGTGGCGCATGAGCGGCATCTTTCGCGACGTCTCGCTGCAACATAAACCGGCGCTGCACATTGCTGACTACCACTACACCACCGTGCTCAACGCGGAGTTTACCCGCGCAAGCGTGCAGGTGGCGGTGGAGCTGGCAGGCGAGTTTGCCGGAGCGCGCGTGAAGGCGGTGCTGTGGCGCAATGGCGAAAAGATCGCCTCTGGCGAACAGACACCTGGCAGCGCGGTGGTCGATGAGCGCGGCAACTGGGCGGAGCGCCTGAGCCTGACGCTGCCGGTCGAGTCGCCGCTGCTGTGGAGCGCGGAGACGCCGAACCTCTATCGCCTGACGCTGACGCTTTGCGATGAAGAGGGTAACTGCGTGGAAGTTGAAGCCTGCGATGTCGGCTTCCGCCACGTTGAGATCCATCAGGGCTTATTGAAACTGAACGGCCAGCCGCTGCTGATCCGCGGCGTTAACCGCCACGAGCACCACCCGGAGCACGGCCAGGCGGTCGATGAAGCGACCATGTGGCGCGATATTGAGCTGATGAAGCAGCACAACTTCAACACCGTGCGCTGCTCCCACTATCCTAACCACCCGCTCTGGTATCGCCTTTGCGATCGCTACGGTCTCTATGTGGTGGATGAGGCCAACATTGAAACCCACGGCATGGTGCCGATGAGCCGCCTGGCGGATGACCCGCGCTGGCTGCCCGCGATGAGCGAGCGCGTGACGCGCATGGTGCAGCGCGACCGCAACCATCCGTCGATCATCATCTGGTCTTTGGGTAATGAGTCCGGGCATGGCGCGAATCACGATGCGCTTTACCGCTGGCTGAAGAGCACCGATCCAACGCGCCCGGTACAGTACGAAGGGGGCGGGGCGAACAGCGCGGCAACGGATATCATCTGCCCGATGTATGCCCGCGTCGACCAGGATCAACCTTTTCCTGAAGTGCCGAAGTGGTCGATCAAAAAGTGGATCGGCCTGCCGGAGGAGACCCGGCCGCTGATCCTCTGTGAATATGCCCATGCGATGGGCAACAGCTTTGGCGGTTTCGCCAAATACTGGCAGGCGTTTCGCGCCGCGCCGCGTTTGCAGGGCGGTTTTGTCTGGGACTGGGTTGACCAGGCACTGACAAAAATTGGCGAAGACGGGCAGCCCTTCTGGGCCTACGGCGGGGATTTTGGCGATACGCCGAATGACCGGCAGTTCTGTATGAACGGGTTGGTTTTCCCGGATCGCACCCCGCACCCGGCGCTGTTCGAAGCACAGCGCGCGCAGCAGTTTTTCCAGTTTTCTCTGCTCAGCGCTTCACCGCTGACCATGGAAGTGACCAGCGAATACCTGTTCCGCACCAGCGATAACGAAGTGCTGCGCTGGCGCGTCGAGCGCGACGGCGAGGTGCTGGCGCAGGGCGAAACCGCGCTGGTGATTGCGCCGCAGGGCAAGGTGCAGATCGCGCTGGATCTGCCGGAGCTGACCGCTGCGCCGGGCGAAGTGTGGCTTAACGTTGAGGTTTACCAGCGCGAGGCGACGGCGTGGTCTGCGGCCTGGCATCGTTGCGCCTGGGATCAGTGGCGCTTGCCTGCACCGCTCTATTTTGCGGCGCCTGATGAACAGGGCGAGCGACCGACGCTTGAGGTCAGTGATGAAATCTATACCGTTACCCAGGGCAATCAGCGCTGGGTCTTCTGCCGTCAAAGCGGCAATCTGGTGCAGTGGTGGCGCGACGGGCAGGAGACGCTGCTGACACCAGTAACCGATTGTTTTACCCGCGCACCGCTTGATAACGATATCGGCGTCAGTGAAGTGACGCGCATCGATCCCAATGCCTGGGTGGAGCGCTGGAAAGCGGCGGGGATGTACGATCTGCACGCCGAGCTGTTGAGCTTTGAGGTGCAGGAGAGCGCACAAGAGGTAACGCTGCGCACGATTCACCGCTGGATCGGTGCCGGGAAAAGCGCCTTTATCAGCGAGAAAACGTGGCGGATTGATAGAACTGGCGGGTTACAGGCCGATATTGAGGTGATGGTGGCAAATGATATTCCGCCACCGGCGCGCATCGGGCTGGTGTGTCAGTTGGCTGAGCGCCCGGCAGAGGTGAGCTGGCTCGGTCTTGGCCCTCATGAAAACTACCCGGACCGTAAACTCGCGGCCTGCCAGGGGCGCTGGACGCAGCCGCTGGCGGCGCTGCATACGCCCTATATCTTCCCCGGCGAGAATGGCCTGCGCTGCGATACCCGGCTGTTGCAGTGTGGCGGGCATCAGCTGGAGGGGCAGTTCCACTTCTCCCTTGGCTGCTACAGCGACACTCAACTGCGGGAGACGACGCACCACCATCTGCTGCGCGAAGAGGCGGGCTGCTGGCTGCATCTCGACGCCTTCCATATGGGCGTCGGCGGGGATGACTCCTGGAGCCCGAGCGTCTCGCCGGAGTTTATTTTGCAGCAGGAGCGGGTGCGTTACCGCTTGCGCTGGCAGCAGGCGTAGACGCCGGTTCCGCACCGGGCATGTTGTTCCCGCACGACATCGGGTATCTTTACCGGTCTGTGGCTATAACATGCGCCGGTGGCGGTTCGCGTTGAGAAGGGGTGGATGAAGAAAAAAGAGTTCGTCACGCAGGATCTGCTCAGCAAAATTTACCAGAACAGTGCGCCAGGCCCGCGCAAACTCCCCCCGGAGCGGCAGCTGGCGCAGGAGTATGGCGTGTCGCGCTTCACCATCCGCCAGGCGCTGGAGAAGCTTGCCAGCATTGGCGTGGTGCGCATTGTGCAGGGCTCCGGCATCTGGATTAATGAACAGGCGCGCAACAACCCGCTGGTCTACAACTCAATCACCGAGAAGCGCTTCGATCAGATCCGCTTTCGCATGGTAAGCCTGCATAAGAAGCGGCCGAACCGCGATGAGCAGCAGATCTTTGGCCTGAGCGATGAGAGCTTTATCTGGCAGTTTTGCCGCCTGCGCTTTGTTGATGAGCAGGCGGTGCAGATTGAGATTTCACGTATGCCGGTGGAGGGTTTTGCCGATCTCAATCAGCAGGTGATTGAGCGCTCACTTCAGCAGTATGTATTAAGCAAGGGGTATCAAATTTCCCACCTGCTCACCACCTACCGGGCGGTGAACGTCAGCCGCGAACAGGCCGCGCTGCTCGGCTGTAAAAAGGGCAGTCCGGCGATGCATATCAGCAACCGCGGCATTCTTGAGGGCGGCCAGGTCTACGAGATCAGCGACATTATCGATATCAACTACAGCTGTACCTATGTCATCCCCCATAACCGCGAAAACCTGACCTTCCGCCAGGGCGGCGGCTGAATTACGGCGTGTGCATGGTGCCGTCGGTGAGGCGGCTCTGCGTCCACTCATGGGGGCGGTAGGTGACGGGCCAGGCGCGCGCCTCCTCTTCATTAAACCCAACGCCGATGCCCGCTTTCTCCGGCGCATAGACAAAGCCTGCTTTCACCTGCGGCGCGCCGGGGAAGACCGCATCCGTGGTGGCGGAGCGCGGGATATACTCCTGAATCGCGGCGTTATGCAGATGGATGTTGAGATGGGTATTGACCGCCACGGCGATGGGCGTCATATCGCCCGGGCCGTGCCAGGCCAGGCGTACGCCGAAGGCCTGACAGAGCACCGCCAGCTTCAGCGCCGGGGTGATGCCGCCAAGCTGCGAAATATGGCAGCGGATAAAGTCGATACGGCGGTTCACAATCAGATCGTGCCACTCCGCCGGGTTGTTAAACAGCTCGCCCATCGCCAGCGGCGCGCTGCTGTGCTGGCGCACCTGATCGAGCCAGCCGCTCTGCGCGGGCGGCAGAATATCTTCAATAAAGTAGGGCTGCCAGGGTTCCAGCTGCTTCGCCAGTTGCACCGCCTGCTGCGGGAAGAGGCGCTCATGCACGTCATGCAGAATATGCAGGCTGTCGCCATACTTCTCGCGCAGCGCTTTAAACATGGCGACGGTGTTGCGCATATACTCCTGCTGGTCGAAATAGGCGCCCGGCGTCGGGTTGTCCGGCGTTTGCAGCTGCGAAGGCGTACCGCCATAAAAACCGAGCTGGCAGCGCACATGGCGATACCCCTGCGCAACAAGCTTATCAACCGAGGTAAAGAGTTCGTCGAGGGTTTCACCGCTGGCGTGGCTGTAGGCGGCGATGGCATCGCGGGACTTCCCGCCCAACAGCTGATAGAGCGGCATTCCGGCGAGCTGGCCTTTGATATCCCACAGTGCCATATCAACACCGGAGATGGCGTTATTAAGGATCGGGCCGTTACGCCAGTAGGCGTTGACGCTCATCATCTGCCACAGATCTTCAATATTATTGGCATCGCGACCAATCAGCAGCGGCTTCAGGTACTCATCCACCACCGTTTTGACCGCCAGCGGGCGCTGCTGAAAGGTCGCACAGCCGTGGCCGATGACACCTTTATCGGTTGTTACCCGCACGACGACCAGGTTATGCCTGTCGGGGCGGGTAATAAAACAGTCGATATTCTGGATAAGCGTTGGCGTCACGGGAACTCCTTTACAGCGAAATATAAGCGGGGAATGGCCACTATCTTCACCCTAATTTCGCCGCGAGGTAAACGCTTTTTTCGAATAAATATTTTGGTCAGCTTTCACCTGTTAATGTAATTAAAAACCAGACCAATTTGCGCTTTATTGCGTTAATAAATGCTTGATAGCAGCAAAGTGTGACGGATTTCATATTTTATTGGTTTGTTTTACTTCCGGCATTTCTCTACCCTTGGTAGCAACGACTAAAACAACAACGCATCCGGCAGGAGTTTTTATGGGCACGCAAGAAGCCATCACCAATATTATTCGCCTGGTGGGCGGGCGGGATAATATTCATAACGTCTGGCACTGTATGACGCGCCTGCGCTTCTCGCTGGTGGATGACAATAAAGTGGAGCAGGCGGAGATTAAAAAAGTGCCCGGCGTGCTGGGCGCGCAGCTGCAAAGCGATCAGTTCCAGATTGTGATTGGCCCGCAGGTTAACAGCTGGTACGAACAGCTTCTCGCCGCCCTCGGCAACGCGCCGACAGCTCCGGCCGCGAAAGAGAAGGGGCGCAAAAGCCTGGTGTCGCTGTTTATGGATACGGTCTCCGGCGTCTTTGGGCCGATTGTGCCTGCCATTGCCGGGGCGGGGATGATCAAAGGGCTGCTGGCCGGGCTGATTGCCCTCAACGTCATCTCGGCGAAAAGCGATACGGTGATCGTCATCGATCTGATTGCCAGCGGCGTCTTCTACTTCCTGCCCTTTTTCCTTGCGGTCTCGGCGGCAAAAATATTCAAGACCAATGAATATCTGGCGGCAGCGGTCGCGGCCTGCCTGATGTACCCCTCACTTATCGAGGCGGCGAAAGCGCTGGCGGCGCATCAGGAGGGGGCAGTCAGCGCCTTCTGGCTGCTTAACGCCATCCCCGTTTCCGTCTTTAACTACTCGGCAAGCGTGATCCCGGTGATCTTCTCGGTGCTGGCGCTTAGCTATATCCATCGCTGGGTGGACAGCATTATGCCGGAGGTGCTGAAGACCGTCTTTACGCCAACATTGACGCTGTTCCTCGGTGCGCTGGCGGCGTTGGTAGTGATTGGCCCCATCGGCATCTGGCTCGGCAAAGGGCTGGCGCTGTTTATTGAAGGGCTGTTCAGTATTTCGGCAAGCTTCGCCGGGCTGGTGGTGGGGGCGATTCGCCCGGTGGCGATCCTCACCGGCATGCACCACGCCATGACGCCGATTGCGCTGCAAAACTTCAGCGATCGCGGGTATGACATGCTGATGCCGATGATGTTTATGGCCAATATGGCGATTGCTGGTTCCACCTTTGCCATCTGGCGCTTGAGTAAAGATCGCCAGGAGAAGAGCGTCAGCTTGTCGGCGGCCATTTCGGCGCTGCTCGGCATTACCGAACCGGCGCTGTTTGGTGTCTTAACACGCTACAAAAAAGCCTTTATTGCCGCCACCGTTGCCAGCTCGCTGGCCTCGGCCTTTATCGCCTTCTTCGGCGTGCGGCTCTACGGCTATATTTTGTCGAGCATCTTCAGCCTGCCAGCCTACATTGGCCCCTACTTTATCTTTGCGCTCTCCGGTGTGGCGATTGCGCTGGTGCTCTCCTTTGCACTCACCACGCTGCTGCTGGCGAAAGAGGCGAAACAGTAGCTTAACGTCGGTGCGCCAGGCGGCGCACCAGCCTCTCTCCTGCCATCTGTACGCCCTGTACCAGCACCACCAGGATCACCACCGTTCCGACCATCACCTGATCGTTAAAGCGTTGATAACCATAGCGGATGGCAAGATCGCCCAGCCCGCCGCCGCCAATGACTCCCGCCATCGATGAGAAACCAATCAGCATCACCACCGTCAGCGTAATGCTCGCCAGCAGCGAGGGGAGCGCTTCGGGCAGCAGCGCTTTGCCAATCACATGCCACAGGTTGCCACCCATCGAGAGGATCGCTTCGATACGGCCATACTCCACCTCATCAAGGGCGTTTTCCGTTAAGCGCGCAAAGAAGGGAAAGGCACCGATGGTGATCGGCACAATCGCCGCCGTGCTGCCCAGCGTGGTGCCGATCAACAGGCGGGTGAAGGGGATCAGCGCAATCAGCAGCACAATAAAGGGCAGCGAGCGGCCGACATTGACGATGCTACCGAGTACGGCATTCAGCGTCGGCATCGGTGCCAGGCCATTGCGGCGCGAGATAAATAACAGCACGCCAAGCGGCAGGCCAATCAGCACCGTAAAGAGCGCCGCCAGCCCGACCATATAGAGCGTCTCCAGCGTGCCGTTCACCAGCAGCGGCCAGAGTTCGCCCCAGCTCATGCCACCACGCATAATGGCCTCCCGTTAAAACCGTGGCGGGCGAGAAACGCCTGCTCGCTTTGCGGATCGTGTAACAGCGACTGGCGCAGTTTCGAGCGCGGTGTCATCAGCAGCTCGGCGATTTTCCCATGCTCAATCAGCTCGCCATCCTCCAGCAGCGCCGCGTGATCGCAGAGGGTTTTCACCACCTCCAGCTCATGGGTGATCAGCACAATCGTCAGATTCAGCTTCTGGTTGATATCCGCCAGCAGCGACAGCACCGAGGCGGTGGTTTGCGGATCGAGGGCGCTGGTCGCTTCATCACACAATAGCACCTGCGGCCGGGTAGCCAGCGCGCGGGCAATGCCGACGCGCTGCTTCTGCCCGCCGGAAAGCTGCGAGGGGAAAGCGTGGGCTTTGTCGCTCAACCCCACCAGCCATAGCAGTTCCTCAATGCGTGACTGGCGCTGCGCTTTCGGCACGCCGGCAATCTCCAGCGGCACGGCGATGTTTTGCGCCACCGTGCGGGCATGAAGAAGGTTGAAGTGCTGGAAAATCATGCCGGTACGCAGGCGGTGCGCGCGCAGCCCGGCGTTATCAAGCCGGGTGATGTCGCAGCCGTCGACGATAATGCGGCCCGCCGTGGGCCGCTCCAGCAGATTAAGGCAGCGGATCAGCGTGCTTTTTCCCGCACCGCTGCGCCCAAGGATGCCGTAGATCGCCCCCTTCGATACGTGCAGCGAGAGATCCTTTAATGCCGGTCGGCCTGTTCCGGCATAGATTTTACTCAGCCCTTCGATGGCAATCATGACTGCGGCGCGACCGGGATCACCGAACCGTGATAACGCTTGCGAATAAACTCGGCCACCTGCGGTGAGGTGAGATCTTTAGCCAGCGCTTTGATGCGCGGATCGTTGGCAAGCTGTGGCGTGGTGACCAGAATATTGGCGTAGGGGTTATGCTCCGCGCTCTCCAGCCCCAGCGCATCTTTTGCCGGCGTCAGCCCCGCTTCCAGCGCATAGTTGCCGTTGATCACTGCCAAATCGACATCATCCAGCGAGCGCGGGATCTGCGGGGATTCGATCTCAAGGATCTTCAGGTGTTTCGGGTTTTCAGCGATGTTTTTCGGCGTCGCCTGGGTGGTGGCCGGATCGGTAAATTTAGCGTCGAGTTTTATCAACCCCTGGCTTTGCAGCAGAAACAGCGCGCGACTCAGGTTGGTGGGGTTATTGGGCACGGCAACGGTGGCGTTATCCGGCAGCGAGGTAAAGTTTTTATATTTGCGCGAGTAGATGCCCAGCGGCTCGATATGCACCGTTGCCGCCACGGCAAACGGCTTACCCAGCACCTTTTCCTGATCTTTCAGGTAGGGCAGGTGCTGGAAGTAGTTGGCGTCGACGTCGCCATTTGCCAGCAGTTCGTTGGCATTGGCGCCGTTGCTCAGCTCCACCACTTGCAGATCGAGTTTCGGATCGAGGGTTTTGATGTAGTTAAGGATCTCGGCGTGCGGCACAGGATCGGCGGCGACACGTAAGGGAGCGGCCTGGGCGGCGAAGCCCGCCAGCGAGAGAGACAGCGCGGCACCTGCCAGCGTCAATGCGACATATTTCATGGTGTATTCCTTGTAGTTAGCGTCAGGCGATCAGCTGTTCTGTGCGGCTGCGCAGCACATCGCGGTAGTAACGTTCCGCCACGTCCGGGTGGGATCGCAGGCGGCCTTTCAGGTAGTTCCAGCCCACATCGCGCAGCAGCGGGTTGAGCGGATCGCTCTCCGGCCCGCGCGCCTCCTCTGCCAGATGAGGGGGAAGGGTGTAGAGCGGCACATTGGCTTCCAGCTGTGCGCCGAGGAAAAAGGCGATGGAGAGCCGCTCGCGATCCGCTTGCGGGGAAACCACCCGGTGCACCGTGGCGCGCAGATAGCCGTTGGTCGCCAGCTCCAGCAGTTCGCCGATATTGACCACGAAGCTGCCAGCCCGCGGCGCGGCGTCGATCCAGCGATCGGGCGCCACCTCGACCTGTAACCCTTTTTGCTCATCCTGCAACAGGAAGCTGAGGAAACCGGAATCTTTATGCGCCCCGACGCCCTGCGCGCTCTGCGTGGCGTGCTGGCCGGGATAGCGGATCAGTTTGATGTGCTCGTTGGGCTTGCTGCCATACAGCGCGTCAAACGCATCGGCGGGAAGTTGCAGCGCTTCGGCAAAGGCGCGCAGCAGGCGCAGCGCCATCGATGTCATGGCGCGCTGCCACTCAAGCAGGGCGGGCTTCAGCGTCGGTAAGGCCTCTGGCCATAAATTTGGCCCCTGTAGCCGTCGCCAGCGCGGATCGCTGTCGCTCAGTAACAGCGCCGGGCGCTCGGCGCCGATATCGAACTGTTCACGCCAGTCCGGCTGGCCGCGGGTGATCTCCGATGCGGCGCGGTTGTAGCCGCGAAAGTGGGGAGAGTGGATCATCGCTACCTGCTCTTTTTGCACCTCGGTGAGGGCGAAAAAGCGGCGCGCTTCCCGCTGCACGGCATTCTGTAAAGCGTCGTCGACGCCGTGGTTAATCAGGTAGAAAAAGCCGATGTCGCGCGCGGCGTGGCGCAGGTCGGCGAGGAAGGCATCGCGTTCAGCGCTACTGGTGTAACGGGCGAGATCGAGAACCGGTAAGGTGGCTGCGTTCACTGTTTTCTCCGCAAATAGTCGATAAAGGGGGATGTGTCAGGTTCGGGGTTGGGCGGCAACAACAACGCATGATCTTCTCCTGTTAGCGGGTTTAACTCAGCTTGCCTCAGGCGAGAAAATTGAACCAATAACCTTCTTTTCTAATTTATGACCGCGCAGGATCATGTGCTTTTGCGAAAAACGCATAACGCGCGCTGCTTGAAATGGCGACACATCTCCGATAGACTTTTGTTATGTTATAACAAAACAGATGAGTGAATTATGCGACCTGATATCCATCCCCATTACCGCACCGTGGTGTTTCACGACACTAGCGCTAACGAATACTTCAAAGTGGGTTCGACCATCCGAACGGATCGGGAAATTGAACTGGATGGGGTGAAATATCCCTATATCACCATTGAGGTTTCGTCTGCGTCGCACCCTTACTACACCGGTAAGCAGAAAGTGATCTCCAGTGAAGGCAGCGCGGCGCGGTTTCAGCAGCGCTATGGCCGGTTCTTTAACGATAAGAAGGCGTAAACCATGCAGGTACTCAATTCATTGCGCAGCGCAAAGCAACGCCACCCTGACTGCCAGATTGTCCGCCGCAAGGGGCGTATCTATGTGATTTGCAAATCGAACCCGCGCTTTAAAGCGGTGCAGGGTAAGAGGAAGAAACGCTAAGCGCGAAGCGATGCCAGCGCAGCGCGCTGCTTGCCGTCGGGGGTAAAGTTATCGGCGGCAAGCCAGCGTTGCAGCGCCTGGTCAACGGCGGGCCACTCGCCATCAATAATCGAAAACCAGTCCGTGTCGCGGTTATGCCCTTTACGCACCATCGCCTGGCGAAAGCGCCCCTCAAACTGAAAACCTAACCGCAGTGCCGCCCGGCGCGACGGTTCATTCAGGCTGTGGCACTTCCACTCATAGCGGCGATAGCCAAGCGTGCTAAAGGCATAACGCATCAACAGCCAGTGCGCTTCCGTCGACGCAGGCGTGCGGCTGAGCAGCGGCGAAAAATGCACGTGCCCTACCTCCATCACCCCATTCTCGCTATCAATACGCATCAGCGCCAGGCTGCCGACCGGTTTACCGGTGCGCAGATCGATCACCGCAAAATGGATGGGATCGCGCAGCGCACAGTTGCTCTCAACCCATTGACGATACTCCGCTTCGTTTTGTTCCGGCTCGCGGGTGAGCCAGGTCCAGCTTCGGTTATCCGGCGCCTGCTGGTGCGCCTGAAACAGTGCCGCAGCATGATCGACGCTGAGCGGTTCGAGGCGGCAGAAATGGCCTTCAAAAGTGAGACGTTGCGGAAAAGGGCGGGGCCGCCAGTCGGGCAGGGCCTCGCCGACAGGTTGTTGATATTGATTCAGCTGAGTCATCGTTTCTCCTTGAGAAGGCGGGTGGCGGTCGGTTTTTATCAGACCACAAATCGCAAAGGAGAGATATTCCTGAAAAGAGGGAGGAGCGTGCCGCGCTGTTACGCGCGGCAGCATGCCGGCTTAACCGGCAGAGTGCTGAGCCACAGGCGCGGTGGGTTGCGCAGAGGCCGGGCGGGTGAGGGTATAAACGTCGTAAAACGACAGATCGCCCTTACGCGTAATCATCTTTTCCAGCTGTGCTTTCTCTTCAGCGCTGACTTTCGGCGACTGCATAATCGCGTCGATCAGGCTTTGCGGCACAAAGCGGGTGTTATACCACTCGCCGTTGTAGCAGACGCGGAAGTCGAGCACGTCGATATCCTCAAAGCGATAACGCGGGTAAACATCAAAGAAGAAGAAACCGTTCAGGACGATGAAAAGTACCACCAGCAGCCAGACGGAGCCGATAAGGGTGTCGGACAGCAGCATCACCGCCAGGGTCGCAAAGAATGCCAGATACATGCCGATAAACAGACCCGGATGGTTGCGAATAAAACTGATGCTGAAGCGCGGTCGGTTGTCCCGTTTCTCGCGCTGGTTGATCTCTTCAATCGTTTCGGTGAGCAGCCGCTGTATTTCTGTCATCTTGGGCCTTTATTGATACTGATTTGCAGGTGGACACGCTATTTTAAGTTGCCGTCCAGTGTGAAAAAAGTAACAGTTTTGCCACAAAAAAAGATAACAGTTACTAAACGGTTGCTTCAGCCAGATGTTTGATAATACGAGCCGGGTTGCCGCCGACGACCACATTGGCAGGTACATCTTTCACCACCACCGCGCCGGAGGCAATCACTGCATTATCGCCGATGGTAACGCCCGGATTAATTACCGCGCGTCCGCCAATCCACACATTGTGACCAATCGTGACCGGCTTACCATATTCCACGCCGCTGTTTCGCTCGACAGCATCAAGCGGGTGCGTCGCCGTATAGATATGAACGCCCGGAGCCAGCATACAGTTATCGCCAATATGAATCGGGCAGACATCGAGCATTACGCAATCGAAATTAGCGTAAAAGCTTTCGCCAAGGAAAATATTGTAACCGTAGTCGCAGCGGAAAGTGGGCTCGATATACGCCCCTTCGCTCTGCCCGAGTAGGTCGGCAAGAATCGCTTTACGTTCTGCTTTTTCATCCGGGCTGGAGTGGTTGTAACGGTGCAGCAGTTGGCGTGCGCGCAGCCGATCGGCGCGCAGAGTGTCGTCGCCCGCCCGGTAGGGAAGACCGGCGATCATTTTCTGTTTTTCGTCATTCATTTTTTAGAGTGTACCTGGTACGGAGGTTGAACGATTGACTGTGGCAGAAATAACATCTCTTAACATTGAGAAGAATTAGCGAACAAATTTCCACACCGACGAGGGGATTTTGTCATAAAGCTTATTCATGGTCAGTTCAGCCAGACGATGATCGGCCGCTGAATAAAACACCGTAAGCTCATCATCGGTCAGTTCGTATTTATTTTTTTCAATAACGCGTTCAAGCGTATCAATTGATTGGCAGCGCCTTAAACGCATCAAATAATCAATTTTTGTTAATGGTTTTTCGGACATATCTTTACCTTAGTGTTGAAAAATTAACAAGAGTGACTTACTGGATTAGCCTTGCTTACATTGACGAAACTGCGAAACAGCTTGCTGCCTGTTTTACGCCATTTCTGTAAGTCGTGTGTATTAATACCGTAACTGCTAAACAACATAAACGTGTCATCAAGGTATTCGTCGATCAATTCAATCAGCTTATTATCTTCATCGTGCTTAATTTTATAATTCAACGCGAACGTTGCGATATGCTCAATCAGCTCATTTAACTGCAGGTTGATGGCTGATGTGGGATCGTTAACCCATCCATGATGGCTCTCTTCCAGATTGGCGAGGCACTCCTGGTGCAACGATTCGCAGAGAAATTTAAGCTGCGCAATATCATGCCTTTTCGGCGAGTATTCGTCCATAACGCATCCCCTTCTGAGTGGTAATTTTTTTACTAACCAAAGGCTGATTCAGGATGGGAACTTCTGCTCTGACCAGAGACATATGCTGATTTATGTTCGTTGATATAACTATAAGCCACTATGAATAGGATTTCATTGAGCTATCACGAAAAATTACAAATAATATCTCTTCCTGCGGGAAAAGCGGTGCGGCACAGCGAAAAGTAGCGATGCGAATCGTCTCATAACGCTAAGTAAGTCAGCGGACTGCCTTACATTTCATTAAGTTAGCATGAGTACGATTATTCCGCTTATAAGAATATTTTTCTGCCAGGATTTTTCTGACTTAAAGTAATATTAAGAGAATTTAAGATTATTACTGGAAAATATAGCACATTCGCAAATACACAGTGATTATATGCCTTAATGCCAACGCATAAATTAATCAGTTAAACAATAACGTATTTAATGATCCGATGAGTTGGAAAGCACAACAGTGTAAAAAAGAAAAAGGCCGCTATGCGCGGCCTTTTCTTATATCAGCAAAGAGGATCAGTGCTGTTCAACCTTGTGGCTGTGTTCAACATCTTCACTGCGGCGGCTGAAGCGGCGGCGAACCACCACAAAGAATACCGGAACAAAGAAGATGGCCAGCACGGTCGCGGTGATCATCCCGCCCATTACGCCAGTACCTACGGCGTTCTGCGCGCCGGAGCCCGCACCAGAACTGATAACCAGCGGCAGTACCCCAAGGATAAACGCCAGCGAGGTCATCAGAATCGGACGCAGGCGCATACGGACTGCCTCAAGCGTCGCTTCAATCAGCCCTTTGCCCTCTTTATCCATCAGATCTTTGGCGAATTCGACGATAAGTATCGCGTTCTTCGCCGACAAGCCAATGGTTGTCAGCAGGCCCACCTGGAAGTAAACGTCGTTGCCAAGACCGCGGAACGTCGCCGCGAGCAGGGCACCGATAACGCCAAGCGGAACCACCAGCATCACCGAGAACGGAATCGACCAGCTCTCATAGAGCGCCGCCAGACAGAGGAAGACGACGATAAGCGAAATGGCGTACAGCGCCGGTGCCTGGTTGCCGGAGAGGCGTTCCTGATAGGACATGCCGGTCCAGTCGAAACCGATGCCGGTTGGCAATTTACTTGCCAGCTGCTCCATCAGATCCATCGCTTCACCGGTACTGCGGCCCGGTGCAGCCTGGCCCAGCAGTTCCATTGACGGCAGACCGTTGTAACGCTCCAGACGCGGTGAACCATACTCCCAGTGGGTAGTAGAGAACGCGGAGAAAGGCACCATCTGACCGTCCGTCGCGCGCACATACCAGTTGCCAATATCGTTTGGCAGCATGCGGTATTTCGCCTGCGACATAACGTAAACCTTCTTCACGCGACCGCGGTCGATAAAGTCGTTCACGTAGCTGCCGCCCCAGGCTGCGCCCAGTGTGGTGTTGATGTCGCTAATCGACACGCCCAGCGCCTGCGCTTTCTCCTGATCGATATCGATCTTGAACTGCGGCGTATCTTCCAGACCGTTGGGACGCACGCCCACCAGCAGATCCGGATGCTGCGCAATCTCGCCAAACAGCTGGTTACGCGCCTGCGTTAACTTATCGTGACCGAGGTTAGCCTGGTCAATCAGCTGGAAGTCGAAGCCGGTTGCGGTACCCAGTTCAACAATTGCCGGCAGGTTAAAGGCGAAGACCATCGCATCTTTAATCTGCGAGAAGTGCGCGCTGGCACGACCTGCAATTGCCGGAACTTTGTTCTCCTCACCCGCACGCTCATCCCAGTTTTTCAGCGAAACGAACGCCAGACCGGTGTTCTGCCCGCGGCCCGAGAAGCCGAAGCCGTTAACGGTAAAGACCGAGTTAACGTTGGCTTTCTCATTCTCCAGGTAGTATTTCGTCACTTCGTCCAGCACCTTCTGCGTACGCTCTTGCGTCGCGCCGGCAGGCAGCTGGGCCATGGTCAGAAACACGCCCTGGTCTTCATCAGGCAGGAACGAACTCGGCAGACGGACAAACAGCACCGCCATACCCGCAACGATAACAATATAGAGCAGCAGATAACGACCGGTGCTGCGCAGGATATTGCCCACGCTGTCGGTGTAGTGGTGCGTGCTCTTATCGAACATGCGGTTAAACCAGCCGAAGAAGCCTTTTTTATGCTCGCCGTGATCGCCTTTGGCGACCGGTTTCAGCATGGTGGCACAGAGTGCCGGCGTCAGGATCAGCGCTACAATCACCGACAGCACCATCGCGGAAACAATGGTAATGGAGAACTGACGATAGATTGCGCCGGTAGAGCCGCCGAAGAAGGCCATCGGAATAAATACCGCCGACAGCACCAGCGCAATACCGACCAGCGCGCCCTGAATCTGATCCATCGAACGCCGGGTTGCCTCTTTTGGCGGCAGACCCTCTTCCATCATCACACGTTCGACGTTCTCCACCACCACGATGGCATCATCCACCAACAGGCCTATCGCCAGCACCATACCGAACATGGTGAGGGTGTTTATCGAGTAGCCGAAGGCGTTAAGAATGGCGAAGGTACCCAGCAGCACCACCGGCACTGCAATGGTCGGGATCAGCGTCGCGCGAAAGTTCTGCAGGAACAGATACATGACCAGGAAGACCAGCACGATCGCTTCAACCAGCGTTTTAACCACTTCGTTAATGGAGATCTTAACGAACGGGGTGGTGTCGTACGGGTAAACCACTTTCAGACCGTGCGGGAAGAAAGGTTCGAGACCGGCAATGGTGGCGCGTACCGCTTCTGCGGTATCCAGTGCGTTAGCACCCGTCGCCAGTTTGATACCCAGACCCGCTGCCGGTTGACCGTTGTAGCGTGCGACAACGTCGTAGCTTTCGCCGCCCAGCTCAATCTTCGCCACGTCGCGCAGGCGAACCTGCGAACCATCGCTGTTCACTTTCAGCAGAATTTTGCCAAACTCGTCGGTCGAGGTGAGACGGGTCTGCGCGATGATCGAGGCGTTCAGCTGCTGCCCTTTCACCGGCGGCGTACCGCCCAACTGCCCGGCCGCGACCTGGGCGTTCTGCGCTTTAATAGCCGTGATCACGTCAACTGGGGTCAGCTGGAAGTTATTGAGCTTGTTCGGGTCCATCCAGATACGCATCGCATACTGCGCGCCGAACAGCTGAACGTCACCCACGCCTTTGGTACGGCTGACCGGATCTTTAATGGTCGCGCCCACATAGTCGGCAATATCTTCCTGCTTCATTGAGCCGTCGGTACTGATCATACCGAGCACCATCAGGAAGCTACTGGACGATTTCTCAACGCTCACGCCCTGTTGCTGCACTTCCTGCGGCAGAAGCGGCATCGCCAGCTGCAGTTTGTTCTGCACCTGAACCTGCGCGATATCCGCATCAGTACCGGAATCAAAGGTGATGGTGATCTGGACCGTACCAGAGGAGTCACTGGTGGAGGACATATAAAGGAGGTTATCGATACCGTTCATGTTCTGTTCGATAACCTGCGTTACGGTGTCTTGCACCGTTTTCGCATCAGCACCCGGGTAAGAAGCGGTGATCTGAACCGCAGGTGGCGCAATCGTTGGATACTGCGCCACCGGCAATTTGAGGATCGATAGCGCCCCCGCCAGCATGATGATAATCGCGATAACCCACGCAAATATGGGGCGATCGATAAAAAACTTAGCCATGTCTTAACGGCTCCTGTTTAAGTTAAGACTTCGGTTGCTCTGACTGGCCGTTGGCCTGGGCTTGCTCTTTCTTGTCAGATGTCACTTCCTGGGCCTTGACCTGCACGCCAGGTTTGACTTTTTGTAACCCTTCGATGATCACGCGATCGCCGCTTTTCAGGCCATCGGTAACCAGCCACTTGTCGCCAATGGCCTGGGTCGCGGTGATATTGCGGATTTCAACTTTGTCGCCTTCACCTACCACCATCGCCGTTGCGTCACCGCGCGGCGTACGGGTCACACCCTGTTGCGGAACCAGCAGGGCGTTCGGGTTAACCCCTTCTTCCAGCTTGGCGCGCACGAACATACCCGGCAGCAGCGTGTGGTCCGGGTTAGGGAACACGGCGCGCAGGGTGATTGAACCGGTGGTCTGATCGACGGTTACGCCAGAGAACTCAAGGGTACCGGACTGGTCATATTTCATGCCGTCGTTGGTCACCAGCTCCACTTTCGCTTTGCCGTTATCCTGCTTCAGCGAACCGTTAGCCATCTCCTGCTTGAGGCGCAGGAAATCGTTGCTGGACTGGGTGACATCGACGTAGATCGGATCAAGCTGCTGCACGGTGGTCAGCGCAGTGGTCTGCCCGCTCTGCACCAGCGCACCTTCGGTAACGGTAGAGGTACCGGTGCGGCCGCTAATTGGGGAGGTGACTTTGGTGTAAGCCAGGTTGATGCGCGCGTTCTCGACCGCAGCTTTTGCGGCGATAACCGTGGCGTTTGCCTGCTGCGCGTCTGCCTGCGCCGTATCATAATCCTGTTGGCTGATGTATTTGGTGCCCAACAGTTTCTTATAACGGTTCAGGGTCATCTGCGCGATATTCGCCGCTGCCTGCGCTTTGGCTAAATCGCCTTTCGCACTGTCGTAGGCGGCCTGATAGGTCGCTGGATCAATCTGATAGAGCGAGACACCCGCTTCGACGTCACTGCCTTCGGTAAAGTTGCGCTTCAAAATAATGCCGCTAACCTGCGGACGGACTTCAGCAATGCGATATGCAGTGGTGCGACCCGGCAGCTCGGTGGTGATCTGCAGAGGTGCCGCTTTCACCGTTACCACGCCGACTTCCGGCGCCTGGCCGGCTCCCTGCTGCTGCTGCGCAGGTTTATCGTCACATCCTGTAAGCGCTAAGCTGCCCGAAAGCATCAGAACGACCGCCAGAGGCGTTAGCCCTCTGTTTATGTTCATAAGTAAACCTCGAGTGTCCGATTTCAAATTGATCAATGGATCAAAGGCCCAAAAACCCATTGCTGCGTTTATATTATGGTCGTGCTATGGTACAAACATTCACAAATGTATGTAAATCTGACTCCTGTAAATTCACCGACATATGGCACGAAAAACCAAACAACAGGCGCTTGAGACGCGACAACACATTCTTGATGTTGCCATGCGGCTGTTTTCCCGGCAGGGCGTTTCATCAACTTCGCTGGCTGAAATTGCGCAGGCGGCAGGAGTAACTCGCGGCGCGATTTACTGGCATTTCAAAAACAAGTCAGATTTGTTTAGTGAAATTTGGGAACTGTCGGAGTCCAGTATTGGAGATCTTGAAACTGAGTATCGGGCAAAATTCCCTGGCGATCCACTCTCAGTATTAAGAGAAATATTGGTTTATATTCTCGAAGCCACCGTTGTCGAAGAGCGGCGTCGGCTGATGATGGAAATTATCTTCCATAAATGCGAGTTTGTCGGCGAAATGGCGGTGGTGCAGGAGGCGCAGCGCGATTTATGTCTGGAAAGTTACGATCGCATTGAAAATACACTCACTGAATGTATTCAGGCGAAATTATTGCCCGCTAATCTTTTAACCCGCCGTGTCGCGGTGCTGATGCGCGCCTATGTCTCCGGAATTATGGAAAACTGGCTCTTTGCGCCGCAATCTTTCGATCTGAAAAAAGAGGCGCGCGCCTACGTCGCCATCCTGCTGGAGATGTGCCAGTTCTGCCCGACGCTGCGCGACGACACGCCGGCTCTCAAGGCATAAGCAGGCCGCCAGGATTTCTCCTGGAGGCCGCTCACTCTTCTAGGTAGTTGTCTGCACGCGTGATATTCTTCGCGCGTGGCCACTCCGGCCGCTTTCCCGAACAGACAACGATCGCTCAAATTATGTTGCACACCAATCGCACACCTAACCCGTTCGCAGCATTTGCCGCCGCACTGTTTCTTATTTTTATCAGCTTCTCAAGCCTGGCGGCGTCCGCACAGAGCGGAAGTGATTTGCCTTCGCGCAGCGAAGTGCAGAATCAGCTCGACGCACTCAATAAACAAAAAGATCACTCCGCGCAGGAGAAGCTGGTTATTCAGGATCTCAATGAGACTCTTGATACGCTGGATAAAATCGACCGCGTCAAGCAGGAGACCGCGCTGCTGAAGCAGAAAGTGGCGCAGGCGCCGGAACAGCTGCGTCAGGCTACCGATGCTCTCAACGCGCTGAATGATAAAGACAGCGATGAGGAGACGCGCAAAACCCTTGCCACGCTCTCGCTTCGTCAACTGGAGTCGCGCGTTTCGCAGCTGCTTGAAGATCTGCAAACCGCGCAGAACGATCTCTCCAATTACAACAGCCAGCTGGTGTCGCTGCAGACGCAGCCGGAGCGCGTACAGAATGCGATGTACAGCGCTTCGCAGCAGTTGCAGGAGATCCGCAACCGTCTGAACGGCACGGTTGCCGGCGAAGGCGCCCTGCGCCCGACGCAGCAAACGCTGTTACAGGCTCAGCAAACCCTGCTTAATGCGCAAATTGAACAGCTGCGCAAAAGCCTCGAAGGCAATACCACTTTGCAGGATACGCTGCAGAAGCAGCGGGATTATGTCACCGCAAACAGTAACCGCCTCGAACACCAGCTTCAGTTATTGCAGGAAGCAGTCAACAGCAAACGTCTGACGTTGACGGAGAAGACGGCGCAGGAGGCGGTGACGCCGGATGATACCGCGCGCATTCAGGCGAACCCGCTGGTGAGCCAGGAGCTGGAGATTAACCACCAGCTGAGCCAGAAGCTGATTGAAGCCACCGAAAGCGGCAACGCGCTGGTGCAGCAGAATATCAAAGTGAAGAACTGGCTCGACCGCGCCCTGCAATCCGAGCGCAATATTAAAGAACAAATTTCGGTGCTGAAGGGGAGCCTGCTACTGTCGCGCATCCTCTATCAGCAACAGCAGACGCTGCCCTCAGCCGATGAGCTTGAGGATATGACCAACCGCATTGCGGATCTGCGTCTGGAGCAGTTCGACATCAACCAGAAGCGTGACGCGCTGTTCCAGAACGAGAACTTCGTCGCCAAACTGGAAGAGGGCCACCAGAGCGAAGTCAACGACGAAGTACACGACGCGCTGTTGCAGGTGGTCGATATGCGCCGTGAGTTGCTCGATCAACTGAACAAGCAGCTCGGCAACCAGCTGATGATGGCCATTAACCTGCAGGTCAATCAGCAGCAGTTGATGAGCGTGTCAAAAAGCCTGCAGGAGATCCTGACCCAGCAAATCTTCTGGGTAAACAGCAACAAGCCGATGGACTGGGAGTGGATCAAAGCCTTCCCGCAGACCCTGCGCGATGAGATCAAAGGCACCCACATTACCGTCAACTGGGAAAAAGCGCTGCCGGCGGTGGCGATCGCGTTTCTCGCCGGGCTGCCGCTGCTGCTGATTGCCGGGCTTATCCGCTGGCGTTTGCGCTGGCTGAAAAAGTATCAGGCAAAGCTGGCGGAGCAGGTTGGGCAGCTTCGCAGCGACAGCCAGCTGCATACGCCAAAAGCGATCCTCATCGATCTGATCCGCGCCTTGCCGGTCTGCCTGCTGATTCTGGCGGCGGGGCTGATTCTGCTTACCATGCAGCTCAATATCAGCGAACTGCTGTGGGCATTCAGTAAGAAGCTGGCGCTCTTCTGGCTGGTCTTTGGCCTGTGCTGGAAAGTGCTGGAGAAAGAGGGCGTTGC
Source organism: Kosakonia sp. S57 (assembly GCF_016516575.1). Classification (NCBI taxonomy): domain Bacteria; kingdom Pseudomonadati; phylum Pseudomonadota; class Gammaproteobacteria; order Enterobacterales; family Enterobacteriaceae; genus Kosakonia; species Kosakonia sp. S57. The sequence continues at coordinate 35,286 of NZ_JACVUL010000025.1, read as the reverse complement.
CGTTAACCACTTTGGCATGCCAGCGCAGCTGACCAGCCACTGGCGGCGGCAGATTGTGCGCATCAGCCTCGCGCTGCTGCCGCTCCACTTCTGGTCGGTGGTCTCTGAGCTGTCGCCGCTGCATCTGATGGATGATGTGCTCGGGCAGTTTGTCATTCTGCTGAACCTGTTGGTGATCACCGCGCTGGTGTGGCCGATGTTCCGCGAAAGCTGGCACGATAAAGAGTCCCATGCGCTGCGCCTGGTCACCGTTACGGTGCTGGCGATTGTGCCGATTGCCTTAATGGTGCTGACCGCGACCGGTTACTTCTACACCACGCTGCGCCTTGCCGGGCGCTGGATTGAAACCGTCTACCTGGTGATTATCTGGAACTTGCTCTACCAGACGGTGCTGCGCGGTTTGAGCGTAGCGGCGCGGCGTATTGCCTATCGCCGTGCGCTGGCGCGTCGCCAGAATATGGTGAAAGAGGGCGCGGAAGGCGCCGAGCCGCCGGAAGAGCCAACTATTGCGCTGGAGCAGGTTAACCAGCAGACACTGCGCATCACCATGCTGGTGATGGTGGCGCTGTTTGGCGTGGTCTTCTGGGCGATTTGGTCAGACTTGATCACCGTGTTTGCCTACCTCGACAGCATTACGCTGTGGCACTACAACGGCACCGAAGCGGGGGCGGCGGTGACCAAGAGCGTTACTCTCGGCAGCCTGCTGTTTGCGATTATCGCCTTTGTGGTGGCCTGGGCACTGATCCGCAACTTGCCGGGTCTGCTTGAAGTGTTAGTCCTGTCGCGTCTCAATATGCGCCAGGGCTCCTCCTACGCCGTCACCACTATTCTGAACTACGTCATTATTGCGGTCGGGGCGTTAACAGTCTTCGGATCGCTCGGTGTCTCGTGGGATAAGTTGCAGTGGCTGGCGGCGGCGTTGTCGGTCGGTCTCGGCTTCGGGTTGCAGGAGATCTTCGGTAACTTTGTCTCCGGCCTGATTATCCTGTTTGAGCGCCCGGTCCGTATCGGCGATACCGTCACCATCGGCACCTTCTCTGGCACGGTCAGCAAGATCCGTATTCGTGCGACAACCATCACCGACTTCGATCGCAAAGAGGTGATTATCCCGAACAAGGCCTTTGTGACCGAGCGGCTGATCAACTGGTCGCTCTCCGATACCATCACCCGCGTGGTGATCCGTATCGGTGTGGCCTATGGCTCCGATCTGGAGAAAGTGAAGAAGGTGCTGCTGAAGGCGGCGATGGATCACCCGAAAGTGATGCACGACCCGGAACCGGCGGTCTTCTTTACCACCTTCGGGCCGAGCACGCTGGATCACGAGCTGCGTCTCTATGTGCGTGAACTTCGCGATCGCAGCTATACGGTGGATGAGCTTAACCGCACCATCGATCGCATGTGCCGGGAAAACGACATCAATATCGCCTTCAACCAGCTCGAAGTGCACCTGCGCAATGAGAAGGGTGACGAGTTAACGGAAGTGAAGCGCGAGATAAAGGGCGACGATCCGACCCCTGAAGCGCCGTAATGGTTAGCCCCTCTTCCTCAGGGAAGGGGGGCTGCCGGCTGTAACTGCTTCTGTTCAAAATCCCGTTTGACGATCTCCAGCGCTTTTAACACCAGATCGGGGGCGATCTCATGCTGTTCAAGCAGCATAATCAGATCGACCGCCAGCTTGACCTCATCCGGGGCATTTTCCAGCGACATCTTCTCTCCTTGGTTAACGGGTTAAACGCGCCAGCACGCGCTCAATATTTTCCAGCGCTTTGCGACAGCGGCCGAGCCGGACATCTAATGCTTCCACTTCTTTATGCAGCTTCTGCTGTTCGGCAAGTGTAGTAACCGACACTAAACGCACGTTACGCTCATTTTTCATCGCCTGCAGGCGGCGCTCATACTCCTGATGCTGCAAGCGCCGCCGCTGCCAGCGCGTAATGCCGGGCGAGGCGTGATCCCATTGGCGTAGTGGCCAGACGGCGCTCTCCCGCGTCAGCGCGGCGATTTGTGCAGTTAAATGCTCCGCCAGCCAGAGCGCCTGCGGCAAATGGTTGCGCGCCACAGTCTCGCGCAGCGCCGCCAGGTTTTTATCGGTCTCATTAAGATAAGCACGCATGCGTGTATCTTTTGTCTGAAAAAGATGGCGATCAAAACGGGCGCTGACGGTGAAGTGATCCGCCAGCGGCGCGGCCTGCTGGCGTAACCGGGCAAGTTGCTGCTCCAGCCTCTCTAAAAGCGCGTCGCTTTTCATCTCTCATTCCCTCTTTTTCACGGCGATTATGGTACATTAGCCGCTTATTCCGGCAACGATTAGCACTATGCAACGCACTATTTTAATCATCATTGGCTGGCTGGCGGTAGTGCTCGGCACCCTGGGTGTCGTTCTGCCCGTTTTACCGACCACACCTTTTATCCTGCTGGCCGCCTGGTGTTTTGCCCGCTCGTCGCCGCGTTTTCATCACTGGCTGCTCTACCGCTCCTGGTTTGGCGGCTATCTGCGGCACTGGCAGCAGTATCACGCCATGCCGCCCGGCGCAAAGCCGCGCGCGATTGTTATTACGCTTCTGACCTTCGCGGTCTCGCTCTATTTTGTGAAGATGATGTGGGTGCGCGTTTTGCTGCTGATCATCCTCGCGTGTCTGCTGATTTTTCTCTGGCGGATACCGGTGGTTGATGCAAAGCAACAAAAAACCTAATGCGCTGCGATGGCAGTTGCAATTCTCGCTCACTGCCAGTAAATTCGAGCGTTTTCGAGCACGGGGTCGACTGGTTAAAGCTTAACCAGAGGCCAATTGAGCCTTTATCATACGTCCCGTGAGTAATACCGTTTCTATCAGGCAAATATCCATGACAGCGACTGCGCAGCAGCTTGAATTTCTCAAAAACAGCATCAAAAGCATTCAGGATTACCCGAAGCCGGGCATCCTGTTCCGTGATGTCACCAGTTTGCTGGAAGACCCGAAGGCGTACGCCCTCAGCATTGAACTGCTGGTTGAGCGTTACAAAAACGCCGGGATCACTAAAGTTGTTGGTACCGAAGCGCGTGGCTTCCTGTTCGGCGCGCCGGTGGCGTTAGGCCTCGGCGTTGGCTTTGTGCCGGTACGTAAGCCGCGTAAATTGCCGCGTGAAACTATCAGCGAGAGTTATGAGCTGGAGTATGGCACCGATCAGTTAGAGATCCATGTTGATGCGATCCAGGCTGGCGACACCGTGCTGGTGGTCGACGATCTGCTGGCAACCGGCGGTACCATCGAAGCGACGGTGAAACTGATCCGCCGTCTGGGTGGCGAGGTTACCGACGCGGCGTTCATTATCAATCTGTTCGACCTGGGCGGCGAAGAGCGCCTGAAAAAACAGGGTGTTACTAGCTACAGCCTGGTCTCGTTCCCGGGGCATTGATCCCGCGTACCTTCATCCCTCACGCCTGAGGGATGAAGTGCATTCTCAGCCGATGCTGTGTTAGCATTACCCCTCGTGAATCCACCTTCCAGCGTTTCAGAGCCTGCCAATGAGTTATCAGGTCTTAGCCCGAAAATGGCGACCGCAAACTTTTGCTGACGTCGTCGGCCAGGAGCATGTGCTGACCGCACTGGCGAACGGCTTAACATCAGGACGCATTCATCATGCGTATCTGTTCTCCGGCACCCGCGGCGTCGGAAAAACCTCTATTGCCCGTTTGCTGGCGAAGGGGCTTAACTGCGAAACCGGTATTACGGCGACACCGTGCGGTGTCTGCGATAACTGCCGTGAAATCGAGCAGGGCCGTTTTGTCGATCTGATTGAGATCGACGCCGCGTCGCGCACCAAAGTGGAAGATACCCGCGATCTGCTGGACAACGTCCAGTACGCGCCGGCGCGTGGCCGCTTCAAAGTCTATCTGATTGACGAAGTGCACATGCTCTCGCGTCACAGCTTCAACGCGTTGTTGAAAACCCTTGAAGAGCCGCCCGCGCACGTTAAATTCCTGCTGGCGACCACCGATCCGCAAAAACTGCCGGTGACGATCCTTTCCCGCTGCCTGCAGTTCCATCTTAAAGCGCTGGATGTCGATCAGATCCGCACCCAGCTTGAACATATTCTCGCTGATGAGAAGATCGAATCCGAGCCGCGTGCGCTGCAACTGCTGGCGCGCGCCGCCGACGGCAGCCTGCGTGATGCCCTGAGCCTGACCGATCAGGCTATTGCCAGCGGCAACGGCCAGCTTTCCGCTGCGGTAGTCAGCGCTATGCTCGGCACGCTGAATGACGATCAGGCGCTCTCCCTGGTGGAAGCGGTCATCGCTGCCAACGGCGAGCGGGCAATGGCGCTGGTCCATGATGCCGCCTCGCGTGGCGTCGAATGGGACGCGCTGCTGCTGGAGATGCAGAGCCTGCTGCACCGCATCGCCATGGTTCAGCTCACCCCGGCGGCACTCGGCAGCGATATGGCATCGGTGGAGCACCGTCTGCGCGAGCTCGCGCGCACCGTGCCGCCTGCCGATATTCAGCTCTACTACCAGACGCTGTTGATTGGCCGCAAAGAGTTACCCTTCGCGCCCGACAGACGGATGGGCGTTGAGATGACCTTACTGCGCGCGCTGGCGTTCCACCCGCGCGCGCCGCTGCCTGCGCCAGAGGGGCAGCAAGCCTCGTTTGCGCCGGTCGCGCCGACGGCGGTGATGTCGCCGCAGCAGGTCGCCCCTGCACCGCAGGCGCAGCCCGCCCCCCAGCAAGATGTTCCGCTGCCGCCCTCTACCAGCCAGGTGCTGGCGGCGCGCAGACAGCTGCAGCAGGCGCAGGGAGCAGACAAAGCAAAAAAGAGTGAACCGGCAGCCGCAACCCGCGCGCGGCCGGTGAGTAACGCCGCGCTGGAGAGGCTCGCCTCTGTCACCGAGCGCGTACAGTCCCGCCCGGCGGCGGCAACGGCCGACAACAAGCCGGTGAAAAAAGAGGCCTATCGCTGGAAAGCGACCACCGTCGTTGAGACGGTAAAAGAGGTCATCGCCACGCCAAAAGCGCTGAAAAAGGCGCTTGAGCACGAGAAAACGCCGGAGCTGGCGAAGAAGTTGGCAGAAGAGGCGATCGAGCGCGACGCGTGGGCAAAAGAGGTGAGTCTGCTGAAATTGCCTAAACTGGTCGAGCAGGTGGCGCTAAATGCCTGGAAAGAGCAGGATGGCGCGCGCATCACTCTGCACCTTCGCAGCGCCCAGCGCCATCTCCATTCGCCCGGCGCGGTGAAGACACTTGGCGAGGCGCTCGGCGAATTGCACGGTTCGACGGTTGAACTGACTATTATTGAAGATGATAATCCGGCGGTGCGTACGCCGCTGGAGTGGCGTCAGGCCATCTATGAAGAGAAGCTCGCGCAGGCGCGCGAGTCGATTATTGCGGATAACAATATCCAGACCCTGCAGCGCTTTTTCGATGCGGATCTGGATGAAGAGAGTATCCGCCCCCTTTGACAGGAAGAGCGATACTTCCCGTTTTCAACCCTGAATGTGACTTATCACCCTGGTCAGTCACCACAGCTAAAGAGAGAAGCCTATGTTTGGAAAAGGCGGTCTGGGTAACCTGATGAAACAGGCCCAGCAGATGCAAGAAAAGATGCAGAAAGTGCAGGAAGAGATCGCGCAGCTGGAAGTGACCGGCGAATCAGGCGCGGGTCTGGTGAAAGTGACCATCAACGGCGCGCATAACTGCCGTCGCGTGGAGATCGATCCGAGCCTGCTCGAAGACGACAAAGAGATGCTGGAAGATCTGGTCGCCGCTGCATTCAACGATGCTGCACGCCGCATTGAAGAGACGCAGAAAGAGAAGATGGCCTCTGTCTCTTCCGGTATGTCCCTGCCGCCAGGCTTTAAGATGCCGTTCTGATGCAAACCAGTCCGCTGTTAACGCAGCTTATGGAAGCGTTGCGCTGTCTGCCGGGCGTTGGCCCGAAGTCGGCGCAGCGCATGGCATTTACGCTGCTGCAGCGGGATCGCAGCGGCGGCATGCGCCTCGCGCAGGCGCTCACCCGGGCGATGTCGGAGATTGGTCACTGCGCGGATTGCCGCACCTTTACCGAGCAGGAGGTGTGTAACATCTGCACCAACCCGCGACGTCAGGAAAACGGTCAAATCTGCGTGGTGGAAAGCCCGGCGGACATCTACGCCATTGAGCAAACCGGTCAGTTTTCCGGTCGCTACTTTGTGCTGATGGGCCACCTGTCGCCGCTGGACGGTATCGGGCCGGATGATATCGGTCTCGACCGGCTCGAGCAGCGCCTCGAATCTGAAAAGATTCAGGAGGTGATCCTCGCCACCAACCCGACGGTGGAAGGGGAGGCGACCGCCAACTATATTGCCGAGCTGTGCGGGCAATATGGCGTGGAAGCCAGCCGTATCGCCCACGGCGTGCCGGTGGGCGGCGAGCTGGAGATGGTGGATGGCACCACGCTTTCCCACTCTCTCGCCGGGCGTCACAAGATTCGTTTTTAACCAGACGGGGGCAGAAATTTTTGCCTCCGCTTGAAATTCCCCGTCGTTATCCCCACTTCTCCCTCAACGCTTTTTCCACCTTGTAAATGGCATTGTTGAGGTTTTCCCAATGAAAGGACAAGAAACACGTGGCTTCCAGTCAGAAGTAAAACAGCTTCTGCATTTGATGATCCACTCTCTTTATTCCAACAAAGAAATCTTCCTGCGTGAGCTTATCTCCAACGCCTCGGATGCGGCGGATAAACTGCGTTTCCGCGCGCTCTCCAAACCCGATCTTTATGAAGGCGACGGCGACCTGCGCGTGCGCGTCTCCTTCGACAAAGAGAAACGTACCCTGACCATCGCCGATAACGGTATCGGCATGAACCGCGATGAAGTGATTGACCATCTGGGGACAATTGCTAAATCCGGCACCAAAGCCTTCCTCGAATCAATGGGTTCCGATCAGGCGAAAGATAGCCAGCTGATCGGTCAGTTCGGCGTGGGTTTCTACTCGGCATTTATCGTTGCTGACAAAGTGACCGTGCGCACCCGCGCGGCGGGCGAAAGCGCCGAAAACGGCGTCTTCTGGGAATCGGAAGGCGCGGGCGAATACACCGTTGCCGATATCACCAAAGCCGATCGCGGTACCGAGATCACCCTGCATCTGCGCGAAGGGGAAGATGATTTCCTCAACGACTGGCGCGTGCGCTCCATCATCAGCAAATACTCCGACCATATCGCGCTGCCGGTTGAGATCGAAAAACAGGAAGAGAAAGACGGCGAAACCGTTGTCACCTGGGAGAAGATCAACAAAGCGCAGGCGCTGTGGACGCGTAACAAGTCTGAAATCAAAGATGACGAGTACAACGAGTTCTACAAACATATCTCCCATGATTACAGCGATCCGCTGATCTGGAGCCATAACCGCGTTGAAGGGAAGCAGGAGTACACCAGCCTGCTCTATATCCCGTCGCAGGCGCCGTGGGATATGTGGAACCGCGATCACAAGCACGGCCTGAAACTCTACGTGCAGCGCGTCTTTATCATGGACGAAGCCGAGCAGTTTATGCCGAACTATCTGCGTTTCGTACGCGGGCTGGTCGACTCCAACGATCTGCCGCTTAACGTCTCCCGTGAAATTCTGCAGGACAGCAGCGTTACCCGCAGCCTGCGCACTGCGCTGACCAAACGCGTACTGCAAATGCTGGAAAAACTGGCGAAAGATGACGCGGAAAAATACCAGACCTTCTGGCAGCAGTTCGGCCTGGTGCTGAAAGAGGGGACCGGCGAAGACAGCGGCAACCTGGAAACCATCGCCAAACTGCTGCGTTTTGCCTCCACGCACAACGACTCCTCCGCACAGACCGTGTCGCTGGAAGAGTACGTCTCGCGCATGAAAGAGGGCCAGGAGAAGATCTACTTCATCACCGCCGACAGCTACGCCGCGGCGAAGAGCAGCCCGCACCTCGAGCTGCTGCGTAAGAAAGGCATCGAAGTACTGCTGCTTTCCGACCGCATTGATGAGTGGATGATGAGCTACCTGACCGAATTCGACGGTAAGCCATTCCAGTCTGTAGCGAAAGCCGATGCTTCGCTGGACAAACTGGCTGACGAAGTGGATGAGTCCACCAAAGAAGCGGAAAAAGCGCTGGAGCCGTTTGTTGAGCGTGTGAAAACCCTGCTCGGCGAGCGCGTGAAAGAGGTGCGTCTGACTCACCGTCTGACCGATACGCCAGCCGTTGTGGTGACCGACGCTGATGAGATGAGCACGCAGATGGCGAAGCTGTTTGCCGCGGCTGGCCAGAGCGCGCCGGAAGTGAAATACATCTTCGAACTGAACCCGGATCACGCGCTGGTGAAACGCGCGGCGGATACCCAGGACGAAGGGCAGTTTAACCAGTGGGTTGAACTGCTGCTCGACCAGGCGCTGTTCGCCGAACGCGGTACGCTGGAAGATCCAAACCAGTTTATTCGCCGCATGAACCAGCTGCTGGTTTCGTAAGCAGCACCAGGGAGGCCACCGCGCCTCCCTTTTTTATTCCCGCTTTTGCCGTTTAAGAAAAAGGTAGCATTACCGTTTCAGCGTCCGCGCCTTTCTTGAGCCTGCCTCCTCTTGATGGTATCTTTTAGCGCTTTTGAAAAATTGAACCAACATTTGAGGGGATTTTCGCAATGCGTATTATTCTGCTGGGCGCCCCGGGCGCAGGTAAAGGAACTCAGGCGCAGTTCATCATGGAGAAATACGGTATTCCGCAAATCTCTACGGGTGACATGCTGCGTGCCGCAGTAAAATCTGGCAGCGAGCTGGGTAAACAGGCGAAAGATATCATGGACGCTGGCAAGCTGGTCACCGACGAGCTGGTTATTGCGCTGGTGAAAGAGCGTATCGCCCAGGAAGATTGCCGCAATGGCTTCCTGCTGGACGGTTTCCCGCGCACCATTCCGCAGGCGGATGCGATGAAAGAAGCCGGTATCAACGTCGATTTCGTGCTGGAATTCGCCGTGCCGGACGAGCTGATTGTCGATCGTATCGTCGGTCGTCGCGTTCACGCTGCCTCTGGCCGCGTTTACCACATCAAATACAACCCGCCGAAAGAGGAAGGGAAGGATGATGTGACCGGCGAAGAGCTGACCACCCGTAAAGACGACCAGGAAGAGACCGTGCGTAAGCGCCTGGTCGAATACCATCAGCTGACGGCTCCGCTGATCGGTTACTATCAGAAAGAAGCGCAAGCGGGTAACACCCGGTACGTTAAAGTTGACGGCACCAAAGCGGTTAGCGACGTGCGCGCTGAACTGGAAAAAATCCTCGGGTAATTTCCATTTCCCCCGGCTATGTGTCGGGGGAAACTATCAATCACAGCAATTGGTTCCGTTTACCCGCTTTTCGGCTACAATAATCAACCAGTTAAATGGTTAAGAGGCGCGAATGAGTCAGGCAAAAACGGGCATTTTGTTGGCCAATCTCGGCACCCCCGATGCACCCACCCCCCAGGCCGTTAAACGGTATCTGCGGCAGTTCTTAAGCGACAGACGCGTGGTCGATGCGCCCCGCTTGCTGTGGTGGCCGCTGTTACGCGGCGTGATCCTGCCTATTCGTTCTCCCCGCGTGGCGAAACTCTACAAATCCGTCTGGATGGAAGAGGGCTCACCCTTGATGGTCTACAGCCGCAGGCAGGAAAAAGCCCTGGCGGCGCGTTTGCCGGATGTTCCCGTCGCGCTCGGCATGAGCTACGGTTCACCGTTGCTGGAGAGCGCGGTCGAGGCGCTGATGGCGCAGGGCGTCGAACATATCGTTGTGCTTACGCTCTATCCGCAGTACTCCTGCTCGACGGTTGCCGCCGTCTGGGATGAGCTGGCGCGTATTCTCGGCAAAAAACGCTTTATCCCCGGCATCTCCTTTATTCGCGACTACGCCGATAATGCAGACTACATCGCGGCGTTAGCGAACAGCGTGCGCGCCTCGTTTGCGCAGCATGGCGAACCGGATCTGCTTCTGCTCTCTTACCACGGTATTCCGCAGCGTTACGCCGCGCAGGGGGATGATTACCCGCAGCGCTGCCGCGATACCACCCGTGAGCTGGTTTCCGCTCTCGACCTGCCGCCGGAGAAGGTGATGATGACCTTCCAGTCGCGATTCGGCCGCGAACCGTGGCTGACGCCTTACACCGATGAGACGCTGAAAATGCTCGGTGAGAAGGGCGTGAAGCATATTCAGGTGATGTCACCGGGCTTTGCCGCCGACTGCCTGGAGACGCTGGAGGAGATCGCCGTGCAGAACCGCGAGTTCTTCCTCGAAGCCGGGGGCGAAAAGTATGAATACATTCCTGCGCTGAATGATTCACCGGAGCATATTGAGATGATGGTCAACTTAACGGCCAAATATCGCTGATCGCTGCGCGGGCCGAGTGTGATACCATGCACGGCCCGAATGTATTGCACGTAGCACAAAGATGAAATTTCCCGGTAAACGTAAGTCCAAACACTATTTCCCCGTCAACGCCCGCGACCCCTTATTGCAGCAAATCCAGCCTGAGAGCGAAACCGGCACCAGCTGGGTGGTCGGTATCGACCAGACGCTGGTGGATATCGAAGCGAAAGTGGATGATGCGTTTATCGCACGTTTCGGCCTCAGTGCTGGCCATTCGCTGGTGATCGCCGATGATGTCGCCGAAGCGCTCTATCAGGAACTGGTAAGCAATAACCTGATTACCCACCAGTTTGCGGGCGGCACCATTGGCAACACCCTGCACAACTACTCGGTGCTGGCCGATGACCGCTCGGTTTTACTGGGCGTGATGTGCGATAACGTGCAAATCGGCGGTTACGCTTACCGTTACCTCTGCAACACCTCCAGCCGTACCGATCTTAACTACCTGCAGGGCGTTGAGGGGGCGATTGGCCGCTGCTTTACGCTGGTCAGCGACAGCGGTGAGCGCACCTTCGCCATCAGCCCCGGTCATATGAACCAGCTGCGCCCGGAAAGTATTCCCGAAGAGGTGATTGCTGGTGCCTCCGCGCTGGTGCTCTCCTCCTATTTAGTGCGCTGTAAGCCCGGTGAACCGATGCCGGAGGCGACCATGCAGGCGGTGGCCTATGCCAAAAAGCACAATGTGCCGGTGGTGCTGACGCTGGGTACCAAATACGTTATCGCTGACAACGTGCCGTGGTGGCGCGACTTCCTCAAAGAGAACGTCTCGATTCTGGCGATGAATGAAGAGGAGGGGCACGCTCTGACCGGTGAGAGCGATCCGCTGATGGCGGCGGATAAAGCGCTGGACTGGGTCGATCTGGTGCTCTGCACCGCCGGGCCTGTTGGCTTATATATGGCGGGCTTTACCGAAGATGAGGCGAAGCGCAAAACCCAGCACCCGCTGCTGCCAGGCGCGATTGCCGAATTTAACCAGCATGAGTTTAGCCGTGCGATCCGCCATAAGGATTGCGAGCATCCGCTGCGCATCTACTCCCATATCGCCCCTTATATGGGCGGGCCGGAGAAGATCATGAACACCAACGGCGCAGGCGATGGCGCGCTGGCGGCGCTGCTGCATGATATTACCGCTAATAACTATCACCGTAACAACGTGCCAAACTCCAGTAAGCATAACTTCAGCTGGCTGACCTACTCGTCGCTGGCGCAGGTGTGCAAATACGCGAACCGCGTCAGTTACCAGGTGCTGAACCAGCACTCCCCGCGCTTAACCCGCGGCCTGCCGGAGCGGGAAGATAGCCTCGAAGAGGCGTACTGGGAGCGTTAAGGAAAAGGCCAGTAACGAAGCCGCTGAAACGGCCCAGGCCGGATAAGCGGTTACGCGCCATCCGGCATTCTCACCGCGGCACCGATTGCCGGATGGCGGCTCCGCCTTATCCGGCCTACAAAAGCGTAGCCCGCTGAAACGGCGTAGGCCGGATAAGCGCCAGCGCCATCCGGCAATCTATCAGCGATACCGACTTTGCTTTTATCTCTAATATGACAGCGAGGGTGTTGTGTCCCCGCTGAAATCGGCGAACCGAAGCGGGAATGACAAGGTCTGGACGCCAGGGATGGCGGACAGAGGCGAACCGAGACAGGATGTCGAGTCGAGCCGGCCGCAGTCAGGCACGCGGGAGGTGAGCGCAGTGCGCAGCACCGATTTCCTTGCGGGGCCGCGGGGATTGATAAGGGGAGCGCGGCCGCTTCCCTTATCCCGTTCACCGCATAAGAGGTTAATGAAACTCCCGAACACCTGGTGAACGGAACGATCCCACCAATGCAACATGCCAGGCCAATTGCCGGATGGCGCATACCGCTTATCCGGCCTACGCGGTTTCCGCGGCTTCATTTCCTGCTGGCGTATTCGCCAGAATATTCAACATCGTATTGGCGATCTCGCGCTCACCCATCACCACCTGGTTTGCACCGCGTTCGCTGATGTAATCCACCTCATCGTCATAATGGGCGCGGGCGATAATCTCAATGTTCGGGCACTTCTCGCGCGCGGTGGCGACAATCTCACCCGCTTCATAGCCGTTCGGAATGGTCAACAGCAGCCAGCGGGCGCAATCCAGATGCGCCAGATTCATAATCTCTTCATTCGCCGCATTGCCCAGCACCGCGCGGACACCGCGCTCGCGCAGCTCATCCACCCGCGTGCGGGAGGTTTCAATCACCACCAGCGGAATGCCCTGGGCAATCAGCTTCTCGCCGAGCAGGCTGCCGACGCGGCCAAAGCCGACCAGCAGCGCATGGTTGCAGATATCAACCGGGATCTGCTTCTCATCTTCCGTCGCCTCTTCCAGCGTCTGCTCCTCCAGCGTCTCGGTCTTATCGAGATACTTCTCGAGGATCGTAAAGAGGATTGGGTTGAGCATAATCGACAGGATCGCCCCTGCCAGCACCAGGTTTTGCCCCTCCTGCGGCAGCAGATCCAGCGCCATCCCCAGCCCTGCAAGAATAAAGGCAAACTCACCAATCTGCGCGAGGCTGGCGGCGATGGTTAATGCGGTACGCGGCGAGTGGCCAAACATGCGCACCAGCAGAAAAGCCGCCGCCGATTTACCAAAGACAATAATTGCCAGCGTTGCCAGCACCGCCAGTGGCTGATCGACAAGGATCATCGGATCGAAGAGCATGCCGACGGAGACGAAGAAGAGCACGGCAAAAGCGTCGCGCAGCGGCAGCGTGTCGTGGGCCGCACGGTGGCTCAGCTCGGACTCATTAAGCACCATCCCGGCGAAGAAGGCACCGAGAGCGAAGGAGACATCAAACAGCTCAACCGCGCCGAAAGCGATACCGAGCGCCAGCGCCAGCACCGAAAGGGTAAACAGCTCGCGGGAGCCGGTCGCGGCGCTGCGCGCCATGATCCACGGCACCAGGCGGCGGCCAACCAGCATCATAATAGCGATAAAGGCCACCACTTTACCGATGGTAATACCCATATCCACCGCCAGCGAGGCAAGGCCGACATCGCCTTTCTCCATCATGCCCGCCACCGCTGGCAACAGCACCAGCGTTAACACCATCACCAGGTCTTCAACGATCAGCCAGCCGATGGCAATCTGCCCGCGCTGGCTATCCACCAGCTGTCGCTCCTCAAGGGCGCGCAGCAGCACCACGGTACTGGCGGTTGAGAGACAGAGACCAAAGACGATGCCGGTCATCAGCGACCAGCCAAGCCCGGCAGAGAGCGCCATACCCAGCAGCGTCGCCACGGCTATCTGTGCGATCGCGCCGGGAATGGCGATGGCCTTTACCGCCATCAAATCCTTCAGGGAGAAGTGCAGGCCGACGCCGAACATCAGCAGTATCACGCCCAGCTCTGCGAGTTCAGGTGCCAGTTTGGTATCCGCCACAAAACCCGGCGTAAACGGCCCCGATAACACGCCCGCTAATAAGTAACCCACCAGAGGGGAAATACGCAGTTTGTTGGCAATCATGCCGAGGATAAAAGCGAGCACAAGCCCGCCGACAATGGTGGTAATAAGCGGTGTGGCGTGATGCATTCCGTCTCCTTTCGTTGATGCGTGGATCCCACGGTCGTCGACCGATAGCTGAGTTACAGTTTATGACAATTTTGCCGGCCGCGTTTGTTAATAATTGTTGAATTATGAAGAAAACAGCAATCTGGATGAAAAAAATCGCCAACCGGCTCTGCCATAACATAACTAAGGGAGCTATCGCCGTTTTAAAGGATAAGCGGCAGAGAAAACCAGGGCTTTCCCCGGGCAGAAAGGCAGGTAAGTCAGCGTGATGGTGAGCGAATATGGTGATCATCCTGTGCAAACAGGGGAAGATGCGCTTTCTGCCTGCTCATTCAATGCAACCGTGCATCGTTACGCTTGTTGCATTCACGCGCCTGCAAGATTGCGGTTGTGTCTCTTTTATGAACAATGAAGGGGCAGGCGGGAAATAAAAAGTGACGCGCAATAAACGCTGCCCGTCATAGTCACCAGAACTTATTTGTCTATTATTGACGAGCGCTGTATTTTCTCCTTTCACCAATGGGGTCAGGGAGAGAAGCATGAGCGTGTTAAAGAAGAGCATTACGGTGAGCCTGCTGGCGGCGCTGGGCGCATTAAGCCTGTCGGCGCAGGCTTACGAGCAGGATAAAACCTATAACATCACCATCCTGCACACGAACGACCACCACGGCCACTTCTGGCGCAGCGAGTATGGCGAATATGGCCTCTCGGCGCAGAAGACGCTGGTGGACGGTATTCGCAAAGAGGTGGCGGCGCAGGGCGGCAGCGTGCTGCTGCTTTCAGGCGGTGACATCAATACCGGCGTACCGGAGTCTGATTTACAGGATGCCGAGCCCGATTTCCGCGGCATGAACCTTATCGGTTATGACGCAATGGCGGTCGGCAACCACGAGTTCGATAACCCGATGAGCGTCCTGCGCCAGCAGGAGAAGTGGGCGAAGTTCCCCTTCCTCTCCGCCAATATCTACCAGAAGAGCACCAATCAGCGCCTCTTTAAGCCGTGGATGATCTTCAACCGTCAAGGGCTGAAAATTGCTGTTATCGGCCTGACCACCGACGACACGGCCAAAATCGGCAACCCGGAGTACTTCACTGATATCGAGTTCCGCCAACCGGCCGCCGAAGCGAAGCTGGTCATTGATGAACTGAATCAAAATGAAAAACCGGATGTGATTATCGCCACCACCCATATGGGTCATTACGACAACGGCGAGCATGGTTCCAACGCGCCGGGCGACGTCGAAATGGCGCGCAGCCTGCCGAAAGGGGCGCTGGCGCTGATTGTGGGCGGTCACTCACAGGATCCGGTCTGCATGGCCTCGGAGAATAAAAAACAGGCCGATTATGTGCCCGGCACACCGTGCGCACCGGATCAGCAAAACGGTACCTGGATTGTGCAGGCCCATGAGTGGGGTAAATACGTTGGTCGCGCGGATTTCCAGTTCCGTAACGGCGAGATGAAACTGGTGCGCTACCAGCTCATTCCGGTCAACCTGAAGAAGAAAGTGACCTATGACAACGGCAAGAGCGAACGCGTGCTCTATACGCCGGAAATTGCTGAAAACGGGCAGATGCTCTCGCTGCTGACGCCGTTCCAGAACAAAGGCAAAGCGCAGCTGGGCGTGAAGATTGGCAGTACGACGGGCCGTCTTGAAGGGGATCGCAGCAAAGTGCGCTTTGTGCAGACCAACCTGGCGCGGGTCCTTCTCGCCGCACAGATGGCGCGCACCGGCGCGGATCTGGCGGTGATGAGCGGTGGTGGCGTTCGCGACAGCATTGAAGCGGGCGATATCACCTATAAAGATGTGCTGAAAGTGCAGCCCTTCGGCAACACCGTCGCCTACGTTAATCTCAGTGGTAAAGAGCTGCTGGATTACCTGACAGCCGTGGCGCAGATGAAGCCCGATTCCGGCGCCTACCCGCAGTTTGCCAACGTCAGTTTTGTAGCGAAAGGCGGCCAGCTGAGCGACGTGAAGATCAAAGGTGAACCGCTGGATGCGGCGAAAAGCTACCGTCTGGCGACCCTGAGCTTCAACGCCACTGGCGGTGATGGTTATCCGCGGCTGGATGATAAAGCCGGATATGTGAACACCGGCTTTATCGATGCTGAAGTGCTGAAAGAGTTCATCCAGAACAACTCACCGCTGGATGTGAATGCTTACGAACCGAAAGGCGAAGTGAGCTGGCAGTAGCGCCTCACTCGCGGCGGGCGATATCGGCAAATTGCGCACCCAGCAGTTTCGCCAGATCGCTCGCCACCAGTTCAATATCCAGCCCGCGCTTACCGCCGGAGATATAGATGGTGTCGAAGGTTTGTGCGGGCGCATCGATCAGCGTCGGCAGGCGTTTTTTCTGCCCCAGCGGGCTGATACCGCCCACCAGATAGCCGGTGGTGCGCTGCGCTACCAGCGGATCTGCCATATCAACTTTTTTCGCGCCCAGCGCTTTAGCAACCTTCTTCAAATCGAGCATCCCGGCCACCGGCGTCACCGCCACGGCTAACTGCTTCATATCGCCGTTGACCGCTACCAGCAACGTTTTATAAACCCTGTCGGCATCCAGCCCCAGCTTGCGCACCACTTCATCGCCGAAGTTGGTCTCGTTAGGGTCGTGATCGTAGCTGTGGAGTTGAAAAGCGATGCCATTTTTTTCCAGTAACTTTACGGCGGGCGTCATAATAATCCTTCTTATCAAGCGTTTTCACGCCGTAAGCATACGCCTGCACCCACCCGGGAAAATAGTAGCATCTTGCGCTAATGAGCCATTTTTTCCGCTAACAGCGCGGGAAGATTGCCGTCGCCATAGAGATGCAGCGCGCCTGCGGCCACCACATAGCGCCCCGGCGGCAGGCGGAACAGATAGTCGCACCATGCGCGGTTACGCTGATGCATCAGCACATCGTGCAGCGGCTGGCTAAAGGTTGAGGGGAGACTCAGGTTTTCGTCGTGCGGCGGGCTCTCCAGCCACCAGCTCATCATTACCTGTAACAGGCGCGCATTCTCATGCCAGTGGGTGAGGGTGTCCTGCAACAGTTCGCTACCCTCGTCCGGCAGCTGGCGCAAAATATCGAGCTGGCTGGTGATGCCCTCCAGCTCCATGATCGCCACATTAAAACGCTGCGCTGCTTGTAAAAGCTGGTAGTCGATGCCGTAATCGGACCGCAGCCCGAGCCGCTGCGCCTGCGTTGCTTGTAACACCAGCGCGATGTGCCAGGCCGGGCGCGTCTCAAATGCCGCACGGCTTAACGACAGGCTCTCCAGCGTGCTCTCTAACGAAGCGAGCAGCGCCGGGCTGAGGCGGGTGTCGAGCGGGTCGGCGTCAGGAAGGTTAGCAAACGGCGAGTCGGAACCGGCGATATCCGCCTCGACAATCAGCGCATCGGCCTCGCGCACCTTTTGCAGCAACGCGACGGGCAGCGGCGCCATGCCGTGGGTGCCCATATGAATACTGCCGACCAGGTGAAGGTGCCGGTCGCCGGGCAACTCAACGTCTAATGCAGGCCAGGGGTAGCGGCGCTGACGAAGCGCGAGAAGAAAAGCTTTCAATCGTTGAAACAGGCTCATACGCGCTTCCTGAGAGTAAAAAGGCATGCTAACGCGCGAAGCGGGAGGGTGTAAACCCCGCCGCAGGTGGCGGCGGGGCGGGGGGCTTAGTCGCGCGGGGTAAAGCGCAGCAGCCGGTTGGCGTTACTCACCACCGTAATCGAGGAGAGCGCCATCGCCGCTCCGGCTACCACCGGGTTGAGCAGTGTGCCGGTGAGCGGCCAGAGAATCCCGGCGGCAATCGGGATGCCAAGGGAGTTATAGATAAAGGCCCCGAGCAGGTTCTGTTTCATATTGCGCAGCGTGGCGTTGGCAATCGCCAGCGCATCGGCCACACCCATCAGGCTATGGCGCATCAGCGTAATGGCCGCCGTTTCAATCGCCACGTCGCTGCCGCCGCCCATCGCAATGCCGACGTCAGCCTGCGCCAGCGCCGGAGCATCGTTGATGCCATCACCAATCATCGCCACCTGGCGACCCTGCTGCTGGAGCTGTTTGATCGCCTCGGCTTTGCCATCCGGCAATACGCCCGCAATCACCTCATCGATGCCCGCCTCTTTGGCAATGGCGTTTGCGGTGGTCGGGTTATCGCCGGTCAGCATCACCAGCCGGTAACCGGCGCGGTGCAGGCGTTGCAGTGCCTGCACGCTGTCGTCACGCAGCGGATCGCGAATGGCGAACAGCGCCCGCGCTTTGCCCTCTACTGCCAGCAGCACTGGCGTCGCGCCACGGCTGGCCTGGGCGGCAATCTCTTCATCCAGCGCGCGCGTATCGATCTGCTGTTCCGCCAGCAGCGCCTGGTTGCCAAGCAGCACGCGCTGCCCGTCAATCTCGCCGCTGACCCCCAGCCCGCGAAGGGTGCGGAACTGCTTCACTTCCGCCAGCGCCTCAGTTGCGGCTTTTTCCAGAATTGCGTGCGCCAGCGGGTGGCTGGAACCCTGCTCAAGCGCCGCCGCCAGGCGCAGGGCGCTCGTTTCATCCCCCTCCAGCGCGGTGATGCTCACCACTTCCGGTTTGCCGCGCGTCAGGGTGCCGGTTTTATCAAACACCAGCGTATCGAGTGTGCTGGCGCGTTGCAGCGCATCGGCATCGCGTACCAGCACGCCAAACTCTGCCGCACGCCCGACGCCGGAGATAATCGACATCGGCGTCGCCAGCCCGAGGGCGCAGGGGCAGGCGATAATCAGCACCGTGGTGGCGATCACCAGCGTATAGACAATCTGCGGTGCCGGGCCGAAGAGGTACCAGATGGCGCCGCTCAGCAGGGCGATGGCGACGACCACCGGCACGAACACCGCTGAAATACGGTCAGCGAGCTGGCCGATCTCCGGTTTACTGCTCTGTGCCTGGCGCACCATGCGGATAATGCGCGACAGCGTGGTGTGGCTGCCCACGGCGCTGGCGGTAAACAGGACGCTGCCATCCTGCACCACGGTGCCGGCGTGAATCGTCTCGCCCGCACCTTTTTGCTGCGGCACCGGCTCGCCGGTCAGCATCGCTTCATCAAACCACCCCTCGCCGTCGCGGATCTCGCCATCCACCGGCACGCGATCGCCGGTAGTCAGGCGCAGCGTCATGCCCGGCTGCACTTCGGCCAGCGGCACGTTTTTTTCTCCCTCAGGGGTGACCACCCGCGCCGTTGGCGGGGTTAAATCGAGCAGGCGCTCCAGCGCTTTTGACGAGCGCTGGCGGGCGCGCGCTTCCAGCATATGGCCGAGGTTAATCAGACCGATAATCATCGCGCTGGCTTCGTAATAGAGGTGGCGGGCTTCCATCGGAAACCACTGCGGCCAGATATTGACGCTCATCGAGTAGAGCCAGGCTGCGCCGGTGCCAAGGGCAACCAGCGTGTCCATCGTCGCGGTGCCGTTACGCAGGCTTTTCCATGCGCTGCTGTAGAAGTGCCCACCGGCAAACACCATCACTGCCAGCGTGAGCACGCCAATGCCGAGCCACAGCGAGCGGTTGGCCTCGGTGACCATCATATTGTCGCCGAGCATCCCCCACAGCATGATCGGCACGCCGACCAGCAGGGCGACAATCGCCTGCCAGCGAAAGCGCTTCAGGGTGGCGAGCGCCGTCTCCTGCTGGCGCTCACGCCGCTTAATATCATCTTCAATCGCTTCCGCGCCGTAGCCTGCCTGCTCGACGGCGCTGACTAATTCTGCGGCGGGCGCGCTGCCCATCACCAGCGCAGTGCGCTCCGCCAGGTTTACCCGTGCCTGCGTGACGCCCGGAACTGCCTGTAAGGCTTTTTGTACCCGGGAGACACAGCTGGCGCAGCTCATACCGTTGATCAACAGCTGCTGGCTGTCATCAAGCGGGTCTGCTGCCGGAAGCTCTGGAGTGGCCGCTGTCAGTGCTTCCGACGGGAGTGATGACTCTGCCAGCGGTTTAGCCTTTGGGTGGCTGACGCTCGCGCCGTATCCGGCCTCTTCAATCGTCGCGATAAGCGCTTCGGCGCTGGCGCTGCCGGTCACCTGGGCATGCTCGATGGTGACATCGGCCGCCTCAACGTCGGGGCGTTTTTCCAGGCTCTCTTTTACACGTTTAACGCAATGGCCGCAGGAGAGGCCATCCAGGTTTAGCTCTATGGTTTGAGACATACGCAATCTCCTCAGGGATGTGGCTTTTGATAACACGTAACAAGCTTAAACCTTCCCGCGAGGGGAAGGTCAAGTTCAGGTCGGCACAAAATAGCTCACACGGCAAAAACCGCCGCCAGAAATAACAAACCCCGCATTGAGCGGGGTCTGGCATCATTTGGCGGTTAATACTCAGCCATATTTACGCGCGAATTCTTCGTCGGAATTACACAAGTAAATAATAAATTCGATAAAGGAGATGATTGCCGGAATACAGGTCCAGAAGAACAGCAGATAAAGAATGCCCTGTCCCGGTTTACCTAAATAGAATTTGTGTGCGCCGAAGCCGCCAAGGAAGAAGGCGAACAGCGCAGCGGAGATGCGGCTTTTCTTGCCAGCGGTGCTCTGCGGCGCGCCGCAGCCCGGACATGCAACCGCTTCTTTATGTATCTCCTTTCCGCAACCGCGGCAAAAAGCCATATCACTCATAAACAACTCCTGTGTGTCGAACTTTTATCATTATTTGAAAATCCCGCGCTATGGTATAGCGAAGCGGCAGGTCGGCAAATAAAAATATTTACCACATGCATATATTTGTTTTGCAGTACCGCAAGGATTAATATCATTCTCCAGCCTCATAACAGGCGACGCACTATTTGCCGTGTGTAAATAATGGGGAAGATGATGAATATCAGCGATGTGGCAAAAAAGACCGGTTTAACCAGTAAAGCGATCCGTTTTTATGAGCAGAAGGGGCTGGTGACGCCGCCTTTGCGCGGGGAAAATGGCTATCGCAGCTACAACCAGCAGCATCTCAATGAGCTGACGCTGCTGCGCCAGGCGCGTCAGGTGGGATTCAATCTCGAAGAGTGCGGCGAACTGGTTAATCTGTTTAACGATCCCGCCCGTCACAGCGCCGATGTGAAAGCCCGTACGTTACAGAAAGTGGCTGAGATTGAGCGCCATATCAGCGAATTGCAGGCGATGCGCACCCAACTGTTGACGCTGGCGGAGGCCTGCCCCGGCGACGAGGGGGCCGATTGCCCGATTATGGACAACCTTTCCGGCTGCTGTCATCGCCAGGCAAAGGGTTAAGCAGAAAGGTCACCGTGCCGCGATACCAGCGTGAAGCGGCAAGCCTCGCTATCTCGCGCTCATCGCACATCCCGCCCGCCACGACGCCCAGTTTAAACGGAATGCGCAGACCGGCGAGCGCTGGCAGGTAATCGGTAAAGTTCACCACCGTACGGCGTCCCTGATAGCTCTGCACTACCAGTTCATCCACCGGCAGGGCATTCAGCGTGGCCACGCTGCCGGTTTTCGCCCAGTCCAGCAGCCCGGTTACCCCCAGCGCATAGTGCGCGGGCAGCGTATGCCGCAGCCGTTGCAGAAAGCGGGCGTACTCATCAAGCCGCCAGGTGGCGGCATCGAAATCGATCTGCAGGCCAACGACTTCGTTTCCCGCAGCCTGCCAGCGCGCCAGCAGGCTGTTGAGGCGCAGCAGCAGCGAATCCGGCACGTCGAGAGTGGCAAAGCGCACCGTCAACCAGATGCGCGGAAATACCAGCCGGTTAACGGGCAGCCCTTTGCGCTCAAACACCGTTTTGCCGCCGTGGATCACCACTTCACCCTGATGGAGATAGACCACATCGGCCTGGCGCAACGCCCCGCCGGGGCGCACGCCGGACCAGAGCCAGAACGCCTGCTCCTGCCCCTTCGCCGGGCTTAATGAAGCGAGCAGTGCAGCAAGCGCGATTACCAGTAGTAGCGGAGTTCGTTGGCCCATACGCTTCCGGGGTAACGGCTCTTCAGTTGCTGGAACCAGGCTTTGCGCACCGATTTCTCCACGTCCTCGCCGCCGCAATCGTTATAGCCCGACGGCGCATAACACATCACCGCGCGGTAGAGGGCATAGCTCTTATCTTCCGGCTCCGCTTTCGGGTTGTTGATCACCTGCTGATAGGCGGCCAGCCGCTGCGGCACGCCGGGCAATGCTTTCATGGAGGTGGCATCGTCAAGGGCATCATTGCCACCGCGATCGGCTCCCAGCGAGACGCTCGCCTGCGTAGTGCGGAAGAATTCGCCGAGGCAGTTCAGCGCATGGCCATCCGTTGGCGTTTTGCTCAGCGTAGTGACGGTCTTCTCCAGCGCGGCACAGGTGTAGCGGCTCGCCTCATCGCTGCCTTGCCAGTTAAAGACGTTCAGATCGACATCCGAGAACGCCTCATCTTTTACCGGTGGCGTAATGGCGGCAATCAGCTTTTTATCCTGTAACCAGTCGGCGTAGTTTCCGGCGGTCAAATCGCGCATCAGCAAGGTGTGCAGGGCGATCGTGCGCTCTTCGCTGTTCGGCCCGTTTTGTGCCTGCGTAAGCAGCAGCGGGCGCGAGGCCTTGGTTTTCAGCACCAGCGAGCGAAAGCGCAGGTTAGTGACCCGGCTCTTCGCTGCGAAGATCTCATCGACCTTCTCACTCGCCACCAGCGTGGCCGCCAGTTTGGCCTGTAACAACTGCTGTTGTTCGACGTCACGGCTTAAATCGAGCAGGCGCAGCCAGTGGCTTTGCGCCTCGGGCCAGGCTTTTTGCGCCATCAGCGCATCGCCATACAGCACCTGTTCGCTAAAGGCGAGTACGTCATGCTCCGCCAGCGCTTTTGCCGGGGTGATACCGCTGACCACTGTGGCGTAATCCTGCGAGCTGAAAGCCAGTTGCAGACGAAGGTAGTTCCACAGCGCGCCACGCTGGTTGTTGTCGAACTCTGCTTTATGGCTCTCAAGCCAGGCCTTATCGATACAGGGCATATTTTCCCGGCAGGGCGATTCGCGCATCCAGCGCAGGGCGGCAATAAAGGTCATCAGCGATGCGTTTGGCGCGCTGACAAACGCATCGCCTCCCCAGCTAACATCCTTACTCAGCAGCTTGTTGTCGCTCTCATTGATCAGCGTCACCAGCGCATCGCCGCTGGTGGCGGCAGAGAGCGCGTTTTCATAGCGCACCGCGAGGCTGTCCCACTGCTGAAGATACCAGTCGATGCGGCGCAGCATCCCCTGCGTCGAAGCGGCATAGCGCCCTTGCGGCCACTGCTTGAGGTAACTCTCCGCCGCGCTTCGCGCCTGCTCAGCGTGGGGCTTATCAATTTTCGCAACGTCAAAATCGCCATATTCGCCGTTGGCATTTTCGCTGCTGGCGTTGAGCGCATTGCGCATCAGCATGTAACTTGCCGTCTCGGCAAGCCACGGCTGCGTGCTCTTTGTCAGCGAAGCGAAAAGCGGTTCGGCGGCGGCATAATCACCGGCATAGAAGCTGTTAGCGGCCTGAAGATAGGTGCGAAAACCCGCCGCCGCTGAATTCTCCGGGAAGGAGAGGGTGCTGATCGCCTCTATACTCTGCGAAGATTCATTAGCCGCGATGCGCGCGGTCGCCAGCGCCTGGCGCTGCGGCGCGGTCAGGGATTTATCCTCAAGCAGGGCGGCGAAGAAGGCTGAAAGCGTCTCGTTATTTTGTGAAACAAAACGGGTTTCACCGTCGCTGCCCGCGTCATCAACCGCTGCGTCATTGCCGTCGGCAATCAGGCGCAGCAGGGCGGGCGGCAGCGTGTTGTCGCTCGCGACGCCCAGCGCATTCATCTGCTGGCGCAGCGTGGCGGCAAGCCTTGAGGCTTCTGTCGCGGCAGCAGGCGGCGCGTCATCGTGATGCACACCGAAGTAGACGTTGCGGCTGCGGGTAACATCTGCTGGCATCGGCTGGCGCAGCGGATAGAGGCCTTTGCTGTCGCCCAGCAGGCGCAGCAGGTTGTCGCGGGTATCGGTGTGGATGGCGATAACCGGCGGCGTGGAGAGGTAGCAGCCGGGGCTGCCCCATGTGCAATCATCAATATCGGAAGAGGCCAGCGCGGATGCGCTGGCGCCAAGCGCGAGCAGGATGCCCAGCGCGAGCTGTTTTTGCGGGCCCATAGCCGGGATCCTTGGGTTAAGTTAGTCGCTTACGGGAGTGATACGCAGCGTAATACCTTCAATGGCGATGACCTCGACGCGCGTACCGGCGGCGAGATCGGTATCGGCGCAGACCGGCCATGAGCTGTCGCCCACGCGCATATGTCCGCGACTGTTGACCAGCGCATTATCCAGCGTGAAACGGCGACCGAGCAGCTGTTGCCCGCGCAGGTTGAGCGAGGCGTCGGCGGGGTTTTGCTGTTTTACGCGTTTTGACAACCACAGCCACCAGAGCCAGGCGGCCAGCAGCGTCAGCAGGGCAAACAGCACCCCCTGCCACTCCCAGCTAAACGGGATGACCCACGCCAGCAAACCGGTGGCGACGGCCGCAATGCCGCTCCATAACAGATAGCCGTTGCCGCCGAGCATTTCGGCGGCGAGCAGCAGCCCACCCAGCGTCAGCCAGGCGAGGTAGGTATGTTCAAGCAGCAGTTCGGCGATCATTTTTTACGCTCGTTGGCGCTATCTTTCACCAGCTCGGCAATACCGCCAATGGCACCCAGCAGGCTGCTGGCATCCAGCGGCATCATCACCACTTTGCTGTTGTTGGCTGAGCCAATCTGCTGCAGCGCTTCGGTATATTTCTGCGCCACAAAGTAGTTCACCGCCTGGATATCGCCGGAGGCGATCGCCTCAGAAACCATCTGCGTGGCGCGGGCTTCCGCTTCCGCCGAACGCTCACGCGCTTCTGCCTGCAGGAAGGCAGACTGACGTTCACCTTCAGCTTTCAGGATCTGCGACTGTTTATCCCCTTCGGCTTTCAGGATCTCCGCCTGGCGGATCCCTTCGGCTTCAAGGATGTAGGCACGTTTAGTACGCTCCGCTTTCATCTGCGCGTTCATGGAGGAGACCAGCTCCGCCGGCGGACGCACATCGCGGATCTCAATACGCGTTACTTTGATGCCCCACGGGTTGGTGGCTTCATCGACAATGTGCAGCAGGCGGGTGTTGATGCTGTCACGCTGGGAGAGCATCTCGTCCAGCTCCATCGAGCCGAGCACGGTACGGATGTTGGTCATGGTCAGGTTAACGATCGCCAGCTCCAGATTGCTCACCTCATAGGCGGCGCGCGGCGCGTCGATAACCTGAATAAAGCAGACGGCGTCAATGGTGACGTTGGCGTTATCTTTGGAGATGATCTCCTGGGAAGGGATGTCGAGCACCTGCTCCATCATATTGATCTTACGACCAATGCGATCCATAAACGGCACGACAAGGCTTAGACCCGGTTGCAGTGTGCGGGTAAAGCGGCCAAAGCGTTCCACGGTCCACTGGAAGCCCTGGGGGACAATTTTTACACCGGAAAAGACAATAACCAGCGCGACGACGATAAGAACGATAATGACGATTGGCATCAAAAAAACCTCCTGTTTAATTTGATGCCATCTTAGCCCGAATTGGCGACGAAAGCAGCCCGATCGCCAAATTTAGCAGGGTGATCAGTAAAGCAGCGAGTAGAGCTGACGGCGGTATTTTGACGCCAGCGCATCGCCGGTGCCGAGCGCGGCGAGGATCTCTTGCAGCGTTTTGCGCGCGTCGCCGTTCGCCGCGCCAAGATCTTTACGCAGGTGATTAAACAGCAGATCCAGCGCCTCTTCGTTACGCCCGACCTGATGCAGCTGCAACGCCAGTTGGGTTGCCAGCGCCGCATCCTCCGGGTTATCGGCAACCTGCTGTTGCAACTGCTGGATTTCCGGCGTGTCGGCCGCTTTGCGTAGCAGATCGATCTGCGCGATCAGCCCCTGGTAACGGGTGTCCTGATCCTGCAACGGCACCACTTTCAGCACCGCTTCCGCTTCGTCGGCGCGGTTTAACACAATCAGCGTTTCCGCCAGCAGGAAGCCGATTTCGCTCTGCTGGTTAGAGAGCTGCCATGCCTCTTTCAGCAGCGGCAGCGCCTCAGCGTGGTTGCCTGCCTGCATCAACTCCATCGCCTGCTGCGCTTTTAGTTCTTCTTCACGCGGCAGCACTTTGTCGAGCAGGGCGCGGATCGCCTCTTCCGGCTGCGGGCCCTGGAAACCATCGACCGGCTGACCGTTCTGGAAGAGATAGACCGTTGGAATGGCGCGCAGGCCAAACTGCGAAGCGACCATCTGCTCGGCATCGCAATCCACTTTCGCCAGAATAAACTGCCCGTTGTACTGCGCGGCCAGCGTTTCCAGGACCGGCGTCAATTGCAGACAGTGTTGGCTGCGCTCGGACCAGAAATAGAACAGCACCGGGGTCGCAACGGACTGTTCCAGCACCTGTTGCAGGTTCGCTTCGGTAATATTGACGATATTCTGTACGGACATGGCAATTTCTCTGTTTAAACAAGTAAGAATGAGATGGGGACGCGACACGCGCCTTCAACTCATCCGTGCAAAATTTTATCCATCATGCTCGCTGGCAGTAGACGTTTCAGCAGGCTAACCGCCCAGGTCACCAGCGTGACGGGGTAGCGCAATTTCGGATGTTTACTCTCAAAAGCATGGCGCACTTTGGCGACCACCGCCTCCGGGCCGAGGGTAAAGCGCGCGGCGATGCCGGGGTTTTCTACTGGTTTATCGCGCTGCGTCTGGTTGACGTTATCGGTAAAACGCGTGCGGATGGGGCCAGGCTCAATCAGGCTCACTTTAATACCGGTGTGGCGCAGCTCCATGCGCAGCGCATCGGACCAGGCTTCCAGCGCATATTTACTTGCGGCATAAGCACCGCGACCGGGCGTGGAGATCAGGCCCATCACCGATGAGGTCATCACAATGCGCCCTTCGCCGTGCGGCAGCATGGCCGGAAGCAGACGCAGCGTGAGCTGATGAGTGCCGAAAAAGTTGCTGGAAAACTGCTGCTCCAGCTGTTCACGGCTGATGGAGTCAAGGGAGCCATACACGCCGTAACCGGCGTTATTGAAGAGGCCATAGAGGCGGTTACCGGTCAGGGCGATCACTTCATCCGCTGCGCGATCCACGCTCGCCGCGTCATCAAGATCGAGCAAAACGCCGGTGAATCCCTCTTGCTCCATGCGTGCCACATCGTCGGTTTTACGGCAGGCCGCCAGCACGCGAAACCCCTGACGCTTTAGCTCGCGGGCGCTCTCCAGACCAATACCGCTGGAACATCCTGTTATTAAGACCGTTTTTTGCATAACTTTACCTGGGGACGCGCCTGAATATTCAGGAGGCGTGATTAACTAAAGGAGCCAGTCGCGTGGCCATCCAGTCGGCAATAAACGGCTGGGCATCGCGATTGGGGTGAATACCATCATCCTGCATCCACTGCGGTTTCAGATAGACTTCTTCCATAAAAAAGGGCAGCAGAGGAACATCCAGCTCGCTGGAAAGCTTCGGGTAAATGGCACCAAAGGCCTCAGTATAACGACGACCGTAGTTGGCGGGCAGCCGTATTTGCATCAGCAGCGGCTTCGCATCGGCGCTCTTTACCGTCTGGATAATCTGGCGCAGCGTCTGTTCCGTTTGCTGCGGCGGAAAACCGCGCAGGCCGTCATTGCCGCCGAGTTCGACCAGCACCCAGCGTGGTTTATGCTCTTTTAACAGCGCGGGCAGGCGCGCCAGGCCCTGCTGCGAGGTGTCGCCGCTGATGCTGGCGTTCACCACCACAGGCTGTTGCTGCCACTTGTTATTGAGCAGCGCAGGCCAGGCCGCCGTTGCCGCCATCCGATAGCCCGCACTCAGGCTGTCGCCAAGAATCAATAGCGTGTCCGCCGCCGCGGCGCGAAAGGTTAACAAAAGCAAAAACAGGAAGGGCAAATGCCAGCGGAAAACATTGTTGAAGTTCATCATCTTAAGAAGTCCGTCGGTCAGGGGGAGCAGGAGCTTTCAATCCTTACCGGAGTTGAGCTGGTTGTCAAACCAGCTGAAACCATCGCGCTGATTGGCGAGTCCGGTTCCGGGAAGTCGACGCTGCTCGCCATTCTCGCCGGGCTGGATGATGGCAGCAGCGGCGAAGTGCATCTGCTCGGCAAGCCGTTACATAAGATGGACGAAGAGGCGCGCGCGCAATTACGTGCGCAAAATGTCGGGTTTGTTTTTCAATCCTTCATGCTGATCCCGACCCTTAACGCGCTGGAAAACGTGGAACTGCCTGCGCTGTTGCGCGGTGAAAAGAGTAGCGAAAGCCGCAGCAGCGCCAAAGCGTTGCTCGACGAGTTGGGGCTGGGCAAACGCCTCGACCACCTTCCGGCACAGCTCTCGGGCGGCGAGCAACAGCGCGTGGCGCTGGCCCGCGCCTTTAACGGTCGTCCGGCTGTGCTCTTCGCCGATGAGCCGACCGGCAATCTCGATCGACAGACGGGCGACAAAATCGCTGACCTGCTCTTCTCAATGAATCAACACTACGGCACCACGCTGCTGCTGGTGACCCATGATGCGCAGCTGGCGGCGCGCTGTGACAGGCGTCTGCGGCTGGTCAACGGCGAACTGCGGGAGGAAGCATGATTGCCCGCTGGTTCTGGCGCGAATGGCGCTCGCCATCGCTGCTGATTGTCTGGATGGCGCTGAGCCTCGCGGTGGCCTGCGTGCTGGCGCTCGGCACCATCGGCGATCGCATGGAGAAGGGCTTAAGCCAGCAGAGCCGGGATTTTATGGCCGGCGACCGCGCCCTGCGCAGCTCGCGTGAAATTCCGCCTGGCTGGCTGGAGGAGGCGCGTAAAAGCGGCCTGCAAGTGAGTGAGCAGGTGAGCTTCAGCACCATGACGTTTGCTGGCGACACGCCGCAGCTGGCGAGTGTTAAAGCGGTGGATAATCGCTATCCGCTCTATGGCGAGCTGGAAACGCAGCCCGCCGGGCTGAAACCGCAGCCGGGCACGGCGCTGCTCGCTCCGCGTCTGATGGCACTGCTGAATGTGAAACCAGGCGACACGATTGAGGTGGGCGATGCCACGCTGCGCATCGCTGGCGAAGTGACGCAGGAGCCCGATTCTGGGTTTAACCCCTTCCAGATGGCACCGCGCCTGTTGATGAACAGCGCTGATGTGGCAAAAACTGGCGCCGTCTTGCCGGGCAGCCGCGTCAGCTGGCGGGTGAAGTTTGCCGGTACGCCCGCGCAGTTAGAGAAGTATGAGACGTGGCTGCTGCCGCAGCTTGGCGCGGATCAGCGCTGGTACGGGCTGGAGCAGGATGACGGCGCGCTGGGTAAATCCTTACAGCGTTCGCAGCAGTTCTTGCTGCTATCGGCGCTGCTGACGCTGCTGCTGGCGGTTGCCGCCGTTGCGGTGGCGATGAGCCACTACTGCCGCAGCCGCTACGATCTGGTGGCGATTCTGAAAACCCTCGGTGCCGGTCGCGCGCAGCTGCAAAAGCTGATTGTTGGCCAGTGGGCGCTGCTGCTTGGGCTGGCGGTGATCACCGGCGGCGCGCTGGGGCTGCTGTTTGAAAAGGTGCTGATGCTCCTTCTCAAACCGGTGTTGCCTGCCGCGCTGCCGCCCGCAAGCTACTGGCCGTGGCTATGGGCCATCGGTGCAATCGTGGTGATCTCGCTGCTGGTGGGGCTGCGTCCCTATCGTCTGCTGCTGGCGACGCAGCCGCTGCGGGTGCTGCGCCGCGACGCGGTGGCGAATGTCTGGCCGCTTAAGATCTATCTTCCGGCGGTAGCGATTATCACCGTGCTGCTGCTCGCCTGGCTGATGGGTGGCAGCATGTTGCTGTGGGCAGTGCTGGCGGGGGCGGTAGTGCTAGCACTGCTCTGCGGCGTGGTCGGCTGGCTGCTGCTCAATGTGCTGAAGCGCCTGACCCTGAAAGCGCTGCCGCTGCGTCTGGCGGTGAATCGCCTGCTGCGCCAGCCGTGGTCGACCCTGAGCCAGCTGTCGGCCTTCTCCCTCTCGTTTATGTTGCTGGCGATGCTGCTGGTGCTGCGCGGCGACCTGCTTGACCGCTGGCAGCAGCAGTTACCGGCCGAAAGCCCGAACTACTTTTTGATTAATATCGCCCCGGAGCAGATCGCGCCGCTGAAAACCTTCCTTGCTGAGCATCAGGTGATCCCGGCGGCGTTCTACCCGATTGTGCGGGCGAGAATGACGCAGATTAACGGCCAGTCTACCGAGGGCAACGCCGACGAGGCGCTGAACCGCGAACTTAACCTCACCTGGCAGCAGCAGCGGCCCGATCACAACCCACTGACCGCAGGCAACTGGCCGCCGAAAGCGGGTGAAGTCTCGGTGGAGGAGGGGCTTGCCGAGCGGCTTGGTCTGAAGCTGGGCGACACGGTGACTTTTACCGGCGATACGCAGGCGTTCAGCGCAAAGATCTCCAGCCTGCGCAAGGTGGACTGGGAGAGCCTGCGGCCCAACTTCTTTTTTATCTTCCCGCCGGGTGCGCTCGACGGGCAGCCGCAGAGCTGGCTCACCAGCTTCCGGCTGGAGGGGAACAACGGCATGTTAACGCAGCTTAACCGCGCCTTTCCGACCATTAGCCTGCTCGATATTGGCGCGATTTTAAAACAGGTCGGCCAGGTGCTGGAGCAGGTGAGCCGGGCGCTGGAAGTGATGGTGGTGCTGGTTACCGCCTGCGGCGTGTTACTGCTGCTGGCGCAGGTGCAGGTTGGTATGCGTCAGCGTCACCAGGAGCTGGTGGTCTACCGCACGCTGGGAGCGGGCAAACGGCTGCTGCGCACCACCTTGTGGTGTGAGTTTGCGCTGCTGGGGCTGGTCTCCGGGCTGGTCGCCGCCATCGGCGCGGAAACGGCGCTGGCGCTGCTGCAAACCCGCGTGTTTGATTTCCCGTGGCAGCCCGACTGGCGGCTGTGGATCACGCTGCCGCTCTGCGGGGCGCTGCTGCTCTCCCTGTGCGGCGGGTGGTTAGGTAGCCGTTTGTTAAAGGGTAAGGCGCTGTTCCGTCAATTTAGTGGTTAATCCTGCCTGAAAAAGCGGCACCGATAATTCAATTGGTGTCGCACTATTTCAACGTGTAAACAATTAAGCGATAGTTGTTTAGTAGCACAAAACATTAAAAAAACTTCGCCCACCAGAATCTTATAAAAGCTATGATGCGCGCGCTAATTAACAGTTAGTTGTATCTATCCCCAAGGAAAAACCATGAAAATAAAAACAAGCGCCCTGGCGACAGCCATTGGCGCAGCAGTGGCGTTGGCGTCTTTCACAGCACAAGCAGAAATTACTGTTCTGAAACAAAACCCGCAGGCCGGCGATCCCCTTAGCCGCCTGAACTTCACCGTCGGCGGCTCGATTCGTCCGCAGTTCCAGAATATGACCGGTAACGATGGCAAAAACGCCTATAAACGTAACGGTTTTGACGGCGGCTCCCGCTTCCGTTTCGCAGCGGATTACTACCTGTTCGATGACATTAGCTGGGTCAGCTACTACGAGCTGGGCGTTGATATCCCGAAACTGTTTGACTGGGATAACCACTACGCGGAAACCGCGCACAACACCACGCGCCGTATGCTCTACACCGGTCTGAAAAGCCAGACCTGGGGTACGTTAACCTTCGGTCAGCAGAACAGCGTTTATTACGATGTGGTCGGCGCGAAAACCGATATCTGGGACTACGACATGCTGGCGCAGGCACCGGGTAACGGCATCAAAGGCGATTACGACGGCTCTTATCGTTCACGCAAGATGCTGAAATATAAGAAAACCGTTGGTGACGCGGATATCTATGCTTCTTATCTGTTCAGCGATGATTACCTGGCGACCGACGGCAACCGTTACAAACGTAAAAGCGGCGGTTCACTGGGTCTCGATTATCACCTGACCGACGATCTGACCTGGGGCGCGGCGTGGAACTACACCCGTGCGGATATGCGTCAGCCTTCTACCGGCGACAGCAAAAACTACGATCAGAACATCCTTGGCACCGCGCTGAGCTGGACCCCGGATAACTGGACCTTCTCCCTGGGCGGCGGCTGGTATCAAAACTTCATGCTGACCAAGAAGAAGGATGTGCATAACTACTTCGCGGGCGATGCGTGGGGCGTTGAGTACTTTGCCGGGTATAAATTCCCGATCGCACAGTACGCGGTGAAATACATTCAGCCGTACGTGATGGGTGACCGTCTGGAGTTCGCCAACGGCCGTAATTATCAGCGTATCGATAATGGCGTGGGTGTAACCGTGCAGCTGGATTATGGTTTCCGTGTTGATTACGAACACGTATTTACCTCCAGCACCGACAACCTGGGCGATATGAACCTGGTTCGTCTGCGTTACGATTTCTAATCGACACCTGTGCGGCCTGCCTCTGATACGCAGGCCACACAGCACGCTACCAATGCCTGATGGCGCTTCGCTTATCAGGCCTACGGAAATGTACCAACGTAGGCCGGATAAGGCATCGCCGCCATCCGGCATTTCTCCTCTCTCTCCCTGACAAGTTGAATTTTTTTCAATTACCGCTGCGCTGGCTTTGTGCCATCTTATTCCCCGGCCTTATCGACAAGGCGCACACTGAACGCGACGCACTGCACGCCGCGTCACACAGCACATCATTACCATCAGGGAGAATGTATGGGACCTCGTCTCGGTTTACGCGCGCTTTTTGGCGCACTACTTCTGGTTTGCGGTCTGCCTTTCGCGCAGGCCAACAGCGATCCACACACCATCGTTTTCGGCGTCGCGCCGGGTCCGTATGGCGATATGGTGAAACAGGCGATTGCCCCTTCGCTGAAAGAGAAGGGCTACAAAGTTGTGGTGCGCGAATTCAGCGATTACGTGCAGCCAAACATGGCGCTGGCTAACGGCAGCATCGACGCCAACCTCTTCCAGCACAGCCTCTATTTCGACAAATTCACCGCCGATAAAGGCCTCAAGCTCAGCAAGCTGATCGCCGTGCCGACCGCCGGGATGGGCTTTTACTCTCACAAAATCAAAAGCCTCGATGAGCTGAAGAAGGGCGACATCATCACCCTCTCAAACGATCCCACTAACCTGGCGCGCGGGCTGCGCTTCCTGCAATCGCTGGGGCTGATTACCATCAAAGACGCTATCGATCCGACCAAAGCCTCCGAGCGCGATATCGCCAGCAACCCGAAAGGGCTGGTGTTTAAACCGCTGGAAGCCGCGCAGTTGCCGCGTACGCTTGATGGCGTCACCGCCTCGCTGGTAAACGGCAACTTTGCGGTCGCCGCCGGGATGGATCTCGCTTCGGCGATCAAGCAGGAGAAGCTCGACGAGAACCTGAAAAACATCATTGCTGTGCGCAGTGAAGATGCCGACAAGCCCTTCGCGAAAGATATCGTGACGGCGGTGAAATCCCCGGCTTACCGCGCGGTGATCGACGATCCGAAAAATATCTTTGCCGCTTTCCAGAAACCCGACTGGATGCAGAGCGCGGATAAACAATAACAGCGGATGCGTGATCGGGCAGGCTGCGGCCTGCCTTTTGTTTTTTGCCGTTTGAGGTTGGCATGATTGAACTAGATAACGTTTGCGTCGATTTTCCGGCCGGGCGCGGCAGCAGCAGCGCGACGCGTGCCGTCGAGGCGGTTTCGCTGCGCATTGCTGCCGGAGAGATTTTCGGCATTGTTGGCACCAGCGGCGCGGGCAAAAGTACCCTGCTGCGCACGCTTAATGCTCTGCAACGCCCAAGCGAAGGGCGAGTCAATATTAACGGCGTCACCATTTCTGATTTAGAGGGCGTGACGCTGCGCCAGGCGCGCCAGCGCATTGGCATGATTTTCCAGCACTTCAACCTGATGCACACCCGCACGGTGGCGCAAAACGTCGCCTTCAGCCTGAAGGCTGCGGGGTGGGAGCGGAGTAAAATTGCGCCACGCGTGGCGGAGATCCTCGCACTGGTAGGCTTAAGCGATAAAGCGAATCGCTACCCGGTGCAGCTTAGCGGCGGGCAGAAGCAGCGTGTCGGCATTGCGCGCGCTATCGCTAACCACCCGGACGTACTGCTCTGCGATGAGCCGACTTCCGCGCTGGATCTGGAAACTTCTGCCACCATTCTGGCGCTGCTTAAAGAGATTAACGCGCAGATGGGGATCACCATTGTACTGATCACCCATGAGATGAATGTCATCAAAACCATCTGCGATCGCGTGGCGGTGATGTCGGCGGGCAAAGTGGTGGAAGAGGGCGAGGTGTTCGATATTTTTGCCCATCCGCAGCACCCGTTTACGCAGCAACTGGTGTCGCACACTCTCAACCTGACGCTGCCCGCGCGTCTGCATGAACATCTTCCCGGTCAGCTGCTGAAGGTGCTGTTTATCGGCGACTCCGCCGAGCAGCCGGTGCTTTCGGACGCGGCGGTAAAATTCGGCGTGGCGGTCAATATTCTGCACGGCAAAATCGAGTATATCGGCGAGCGTGCGTTGGGCATTTTAGTGGTGCAGCTGACGGCGCAGAACCCGCAGGCAGTCAGCGATGCCGTGGCGTACATTCACAGCCGGACGGCGCAGGTGGAGGTGATCCGTGGATGATTTACTGGCTGATTTGAGCCTCGCCTTTGGCGAAACATTCCAGATGCTCAGCATCTCAACGGTGCTGGCGATTGTCGGCGGCCTGCCGCTCGGTTTCCTGATTTTCGTCACCGACAGGCATCTGTTCTGGCAAAACCGCGCCGTCTACCTGTTGAGCTCGATTCTGGTGAACATCATCCGCTCGGTGCCGTTTGTCATCCTGCTGGTGCTGCTCCTGCCGCTGACGCAGTGGCTGCTCGGCAACACGATTGGGCCTATCGCGGCGTCGGTGCCATTATCGGTGGCGGCTATCGCCTTTTATGCGCGGTTGGTGGACAGCGCGCTGCGCGAAGTAGACAAGGGGATTATTGAGGCGGCGGAAGCCTTTGGTGCCAGCCCGCTACGCATTATCTGCACCGTGCTGCTGCCAGAAGCGAGCGCCGGGCTGCTGCGCGGCTTAACCATTACGCTGGTCAGCCTGATTGGCTATTCGGCAATGGCGGGGATAGTCGGCGGTGGCGGGGTCGGCGATCTTGCGATCCGTTTCGGCTATTACCGGTATGAAACCCAGGTGATGATCGTCACCGTCGTGGCGCTGATTATTCTGGTGCAGATTGTGCAGGTCGTCGGTGACTGGCTGGCAAAACGGGCCGATAAACGCGACCGACATTAGACCCAAATGGAATGTGCCTGATGGCGCTTCGCTTATCAGGCCTACAAACCCATTGGCATCAGGGTCTGTAGGCCGGATAAGGCAACGCCGCCATCCGGCAATTGAGTTCGGTGCGGTACATCCTGATGGCGCTTCGCTTATCAGGCCTACAAAACCCATCGACGTCACGATATGTAGGCCGGATAAGGCATCGCCGCCATCCGGCAATTGAGTTCGGTGCGGCACATGCCTGATGGCGCTTCG
>NZ_JACVUL010000024.1:0-89989 GCF_016516575.1 Kosakonia sp. S57 | reverse complement strand
TGCGCGAGCAGCACCGCCGTAGGTCTTAGCCAGTACGGTAGTGATTGCAGCGGTCAGAGTAGTTTTACCATGGTCAACGTGGCCGATTGTGCCGACGTTGACGTGCGGTTTTGTACGTTCAAATTTTTCTTTAGACACGGCTTTATTCCTTACTATAGTGCTCTCCCTCAATGGAGAGAGCACGGGACTTTGGTTTTAACCCTGCGGCTTATTTACCACGGGCTTCAATTACGGCCTGAGCAACGTTGTTCGGCGCATCATCATACTTCAGGAATTCCATGGTATATGATGCACGACCTTTGGTCAGAGAACGCAGCTGAGTTGCATATCCGAACATTTCAGACAGCGGAACTTCAGCGTGGATCTTAACGCCAGTAACTTCAGATTCCTGACCGCGCAGCATGCCGCGACGACGGCTCAAGTCACCGATAACGTCACCGGTGTTCTCTTCCGGAGTCTCTACTTCAACCTTCATGATCGGCTCAAGCAGAACTGGTTTCGCTTTCTTAAAGCCATCTTTAAAGGCAATAGACGCAGCCAGTTTAAACGCCAGTTCAGAGGAGTCAACGTCGTGGTAAGAACCGAAGTGCAGACGCACGCCCAGATCAACTACCGGGTAACCAGCCAGCGGACCAGACTTCAGCTGCTCCTGGATGCCTTTATCAACGGCAGGGATGTATTCGCCAGGAATTACACCACCTTTGATGTCGTTGATGAACTCGTAACCTTTCGGGTTAGAGCCCGGCTCCAGCGGGTACATGTCGATAACAACATGACCGTACTGACCGCGACCACCAGACTGCTTAGCGTGTTTACCTTCGATATCGGTAACTTTCGCGCGAATCGCTTCGCGGTAAGCAACCTGAGGTTTACCCACGTTAGCTTCAACGTTGAACTCACGCTTCATACGGTCAACGATGATGTCGAGGTGCAGTTCGCCCATACCAGCGATGATGGTCTGGTTAGATTCTTCGTCAGTCCATACGCGGAAAGACGGGTCTTCTTTAGCCAGACGGCCCAGAGCCAGACCCATTTTTTCCTGGTCAGCTTTGGTTTTCGGTTCTACAGCGATGGAGATTACCGGCTCCGGGAATTCCATACGCTCCAGAATGATCGGGTTATCCGGATCACACAGGGTGTCACCGGTGATCACGTCTTTCAGACCGATCGCTGCAGCGATATCGCCCGCGCGAACTTCTTTGATCTCTTCACGTTTGTTAGCGTGCATCTGCACGATACGACCGAAACGCTCACGTGCAGATTTCACGGAGTTCAGTACGGTATCACCAGAGTTAACCACACCGGAGTAAACGCGGAAGAAGGTCAGGTTACCTACGAACGGGTCAGTTGCGATTTTGAACGCCAGTGCAGAGAACGGCTCTTCGTCGCTTGCGTGACGCTCGGCCGGGGTATCTTTACCATCGTCCAGCATACCGTTGATCGCAGGAACGTCAGTCGGGGACGGCAGGTAATCAATTACCGCATCCAGCATCGCCTGAACGCCTTTGTTCTTAAACGCAGAACCACAGGTTACCAG
This sequence comes from Kosakonia sp. S57, assembly GCF_016516575.1. NCBI lineage: Bacteria > Pseudomonadati > Pseudomonadota > Gammaproteobacteria > Enterobacterales > Enterobacteriaceae > Kosakonia > Kosakonia sp. S57. The sequence goes on along the minus strand of NZ_JACVUL010000024.1, from coordinate 88,452 downwards.
GATGATTTCGTTGTTCAGAACGCGCTGACGAAGAGCAGTTTTGATCTCTTCTTCAGTCAGGTCTTCACCACCCAGGTATTTCTCCATCAGCTCTTCTGAAGCTTCTGCCGCAGATTCGATCAGGTTCTGGTGCCATTCGTCAGCCAGGTCCTGCATCTCAGCCGGGATATCTTCGTAAACGAAGGTAACGCCCTGGTCAGCATCGTTCCAGTTGATCGCTTTCATTTTCACCAGGTCAACAACACCGGTGAAACCTTCTTCAGCGCCAATTGCCAGCTGCAGCGGAACCGGGTTCGCGCCCAGACGGGTTTTGATCTGATCAACAACTTTCAGGAAGTTAGCGCCCATGCGGTCCATTTTGTTAACGAACGCGATGCGCGGAACTTTATATTTGTTAGCCTGACGCCATACGGTTTCAGACTGTGGCTGAACACCACCAACGGCACAGTAAACCATTACCGCACCATCCAGTACACGCATGGAACGTTCTACTTCGATGGTGAAGTCAACGTGCCCCGGGGTGTCGATGATGTTTACGCGATGCGGTTCATACTGCTTCGCCATACCAGACCAGAATGCAGTAGTCGCTGCAGAGGTGATGGTGATACCACGCTCCTGCTCCTGCTCCATCCAGTCCATGGTTGCGGCGCCGTCGTGAACTTCACCGATTTTGTGGTTTACACCGGTGTAGAACAGAATACGTTCGGTAGTGGTGGTTTTACCGGCGTCGATGTGCGCACTGATACCAATGTTGCGGTAGCGTGCGATGGGTGTTGTACGAGCCATTTGATTCCTCGTTTGTGTCTTTTAGGCGTTCAGAATTAAGTTGCCAAACGGCGGGCGACTTACTTGAAGCGCCCGCCAGTTGACTAGAACTCCGAAGGGATTACCAACGGTAGTGTGCGAACGCCTTGTTGGCTTCGGCCATACGGTGAACGTCTTCACGTTTCTTAACTGCAGTACCTTTGTTGTCTGCAGCATCGGAAAGTTCGTTCGCCAGGCGCAGAGCCATGGATTTATCACCGCGTTTACGAGCAGCTTCAACGATCCAACGCATTGCCAGAGCATTACGACGAACCGGACGAACTTCAACCGGAACCTGATAAGTAGAACCACCAACGCGGCGAGACTTAACTTCGACAGTCGGGCGCACGTTTTCGAGAGCTACTTCGAAAGCTTCCAGTTCATTTTTACCAGAGCGCTGAGCCAGGGTCTCCAGCGCGCTGTATACGATTGCTTCTGCAGTAGATTTTTTACCGTCTACCATCAGGATATTTACAAATTTAGCCAGCAGTTCTGATCCGAACTTAGGATCCGGCAGAATTTTACGCTGACCAATAACACGACGACGTGGCATGGAAATACTCCGTTGTTAATTCAGGATTGTCCAAAACTCTAAGAGTTTAGTGTGACATTAAGTTAAAACAGTTTGGCCTTACTTAACGGAGAACCATTAAGCCTTAGGACGTTTCACGCCGTACTTGGAGCGAGATTGCTTACGGTCTTTAACACCAGAGCAGTCAAGCGCGCCACGAACGGTATGGTAACGAACACCCGGAAGGTCTTTAACACGACCGCCACGGATCAGGATCACGGAGTGCTCCTGCAGGTTGTGACCTTCACCACCAATGTAGGAAGTCACTTCGAAACCGTTGGTTAAACGAACACGGCAAACTTTACGCAGTGCGGAGTTCGGTTTTTTAGGGGTGGTGGTATATACACGAGTACATACGCCACGTTTTTGCGGGCATGCTTCCAGCGCCGGCACGTTGCTTTTCGCAACTTTGCGGGCGCGTGGTTTGCGTACCAGCTGGTTAACTGTTGCCATTAAATAGCTCCTGGTTTTAGCTTTTGCTTCGTAAACACGTAATAAAACGGCCTCATATAATATGAGGACGCAGAATTTTATGGCTGTGCTTAAAAGGTGTCAAGAAATATACAGCGATCCCTGCATTACCAATTCAGCTGAACGGCGTTTTTCACCGCCAGGCTAACGAAATCAGTATAGCTAACGCTGACGGCGCTGCTCGAAATTTGAGCAGAGAGACCACGCGCGTCAACATCGTCTTTCAGCACATGCAGAGTTATGGGGGCATTAAGCAGTAATTCAACGAACGGTGAACCGTTAAGGGCGGCCAGCACACCGTCAGAGAGCAGTAACAGATCGTCACCGGGGCGCAGAACGCGCAGCAGCGCCGTCATATCGCAGTGCCAGGGTGAGCGGGATAGAGTCAGCAGCATAAAGGCCTCAAAAATTGAGCACGACGGTGTACTGCTCAAGCTGCTCACGCAGCGCGTCCGGCTCCAGACGCTGAGCAGGTAAGACAAACGCCGCATTCTCGTCCAGGCCCCTTTCACGCAGAGAAGCGGCGCAGAGCCAGACCTCTTCAACATCGTACAGCGGCAATACTTTAAAAGTCGCGATATAGTCGCGCGCCAGGATCTTGCCCGGCTGCTGGTTTGCCAACAGTTGCAGCACGCCATCGCCGATAAAAAAGAGGCCAATCTCTTCTGTTAAGGCGGAGGTGGCCAGTACCGCGTCCAGCCCTTCACGACCGGCAGAGGAGCCGTGCGGTGCAGAGGAGAAAACAAAGGCGATTCGCTTCATCAGAACTGCACCACTCTGTCACAGGTCAGCGCCGCTTCCGCCAGCGCGCCCAGACCGGTAAGTGAAAAACCCGCCTGCAGATTAGCGCCCGTTAACTCCAGCCGTGCGGCCTCGCTCTCATCAACCACGCCACGGCGCAGCGCCGCGGCCACGCAGATGTGCAACTCAACCTGCTGCTCAGCATGCAAACGCTGCCAGGCGCGCACAAGATCAAACTCATCGCTGGCGGGCGCAGTCAACGCGTTCGCGTTACTCACCCCTTCCCGGTAGAAAAAGACGCTCGCAAGCGTATGTCCCGCTTCCAGTAGGGCAAGCGCGAACTGATACGCGCTGCTTGCCTGCTGCGTGCCATAGGCCGGGCCGGTCACCATCAACGCAAAACGCATTAATGCCCTTGCCCTGAGAAATCGCCGCTTTTGAACTGGCGAATGTAGAGGTAGACCGTGTGCTTGGAGATATTCAGGCGGTCGGCCACCTGATTAATGGCGTCTTTGATATCAAAGATGCCCTTCTCGTAGAGGTTCAGGACGATCTGGCGATTTTTGGCGTTGTTAGAGACGTTGCGGTCGGCGTTCACCTCTTCAATGGTGAACTCGAGAGTTTGCATCACCAGGTCTTCAACAGACGAGGCGAAGTTAACCGAGGAGCCAACATCCGGTGTTTCCGGTGGAACAAAAGTACTCATGATCTGCGAGAAGGGGACGTCCAGATTCATGTTGATGCAGAGCAGACCAATCACCCGGTGATCGCGGTTGCGGATAGCAATCGTCACCGACTTCATCAGTACGCCGCTTTTCGCACGAGTGAAGTAGCACTTCGACACGCTGCTGTCAGCACCGGTCATATCGTGCAGCATACGCAGCGCGAGATCGGTAATCGGCGAGCCGATTTTACGCCCGGTATGCTCGCCGTTAGCGATGCGGATGGCCGAGCATTTGAGATCCTGTAAAGAGTGCAACACGATTTCGCAGTGCGAACCAATGAGCATCGCTAACCCGTCCACTACCGCTTCGTAGGATTTGAGGATATCGAAGTCGGTCTGATCGAAAGGACGTTGATCCAGGAGGTCAAGCTCACTGGTTTCGTTGGTTAATAGCGACCTGGACATGAAAAAAAACACTCCTTTTCAGGAGCCTGTCGTTAAGTTTTCAGGGCAGGCTCAGTATTTGCAGGGGGATATAAATTAATACATCGTAGGTTATGCTTTCCAGAATTATATCCGCGATGCAAAAAAAACGCCGCTCTGAGGCGGCGCGTTTCACACTTTTACTTCTTCGCAGCGGGTGCGTCTTTTGCATCATCCGCTTTATCGCCTGCGGCTGGAGCCGCTTCCGGCGCTGCTGCGTCCGCTTTCGGTGCCGGTTTGATATCCAGCAGCTCAACGTCGAACACCAGCGTGGAGTTTGCCGGAATACCCGGTACGCCGGTTTTACCGTAAGCCAGAGCCGGCGGGATCACCAGCTTGATTTTGCCGCCTTTCTTGATGTTTTTCAGGCCTTCGGTCCAGCCCGGGATGACACCATCAAGACGGAAGGAGAGCGGTTCGCCACGGGTGTAAGAGTTGTCGAACTCTTTACCGTCAATCAGCGTACCTTTGTAGTTTACAACCACAGTGTCGCTATCTTTCGGCGCATCGCCGGTACCCGCTTTCTCTACTTTGTAGAGCAGACCGGTGCTGGAGGTTTTCACGCCCTTCTCTTTTGCGAAGGCGTCACGGAAGGCTTTACCTTTGGTTTCGTTTTCAGTCGCGTCTTTTTCCATGCGATCCTGAGCGGCAGTTTTCACGCGAGTTTCAAACGCCTGCAGAGTCTGCTCGATCTCCTGGTCACTCAGCTTGCTCTTATCAGCAAAAGCGTCCTGAACGCCGGCGATCAGCTGGTCTTTATCCAGTTTGATTCCCAGCTTTTCCTGCTCTTTCAGGGAGTTTTCCATGTAACGGCCCAGTGAGGCGCCCAGCGCGTAAGCTGATTTCTGGTCGTCGTTTTTGAATGCCGATTTGCTGTCAGTTGCAGCAGTTTTGTCTTTGGTTGCGGCATCAGCAGCTAAGGTGAGCGGTGCATGAAGGGCTACAGCCATGGTGGTCGCCAGCAGCGTGACTTTAAACAGTGATTTCATCCATTTCTCCAGGGACCGGGGCATCTCGCCCCAGGGTTAAACATAAAGTAAGAAGCGTACTATAAAGTGTTGCGGCGGAAATCAACATAAGGACTCTGCCCGAATTCACCCGATCTGTGACTATTTTTGTTTAAATAAGTTTCTGCATGAAGGCTGTACCTTCGCGCAAAGTTAAGTAAAATCCGCCCGATTACCCCAATCGACCCGGATATTACCCGGAGGTGAAAAGATGCAAGAGTTATCGATAGAAGCGCGACTGGCTGAACTGGAGAGTCGACTGGCTTTTCAGGAGATGACCATTGAAGAGCTAAACCAGACGGTGGTGGCTCATGAGCTGGAAATGGCGAAGCTGCGCGAACATCTGCGTTTGCTGGTGGAGAAAGTGAAAGCCAGCCAGCCTTCACATCTGGCGTCCCCGTCGGAAGAGACACCGCCGCCCCATTATTAAGACGTAAAAAAAGCGGGTCTCCCCGCTTTTTGTGCCCGGTCGGCTGACGCTTACCGGGCTGCTCGATACCTTAGCCAACGCACCTGCGGCGCGAAAGACGACGGGTATGATTAATGGCAGCCGCAACCGCCGTTACCGCAACCACCTTTACCGCCGTGATCGTGACCATGGTCGTGATCGTGGCCGTGACCGCCGCAGCAGCCGTCGTGACCGTGGTCGTGGTCATGATCGTGACCATGCGGGCCATGAACGTGGCCGTGCGCCAGCTCTTCTTCGGTTGCTTCGCGAATCGCGACAACTTCGACGTTGAACTTCAGGTTCTGACCCGCCAGCATGTGGTTACCATCAACCACTACGTGGTCATCTTCCACTTCGGTGATCTCAACCGGCACCGGGCCCTGGTCAGTTTCAGCCAGGAAGCGCATGCCAACCTGCAGTTCGTCAACGCCCATGAAGACGTCTTTCGGTACGCGCTGCACCAGGTTCTCGTCATACTGACCGTAAGCGTCGTTCGCGCCAACAGCCACATCGAATTTGTCGCCGACTTCATGACCGTCCAGCGCGTTTTCCAGACCGGAGATCAGGGAGCCGTGACCGTGCAGGTAGTCCAGCGGTGCACTCACCGGAGACTCATCAACCAATACACCGTCTTCTGTACGTACCTGATAGGCCAGGCTGACCACCAGGTCTTTTGCTACTTTCATGATATCTCCTGAGCGTGGGAAAATTACTGGCGCAGATTGTAACGGAATTCTGCACCCGTGTACCCTTAAGCTTAAAAAATCCTGCCTGATATCGCTAGTCCGGATGAAAAATCCCGATAACTTGCTCATCTTTGCGAACATGATCGCGCGCTTCTTTATCCGCTTCGCGCATCTGATGCCCACACTTAACACACTCAACAATATCGACGTTATTTTCGCGCCACATCGCCATTGAGTCTTTCGCCTGGCACGATGGACAGGTCGCGCCAGCGATAAAACGTTTACGAACAGCCATTCGACTCCCCTTATTCAAACTCATCCCAGCCATCGAGTTGACGCCGCTCTTGCTGCATCTCACGCTGGAAAATTTCTTCCAACTCGCGGCGCGCTTCACGTACGCGGGAAATTTGTACCGTATCGGTATGCACCGGCATCAGCTCACGCAGCATGCGCATATCGAGCCGTCTGAAGTGCAACTGCGCCCGCTGAGCCTGATGCGGATGCATACCCAGCGAAATTAGTGCCTTACGCCCCAACTCCAGCGCACTGGAGAAGGTTTCGCGCGAGAACTGCGTCACGCCCGCCTGCAACAGTTCATGCGCTTCGACACGTCCCCGCGCCCGCGCCAGAATCGCCAGATGGGGGAAGTGCTGCTGGCAAAGCTCCACCAGCTTCATGGTATCGACCGGATCGTTACAGGTAATGACGATCGATTGTGCGGCCTCCGCCCCTGCCGAACGCAATAGCTCCAGCTGCGTCGCATCACCGTAATAGACTTTATAGCCATATTTACGCATCAGGTTTACGGCGCTGATATCGCGCTCCAGCACGGTGATGCGCATTTCGTTCGCCATCAGCAGGCGGCCAATCACTTGTCCGAAGCGACCAAAGCCAACGACAATCACCTGCGGCTTATCATCATCAACCCACGGCGCTTCATCTTCATCCTCCGGCTTGTTGAAGCGCCGGGAGAGCAGCTTATCAATGGCGCGCATCAGCAGCGGCGTAGTCATCATCGACAGCGTGACGGTTACCAGCAGCAGCGCCATCTGATCGTCTTTAAACAGCCGCTGCGAGGAGGCGGTGGAGAAGAGCACAAAAGCAAACTCGCCGCCCTGGCTCAATACCCCGGCAAACTGCATTCGCTCTGAGCTACGCAAACCGTAAATGCGCGCCAGCCCGTACAGCACCAGCGATTTTACGGCCACCAGCACCGCAACGCTCATCACGACCCACAATAGATGGGTATAGAGCACGCCGAGGTTCAGCGCCATGCCCACCGAAATAAAGAACAGCCCCAACAGCAGCCCTTTAAACGGCTCAATGGCAATCTCAAGCTCGTGACGGTATTCGCTCTCCGCCAGCAGAATGCCGGCGATAAAGGTGCCTAGCGCCATCGACAGGCCGAGGGCATCCATAAACAGCGCCGACCCGAGCACCAGTAGCAGCGTCGCGGCGGTAAAAACCTCGCGCACGCCGGAAGCGGCGATAAAACGAAACACCGGGCGCAGCAGGTAACGCCCGCCAATCAGCATTCCGGCAAAGGCCAGCACCTTCATGCCCACCTTCATCCAGTCGAGATGATCGTCGCCGTTGCCCGCCAGTAGCGGTACCAGCGCCAGCGCCGGGATCACCGCCAGATCCTGGAACAGCAGCACCGAAAAACCAAGCTGGCCGGACTCGCTGCGGTTCATCCCTTTGTCGCGCATCAGTTGCAGCGCCATCGCGGTGGATGACATTGCAAGACCAATACCGCCAATTAACGCCGCCTGCCAGGAGAATTGCGTCAGCATTAACAGGCCTGCGAGGATCGCCGCACTTAACAGCACCTGGGCTGCACCGACACCAAAAATAGAGCGACGCAGCTCCCACAATTTCGAGGGGTTAAGTTCTAGCCCAATGATGAACATCAGGAACACCACGCCCAGCTCTGAAAAGTGGAGGATCTCATCAACATCGCTGATAAACCCGAGTCCCCATGGGCCAATGGCGATACCCGCTAACAGGTAGCCGAGCACGGCGCCAATTCCCAAACGTGCGGCCAGCGGCACAGCGACTACCGCCGCGAAGAGGAATAGCACGCCGGCCAGTAAGAGTGCGGAACCTTCCATTAACGGCCTCCCGGCGGCAGCGGCGAAGCCAGCCAGTCACCGTAGGCTTTGGCGTGGTGCGCCAGCTCCTGCGGCGTCTGCCGACGTGCCCAGTAGATGATAATTGGGCTGAGCCAGTGCATGCGACACATCGCGGCGGTCAACTCAAAGGGGCGTAAAACATCGTTGAGGGAGTAGCGGTTGAGACCATCATGGCGATAAGCCGCCTCCGGCTCACCGGTAGTGATCACGCTACGCCAGTACTTTCCCGCCAGTTCATTCCCGCCTGCTCCGCTGGCAAAGCCGCGGCTCAACACACGATCGAGCCACTCTTTCAGCAGTGCCGGACAACTGTAGGTATAAAGGGGATGTTGAAAAACGATAACGTCATGCTCGCGCAATAACGCCTGTTCATAGGGAATATCAATAAAAAAATCGGGGTAACGGGCGTAAAGATCGTGCACCGTTACATTCTCCAGTTGCGTGGCCGGCTTAAGCAAAACCCGGTTCGCCACCGAGTCCTGTGATTCCGGATGGGCATAGATCAGCAACACTTTTGCTGTCTACGACATCACTCCCCTCCCGGGTATAAATTCTCTCTTCTCTGCAAACCAGCGCCCTGCGGCGTGGCCAGAATGCTTTTGTCTATCGTCTTCATTTTGGGCTAACATTGCGGCCCCGGTGCGGCATTTCGCCGTGGCCTTACATTACCATAAAGACAAATTAACATAGTCTGAACATACGGCGTCTTATGATTGTTTTCTCCTCGTTACAAATTCGTCGCGGCGTGCGTGTCCTGTTGGACAACGCCACAGCCACCATCAATCCGGGCCAGAAAGTGGGCCTGGTGGGTAAAAACGGCTGCGGCAAATCGACCCTGCTCGCGCTGTTGAAAAACGAGATAAGCGCTGATGGCGGCAGTGCCACTTTCCCTGGCACCTGGCAGTTGGCGTGGGTCAACCAGGAAACACCGGCGCTGGACGAAGCGGCGATAGATTATGTGATAGACGGCGATCGTGAATATCGCCAGCTGGAAGCGGCGCTTAATGCTGCCAACGAGCGCAACGACGGCAATGCCATCGCCACGGTACACGGCAAGCTCGACGCTATCGATGCCTGGACGGTGCGATCCCGCGCTGCCAGCCTGCTGCACGGTTTAGGCTTCTCCAACGAGCAGCTCGACCGCCCGGTCAGCGCCTTCTCCGGTGGCTGGCGTATGCGTTTAAACCTCGCGCAGGCGCTGATTTGCCGCTCCGATTTACTGCTGCTTGATGAACCGACCAACCACCTCGATCTTGATGCCGTCATCTGGCTGGAGAAGTGGCTGAAGAACTATCCGGGCACGCTGATCCTTATCTCGCACGACCGCGATTTTCTCGATCCGGTAGTTGATAAGATCCTGCACATTGAGCAGCAATCAATGTTTGAATACACCGGCAACTACAGCTCGTTTGAGCGCCAGCGCGCTACGCGGCTTGCGCAGCAGCAGGCTACCTATGAAGGCCAGCAGCAGCGCGTTGCTCATCTGCAAAGCTTTATCGATCGCTTTAAAGCGAAAGCGAGTAAAGCGAAGCAGGCACAAAGCCGCATCAAGATGCTGGAGCGCATGGAGCTGATTGCCCCCGCGCACGTTGATAACCCGTTCCACTTCAGCTTCCGCGCGCCGGAAAGCCTGCCCAACCCGATCCTGAAGATGGAGAAGGTGAGCGCTGGCTATGGCGATCGCACCATTCTGAATGCCATCAAACTCAACCTGGTGCCCGGCTCGCGCATCGGTCTGCTGGGACGTAACGGCGCCGGTAAATCGACGCTGATCAAACTGCTGGCGGGCGAGCTGGCGGCGCAGAGCGGCGAAATCGGCCTGGCGAAGGGGATCAAACTTGGTTACTTCGCCCAGCATCAGCTGGAATTCTTACGCGCTGACGAATCGCCATTGCAGCATCTGGTGCGCCTGGCCCCGCAAGAGCTGGAGCAGAAGCTGCGTGATTACCTTGGCGGCTTCGGCTTCCAGGGCGATAAGGTCACCGAAGCAACAGAGCGCTTCTCCGGCGGCGAAAAAGCGCGGCTGGTGCTGGCGTTGATCGTCTGGCAGCGCCCAAACCTGCTGCTGCTCGATGAACCGACCAACCACCTCGATCTCGATATGCGCCAGGCACTCACCGACGCGCTGATTGAGTTTGAAGGCGCGCTGGTGGTGGTGTCGCATGACCGTCACCTTTTGCGCTCGACCACCGACGATCTCTACCTGGTCCACGATGGCAAAGTGGAGCCGTTCGATGGCGATCTGGATGATTACCAGCAGTGGCTGAGCGACGTGCAGAAGCAGGAGAGCCAGCCGACGGACGCGGCAAAAGAGAATGGCAACAGCGCTCAGGCGCGTAAAGATCAGAAGCGTCGCGAAGCGGAGCTGCGCACGCAAACGCAGCCGCTGCGTAAAGAGATCGCCCGTCTGGAAAAGGAGATGGAGAAGCTCAATGCGCAACTGGCCAACGCGGAAGAGAAGCTTAGTGACAGCGGCCTGTACGATCAGAGCCGTAAAGCGGAGCTGACCACCTGTCTGCAACAGCAGGCGACGGCGAAAGCGGGACTTGAAGAGTGTGAAATGGCGTGGCTTGACGCGCAGGAACAGCTTGAGGCGATGCTTACAGCGGAGTAACACCCTTCGCCGTAAGCGGTAAAGTTGATGGCGGTACAGCCGTACCGCCATTCAGGGTTTAACGCTGGTTAGCCAGGCGCTGGCGAATGGTCTCAAAGTGCTCGGTGTCGTACAGCTTGCCGTCAAGGAAACGGGTTTTCAGCTCCCCGCCCTGCTCCTGCTCCCAGCTTTGCTCATCGTGCAGTTGCAGTTCGCCCTGCGCATCGCGCTCAACCCGTAACAGACCGCGCGCTGAGCGTTTCAGGCCGTTATCCGTTTTCGGCTCTTTAAAGATCATCCGGCCTTCGCCATTCACCGCGCCCCAGGTCGCCTTCATCGCAAAGCCGAAGGTGTCACGGGTGTTGTACTGGTAGGTAAAAGAGCCGACGCCGAAGACCACGTTGGAGCTGGCGAAACCTTTGGCTTCCAGCCGCGCGAGAATTTGATTGGCGCGCGCCAGCGTAATTGAGTCGCCATAAATCAGGCCGACATGCGGATCCAGCACCTTGTAACCCTTCTCGTTAACGGTGCCGCCGAAAATCTCCCACAGCACTTCAACGGAACCTTTCTCCTCCGGGCTGCGATCGGCGCGCGTATCGTCATCTGCGCCGGTGCCGCAAAGGATCTCAACCGGGTCGCCGCTGTCCGGGCGGAAAACGACGCGTCCTTCTCGTCCCAGAATCAGCGATTTCAGCTCGCGGGTATACTCAGTGATCACACGCCAGTAATCCCAGGTATCGGAGACGATAGAGACAAAGCCCTGCGGATAGATATCGGCAATCAGGCGGCGGAAGGTCTCAATTTCGTGCTCATGCTCGCCCATACACATCACGCTGTGCTCGGTCGCCGGAATGCTTGCGCCGATAAAGTACTCCTCGCCCCCGGTGTAGAAATCGCGGGCATAGAGCAGCGAAGGGATGCTGTCGGTGCCTTTAAAGCTCAGCAGGTGACCCGCGCCTGCCTGCGCGGTATCGTGCAGACCCGCCATGCCGCGGAATGAGAAGTCGTGGCACTGGAAATCCAGGTGCGAGAGGTCGCTACAGGTTTTCGCTGCCCACTGCTCACAAATTTTGCGGTAGTGGTGCGCGATGGTGGCGTTGGTCGAGGCTTTCCACAACTCGGCGGAGAGCACCGTTTCCAGATAGTTGACCAGCCAGAAGAACTCCTCGCGGGTGTTGGTGATGGTCAGCACCGGCACCTTCATCGGCACTTTGCTCCCCTCATCCAGCGATTTGATGTGCAGCGGCAGGTAGCCTAAACGGTGCAGGTCACGGATATGATCGACCGCCACGCTATCCTTACCGAGGTAGCTATCCATCACCTCTTTGTACTCATTCACCACCTCCTCTTCCGGGCGGGCAAAGAAGGCGTCGTTGAAGAGATCGACCATAAACCATTTCAGGAAACCCTGCAGGCCGAAGAAGACCAGCTTGCCGTCGGCAACCGGAGACTGGAAAAAGCGGTCGCTGCGCGGCGTGAAGTTGGAGTAAACCTTTGTTGTGCCCTGCGGATACTGCACGCGGTGCGACACTTTATAGCCGTCGATGGCGAGAATCGGATTCAGTTTCATGGTGTGTTCCCCTTAAGCGCGAAATAACGTGGCGATGTCGATCAATTCAACGCCCGGTGAAGCCAGCGTCGGCGAAGTAAACGAAGTGGTGGTGTAGATAGCGTCAATTCCGTTATTGAGCAGGTTTTCAACGCCTTTCGAGAAGATACCGTGCGTAACATACAAGCTGACGCTGCGCGCACCTGCTTCACGCAGAACCTGCGCCGAGCCGATAAAGGTGCCGCCCGCATCGCAGAGATCGTCGACAATCAGCAGATCTTTCCCCGCCACCTCACCGGCCACCAGCGCAAAGCCGGTCAGATTACCGCTGGCAACATCGCGCTCTTTCGTAAGAATGGCGTAATTTTTCGCGCCGGTGGCTTTCACCACATTGTGAATTTTTTTCAGCGCGCCCGCGTCCGGAGCCACCAGCATCAGTTCGCCCTGCGCAATGGCGCGGCGCAGCGTCTCGCTCTGCAGCAGGCAGGTTTCCTGAGGAATGGCGACGCAGTTGTTAATCGCGGCTGCGGCGGCATCGCTATGGGGATCGAGAATAAAGACTTTATCGAAGTTCAGGGTGTTGAGCTGGTTGGCAAAGACTTTCAGCGCGAAGCTGTCGCCCGCCACCATATGGCGATCCTGACGTGCCCACGGCAGCCAGGCGAGCTGCAGATGGCTAACCGCAACATCAGTAACGTGGCGTACCGCGTCTACCAGCTGCGCCAGCAGCATAAAATCATTCATATCGCGCATGGCGGCGACACGGATGCGCATCAGCTGGGCGAAAGCAGGCAGTTCGCCCGTCACTTTCAGCCACACTGCACCATCGGGAAATACGCCGTTTTCGATTTCAACGTTTTGATTATCGATAAAGAGTTCGATTCTGCTCGCCATCATTCACCTCACCTGCATTAGTTAATGTCCCTTGGACACATTTAATATTGTCCATAAGACACTATTAAGCAAGCCCCTGTCTGGATTATTTTTATACTGAATATATAAGACACTGAAAATACATAAAATAAAAGTTCGCTTGCCGCACCAGGGTAGGCTGATAAACTTGCTGCGTGTGAAATGAGGTGAGTCAGTGATGATCAGCGAAGCAGAATATCTGGATTCTTACGATCCGAGTCGTTTTCCCTCGCCGCTGGTGACGGTCGATAGCGTGCTGTTTAGCCTGCATCAGCAGACGCTCTGTGTGTTGTTGGTCGAGCGCGCCAGCCAGCCGCAACAAGGGCGCTGGGGATTGCCCGGTGGCTTTATTGATATGGCGCAGGATAGCTCCACCCGGGCCACGGCGCTGCGCAAGCTGACGGAAAAAACCGGCGTCTCGCCATCGTGGCTTGAACAGCTGGATACCTTCTCCGGCCCGGAGCGCGATCCGCGCGGCTGGAGTTTGACCGTTGCCTGGTATGCGCTTATTTCGTGGGTCGCCTGCGCGCCGCATATCACAAGCGTCAGCGATGCCAAATGGGTGCCGGTGGCCGAACTTAATGAGCGCGAACTGGCCTTCGATCACGGCGAGATAATCCACGCTGCGCTGCGCCGCCTTCGGCAGAAAACGATGTATTCGTTACTGCCCGTTTACTGTTTGCCTGAGACCTTTACCCAGAGCCAGTTGCAGGAAGCGACGGAGATCATTCTCGGCCAGCCGATCCAGCGCAAAAGCCTGATCCGCCGTTTTGAAGCCTCCGGCATGTTTGAAGAGACCGGCGAGAGCGTGGCGACCGGCGCGCGAAAAGCGCGCTTGTGGCGACGTAAAGCGGATGTCGATATCCACCTCTTTTCGCGCAACCTGCTGGCTGATTGAAGCAAAGCTAGCTGATTTCCCGTTAAATGAGTAAACGGGGGCCTCGCGTGCGTTTATAGTTGTCCCACTTTTTATCTATTTTCTTGTGCTATGACAGACACTACACCTTCACAACTTGCGGTTTTGAAAGATGATACGCATGGCTTCCAACCGATGCGTGGCGCAAGCAACCCACATCTTCAGACCATGCTGCCGCGTCTTATTCGCCGTCGTGTCGCGTTTGAACCCTGGTGGCAGCGCCTTGAACTGCCGGACGGGGATTTTGTCGATCTCGCGTGGAGCGAAGAGCCGAACCAGGCGCGGCATAAACCGCGGCTGGTGGTGTTTCATGGCCTGGAGGGGAGCCTGCACAGCCCCTATGCGCACGGCCTGATCAATGCGGCGAAACAGCGCGGCTGGCTGGGCGTGGTGATGCATTTTCGCGGCTGTAGCGGCATTCCTAATCGCCTGAACCGCATCTATCACTCCGGCGAAACAGAGGACGGCACCTGGTTTCTCACCTGGCTGCGTCAGGAGCTTGGCGAGGCGCCGACCGCGGCGGTGGGATATTCGCTCGGCGGAAATATGCTCGGCTGCCTGCTGGCGAAAGCGGATGATGATCTGCCGGTGGATGCGGCGGTGATTGTCTCGGCCCCGCTGGTGCTGGAAGCGTGCAGTTATCATATGGATAAGGGCTTCACGCGCGTCTATCAGCGTTATTTGCTCAACCTGCTGAAGGCCAATGCCGCGCGGAAACTACGTGCTTATCCCGGCTCGCTACCGACGACCATGGAGGTGCTGCGTAAAATGCGGCGCATCCGCGATTTCGATGATGTGATCACCTCGAAAATCCACGGCTTCGACGATGCACTTGATTACTATCGCCGCTGTAGCGCCATGCCGCTGCTGCCGCAGATTCGTAAACCGACGCTTATCATTCACGCCAAGGATGATCCGTTTATGGATCATCACGTCATCCCCGATCTTGCGCAATTACCCGCTAATATTGAGTATCAACTGACGGAACATGGCGGGCACGTCGGCTTTGTCGGCGGCACGCTGCGTCGCCCGGAGATGTGGCTTGAAACGCGCATTCCGGACTGGTTATCCGCTTATCTGGGAGCATCATGATTATTCCGTGGCAAGAACTCGACGCCGGCACACTCGACAATCTGATTGAGAGCTTTGTCTTGCGCGAAGGCACCGATTATGGTGAACATGAGCGTTCGCTTGAACAAAAGGTCGCCGACGTAAAACGGCAATTGCAGCGCGGCGAGGCCGTTCTGGTGTGGTCAGAACTGCACGAAACGGTGAATATTATGCCGCGCGGGCAGTTCCACGAATAACCGGACGCCGGGCGGCCTTGATACTGAACAACAGCTTTTCTTCAGGGAGTTGCTATGTCCGCCAAACATCCGGTCATCGCCGTCACTGGCTCCAGCGGCGCGGGAACCACCACCACCAGCCTCGCCTTCCGTAAGATTTTCGCCCAGCTCAACATGCATGCGGCAGAAGTGGAAGGCGACAGCTTCCATCGTTATACCCGTCCGGAAATGGATATGGCGATCCGCAAAGCCCGCGATCTCGGGCGGCATATCAGCTATTTTGGCCCGGAAGCGAACGATTTCGGCCTGCTGGAGCAGACCTTCAGCGAGTATGGCCAGAGCGGCCAGGGCCAGGCGCGAAAATATCTCCACACTTATGATGAAGCCGTGCCGTGGAATCAGGTACCGGGAACTTTTACCCCCTGGCAGCCGCTGCCGGAGCCAACGGATGTGTTGTTCTACGAAGGGCTGCACGGCGGAGTGGTGACGCCGCAGCATGATGTGGCGCGCCACGTTGATCTGCTGGTGGGCGTGGTGCCTATCGTTAACCTGGAGTGGATCCAGAAGATGATCCGCGACACCAGCGAGCGCGGTCACTCCCGGGAAGCGGTGATGGATTCGGTGGTGCGCTCAATGGAAGATTACATCAACTACATCACGCCGCAGTTTTCCCGCACCCATCTCAACTTCCAGCGCGTTCCCACTGTCGATACCTCAAACCCCTTCGCCGCCAAAGGCATTCCTTCTCTTGATGAAAGCTTTGTCGTCATTCATTTCCGCAATCTGGAGGGGATCGATTATCCGTGGCTGCTGGCAATGTTGCAGGGATCGTTTATCTCACATATGGATACGCTGGTGGTGCCAGGCGGCAAAATGGGGCTGGCGATGGAGCTGATTATGACGCCGCTGGTGCAGCGGCTGATGGAAGGCAAAAAGATTAAATAACCCGGCGGGAAGCGCCGCCGGGCAGGCTTATCAGGCCTCGATCACCTCAAAGGAGTGGGTAATCTTGACCGCCTTTTCCAGCATCAGCGCCACGGAGCAGTACTTCTCAGCTGAGAGATCGACCGCGCGGGAGACAGCGGCCTCTTTCAGTGCTTTGCCAGTAACAATGAAGTGCAGGTTGATATGGGTAAAGTAGCGCGGCGCTTCTTCCCGGCGCTCGGAGGTCAGCTTCACTTCGCAGTCGGTCACGTCATGACGCCCTTTTTGCAGGATCGACACCACGTCGATAGCGCTGCAACCGCCAGCGGCCATTAAGACCATCTCCATCGGGCTGGGAGCTTTATCCCCGGAGTTGCCATCCATCAGGATTTGGTGGCCGGAAGCGGACTCACCAAGGAACGTTAACCCTTCAACCCATTTCACTCGTGCCTGCATGTTCATCACTCCGGTATGGCAAATTTTTTCACAGATTACGCGTACATAACAAAACGCGCAACGGAAGGCGACCTGCGTCATGCTGAAGCGAGACACCAGGAGACAGGCGCCAAAAGCTATGCTAAAACAGTCTACATGCTACAGAGAAACATTGACGTTACGAATGTACGCAAGGGATATCATACATTAGAGACCGCAGATGTCGCTGACGGTCCACTTCCCGGGATTTGGGAAGCTTTGATTGCAACCCCAGAAGCTGAATGATTCACGCCGTTTCTGGAGCCAGCTTATAACAGAGGATAATCGCGCATGGTGCTTGGCAAACCGCAAACAGACCCGACTCTCGAATGGTTCTTGTCTCATTGCCATATTCATAAGTACCCGTCGAAGAGCACGCTGATTCACCAGGGTGAAAAAGCGGAAACGCTGTATTACATCGTTAAAGGCTCAGTGGCAGTGCTCATCAAGGATGAAGAGGGTAAAGAGATGATCCTCTCTTACCTCAACCAGGGCGATTTTATTGGTGAACTGGGCCTGTTTGAAGAAGGTCAGGAGCGTAGCGCCTGGGTTCGCGCCAAGACCGCCTGTGAAGTTGCGGAGATCTCCTACAAAAAATTCCGTCAGCTTATCCAGGTGAATCCGGATATTCTGATGCGCCTCTCCTCGCAGATGGCGCGTCGCCTGCAGGTGACCTCGGAGAAAGTCGGTAACCTGGCGTTCCTCGACGTGACCGGTCGTATTGCTCAGACTCTGCTGAACCTGGCGAAACAGCCGGACGCGATGACCCACCCGGACGGTATGCAAATTAAAATTACCCGTCAGGAGATTGGTCAGATCGTCGGTTGCTCCCGCGAAACGGTTGGCCGCATTCTGAAAATGCTCGAAGATCAAAACCTGATCTCTGCCCACGGTAAAACTATCGTCGTCTACGGTACGCGTTAATCTGCAAAATGGCGCATCGCTTATGCGGTGTGCCGTTTTTGTTTTCCCATGTGGCGCAGGCTGATTTATCACCCCGAAATCAACTACGCACTGCGACAAACGCTGGTGTTATGCCTGCCTGTGGCGGTTGGGCTGCTGCTCGGCCATCTGCAACAGGGGCTTCTCTTCTCGCTGGTTCCCGCCTGCTGCAACATTGCTGGCCTCGATACCCCGCATAAACGCTTCTTCAAACGTCTGATTATCGGCGGCTCGCTATTTGCCGGCTGTAGCCTCGCGGTGCAGCTTCTGCTGGCGGAAAATCTTCCCCTGCCGGTGATCATGACAGTGTTAACCCTGCTGCTGGGGGTGACGGGCGAAATCAGCGCGCTGCATGGCCGCCTGCTGCCAGCCTCGCTGATCGCCGCTATCTTTACCCTCAGCCTCGCCGGGAACATGCCGGTGTGGGAGCCGCTGCTGATCTACACCCTCGGCACCTTGTGGTACGGGCTGTTTAACTGGTTCTGGTTCTGGCTGTGGCGCGAACAGCCGCTGCGTGAATCCCTCAGCTTGCTCTACCGGCAACTGGCGGACTATTGCGAAGCGAAATATAGCCTGTTAACCCAGCATATCGATCCGGAAACTGCACTGCCGCCGCTGCTTGACCGCCAGCAGAAAGCGGTGGATCTGATTAGCCAGTGTTACCAGCAGTTGCATATGCTGGCGGCCAATCAGAACAACGACTACAAGCGCCTGCTGCGCGTCTTTCAGGTCGCGTTGGATCTGCAGGAGCATATCTCTGTCAGCCTGCATCAGCCGGAAAAGGTGCAGAAGCTGGTCGAGCGAACCCATGCCGAACAGGTGATTCGCTGGAATGCACAAACCGTCGCGGCTCGCCTGCGCGTGCTGGCAGATGACATCCTCTATCACCGCTACCCGACCCGCTTCACCATGGAGAAGCAGGTCGGCGCACTGGAGAAAATTGCCCGTCAGCATCCTGATAATCCGGTCGGGCAGTTTTGCGCCTGGCACTTCAGCCGCATCGCCCGCGTGCTGCGCACCCAGCGCCCGCTCTACATTCGCGATTTGATGGAGGATAAGCAGGAGCGCCTGCCGCTGATCCCGGCGCTAAAAAGCTATCTGTCGCTGAAATCAACCGCCCTGCGCAATGCGGCGCGTATCAGCGTGATGCTCAGCATCGCCAGCCTGATGGGCAGCGCATTAAATCTGCCGAAACCTTACTGGATCATGATGACGGTGATGGTGGTGACGCAGAACGGTTATGGCGCGACCCGCGTACGCATTGTTAACCGTGCCGCCGGTACGCTGGCGGGACTGGTGGTGGCGGGAATGACGCTGCACTTTCATGTGCCGCTCGGGTTTACCCTCGCCGCGATGCTGATGATCACCTTGAGTAGCTATTTGATTATCCGCAAAAGTTACGGCTGGGCGACGGTCGGTTTCACGATTACAGCGGTCTATACCTTGCAAATCCTCACGCTCAACGGCGACCAGTTTATTCTCGCCCGGCTGGTCGATACGCTGATTGGCTGCCTGATTGCCTTTGGCGGGATGGTGTGGCTGTGGCCGCAGTGGCAGAGCGGCCTGCTGCGCCAGAATGCGCACGATGCGCTGGAGGCCTATCAGGATGCGATTCGCCTGATCCTTAGCAACAACCCGCAAGCGACGCCGCTGGCCTGGCAGCGTATGCAGGTTAATCAGGCGCACAACGCCCTGTTCAACTCCCTCAACCAGGCGATGCAGGAGCCCGGCTTTAACAGCCGCTACCTGAGCGATATGAAACTGTGGGTGACGCATAGCCAGTTTATTGTCGAACATATCAACGCCATGACGACGCTGGCGCGCGAGCACACCATGCTGACACCGGATCTGGCGCAGCGCTATCTTGAGTCGTGCGAAATTGCGCTGCAACGTTGTCAGCAGCGGCTGGAGTATGACGGGCCGGGGGAATCAGGCGAGGTGAATGTTATGGAGGCGCCGGAGACGCTGACCCACGGCCCAATGAGCACGCTGGAACAGCATCTGCAGCGCATTATCGGGCATCTGAGCACCATGCACACCATCTCGTCGGTGGCATGGCGTCAGCGCCCGCATCACGGCATCTGGCTACGCCGACGCCTTACGCGTTAACCACGCTTGCGACGGCCTGCGCAAAGCGCTGCATCCCTTCATCAATATCCTGCTCTTCGATAATCAGCGACGGCGCAAAACGCATCACATCCGGACCGGCATTCAGCACCATGACGCCCGCTGCGGCAGCCGCATGCAGGAAGTCGCGCGCGCGGCCTTTGTATTGCGGTTTCAGCTCGGCACCAATCAACAGGCCCATACCGCGAATATCGCTGAACAGGTCGTACTGCTCATTAATCTGCTGCAGACACTGAACAAAGTGCTGACGTTTGGCACTGACGCCATTCAGCACCTCAGGGGTGTTGATGATATCGAAAGCAGTGCCTGCCACCGCGCAGGCCAGCGGGTTGCCGCCGTAGGTGGATCCGTGGGAACCGGCGTGGAAGACGCTGGCGATTTCATGGGTCGTCAACATGGCGCTGACCGGGAAACCGCCGCCGAGGGCTTTGGCGCTGGTCAGAATATCCGGCGTCACGCCGTAGTGCATATAGGCGAACAGCTCACCGCTGCGCCCCATGCCGCACTGCACTTCATCAAACACCAGCAGCGCATTATGCGCATCGCACAGTTCACGAAGGCCTTTGAGGAACTCAGGGGTTGCGGCAGTAACCCCGCCCTCGCCCTGAATCGGCTCTACCACCACGGCGCAGGTGTGATCGTCCATCACCGCTTTAACCGCGTGCAGATCGTTAAACGGAACATGCACGATGTCGGCCGGTTTCGGGCCAAAGCCATCGGAATATTTCGGCTGCCCGCCAACGGTTACGGTAAAGAGCGAGCGCCCGTGAAAAGCGTGGTGGAAAGCGATGATTTTGGTTTTGTGCGGGCTGTGGCGCGTGGTTGCATAAAAACGCGCCAGCTTGAAGGCGGTTTCGTTGGCTTCGGTACCGGAGTTCATAAACACGACGCGCTCGGCAAAGGTGGCGTCTACCAACTTGCGCGCCAGACGCAGCGCGGGCTCGTTGGTAAAGACGTTACTCAGGTGCCAGAGCGTCTCGCCTTGGGCTTTCAGCGTTTCCACCAGTGCCGGATGGCAGTGGCCTAAGGCAGTGACCGCAATGCCGCCAGCAAAATCAACGTACTCTTTACCCTGCTGATCCCAGACGCGACTGCCCTTCCCCTTTACCGGGATAAACTCGGCCGGTGCGTAAATTGGCAGAATAACGTCATCGAAGTTTGCACGTGTCACCGCGTCTTGCTGAGTTGCCATAGGTTGCCCATCCCGTGTTATGTTTCATTCATAGTGAAAATATAATCACGAAATATGCATAAAAAATCACTAGATGGCAACCACAAATCACCGAGTAAGGAAGTTTTCCAGCAATTGATGGCCCTGCTCGCTGAGAATACTTTCCGGATGGAACTGCACGCCTTCGAGATCCCACACCTTATGGCGAATGCCCATGATCTCGCCGCTTTCACTCCAGGCAGTGACCTCGAAGCAGTCAGGTAAGGTAGGCGGATCGATGACCAAAGAGTGATAGCGCGTAACGGTTAACGGATTATTTAACCCGCTAAACACACCGCTGCCGGAGTGAGTAATGGGGGAAGTTTTGCCGTGCATCACTTTCGCCGCACGCACAATAGTGGCGCCAAATGCCTGGGCAATCGCCTGATGGCCGAGGCAAACGCCGAGGATCGGCAGCTTACCCGCATAGTGCGCAATGACTTCGAGCGAAATGCCGGACTCATCCGGTGTGCAAGGGCCTGGCGAAATAACCATTTTCTGCGGCGCTAACATCTCAATATCCGCTAGCGTCAGCTCATCGTTACGCCTCACTTCCACGTGTGCACCCAGCTCACAAAAATATTGGTAGAGGTTCCAGGTAAAGGAGTCGTAGTTGTCGATAAGCAGGATCATGTCAATTCAACCAATGGATGTGCCGCGTTTCATGCAGTTTGCGCGAAACTATACGGCACTTCGCAAAGATAAAAAACGGGTTTACGGTAGTTGAGATACGCCGGATGGCGCTCACGCTTATCCGGCCTACAACGTTTCGTAGGTCGGATAAGCGTGAGCGCCATCCGACAAAAAAGTTTACTCGCCCTCGCGCGCCTCGCTCACCACCTGGCTGAAGATTGCAGTTAACGGTTCGAGATCGCCCATCGCACCCGCCTGGTTAGCGTTGCGCCAGTCGTCGGGATCGATATCGCGCCAGTCGAGCGAGAAGCCCGCGTGCAGCGCCAGCTGTTCGAAGAAGATACGCTGCGCAATACCATTGCCCAGGCGGAACGGGTGCAGAACGTTGATTTCACAGTAGTAATGCGCAAGGCGTGCGATGAACGCCTCTTTTTCAAGCCCGACGAGCCACTCCTCATCCTCAAGCTGCTGCATCAGGGCATTGCCCTCTTTCTCGATATACTCGAAGTGGCAAAAGCGGGTATCGCCCTCGTAGATATCGACTTCGCGGATCTGCCCGGCCCAGTCGAAGACATCCTGGTAGAGGTGCCGATGAATGGCGCAAAGATGCGGCAGCCCGCGGGCAATCGGCCCCAGCTCGAGAGTTGCTGCGCGCAGCGCGGTGAAATGATACGCCTCCTTCTCCAGCCCCTTAGCATTGCGAATGCCGAGGCGATTGCGCATCACTTTCAGGCCCGGGAAAAGATACGGGTCGCGCCCGTCGCCGAATTTATCGCTCATTTTGCCTCCGCAGCTCTTCAAGACGTAAAGTCGCCTCTTCCGCATTCAGCGTAACAAGCTCGCTATCAACGCCCTCCAGCCGGCGGCTGGCCTGAAAATTGATGTTGCGCTGCTGCTCCCAGAGTCGGGATTTTTGCCTGTCGGTGAGTTTTTTCGGCATAGCGCCTCCCAGTTAAGCGATATACATACCCAAATGATGTACATGCCCAAAAAATTATAAGCAGTAATTCCGGGTTACGCAGGGAAGCGGTAAAACACGGGCCGTAAAGCCCGTGTGGAGGAAACTTATGGCAGCACTTTCGCGGAGAGGATAACAACCGGTTTTGACGGGACATTCTGATACGGGCCAACATCGTGCGTCGGCACCTGGGAGATCTTATCGGCAACGTCCATGCCTTTTACCACTTTGCCAAACACTGCGTAGCCAAAGTCACGCTGGCCATGATCCAGGAAAGCGTTATCCGCAACGTTGATAAAGAACTGGCTGGTGGCGCTGTCTTTATCCGCCGTCCGCGCCATGGCAATAGTGCCGCGCGTGTTACGCAGGCCGTTATCCGCTTCGTTCTTGATAGGCGGGTTAGGCTGCTTCTGCTGCATCTGCTCGTTAAAGCCGCCGCCCTGAACCATAAAGCCAGGAATAACGCGATGGAAAGTAGTGTTGTTATAAAAACCGTTATTCACGTAATCAAGGAAGTTTTTCACCGACACGGGGGCTTTCTGATTGTTCAGCTCCAGTTCGATATTACCGGCAGAAGTGGTGAGCAGAACATGCGGGTCGCCTTTTGCGGCCAGCGCAGCAGGGGAGATAGCAGAAAGGGCGAGCAGAGCCGCCATAGCCGCCAGAGTCGATTTAACCATAAGGTTTCCTTAACGAAGTGCAGTAACGAAAGCGAGTGGCTTGATTCTAAAGAGCACTCAGCCAGCAGGCCAGCCTTTTACTTAATTTTACGTATTTGGTAACAGATGTAACGCCAGACCGCCAAATTCGTGCGTCTTAACGGCCTGGCACGCCGCTACGCTTGCGGCATCCGGTTAAAATGCACCTCTTCGCACCCCTGCTCCATCCGCACCCAACTCTGCGCCGGTTGTGTGCTGGCAATGATGCGTCCGTGACGAATTGACCAGCGTACCGGGGACTGGCAGCGCACCGCCTCAAAGCCGTTTTCAACAGGCAGAATAACCATATTGGCAGGCAAGCCTGGCGCAATGCCGTACTCTTTCAATCCCAGCGTTTTGGCGCTGTTGTGGGTAATGAGTTGCAGACCCTGTTCAATCTGCGAATAGCCCATCAGCTGACATACGTGCAGACCCATATGCAGCACCTGCAACATATTGCCAGTGCCGAGCGGATACCAGGGATCGAACACATCATCGTGACCAAAGCAGACATTCATCCCCGCCGCCATCAACTCTTTCACCCGCGTAACGCCCCGCCGTTTCGGGTAGTCATCGAACCGCCCCTGCAGGTGAATATTGACCAGCGGGTTGGCCACGAAATTGATGCCGGAACGTTGCAGCAGGCGGAAAAGACGGGATGTATACGCGCCATTGTAGGAGTGCATGGCGGTGGTGTGGCTGGCGGTGACGCGCGAACCCATCTCCATTTCAAGTGCCAGAGCAGCGACGGTTTCGACAAAGCGCGACTGCTCATCGTCAATCTCATCGCAGTGGATATCCAGCGGGCGCTCATACTCACGCGCCAGATCGAAAGCAATATTGAGTGATTCAATGCCATATTCACGCGTGTACTCAAAATGCGGAATGGCACCGACCACATCGGCACCAAGCTGAAGCGCTTTTTCTAACAGCGCCGCACCGTTCGGGTAGGAGAGAATGCCCTCCTGTGGAAAGGCGACAATTTGTAGATCGATCCACGGCGCGACCTCCTCTTTGACCTCCAGCATCGCTTTCAGCGCCGTTAACAGCGGATCGGAAACATCAACGTGGGTGCGCACATGCTGCACACCGTTGGCCATTTGCCATTTCAGCGTCTGCCAGGCGCGCTTTTTCACATCCTGATGGCAGAGCTGCGCTTTACGTTCGGCCCAGCACTCTATCCCTTCGAACAGCGTACCGGACTCGTTCCAGCGGGGATCGCCAGCCGTTTGCGTGGTGTCCAGGTGAATATGCGGTTCGACGAACGGCGGCAGCGCTAAACCGCCACCGGCATCAAGCACATCAAGTGTCTCGCTCTGGGCGTCGCCCATCGGCGTAATCTCGCCAAATCGCCCATTCTCAATGGCGATTTGCCACACTCCTTCGCGATCGGGTAAGTGCACATTCTGCACTAACCATAGTGGTGTTGCTGACATCGCATTACCTCCTCTTTCTCCCTCAGATATGTCGTAGCTAACCTCGTGCTAAAAAACGTCACTTTCAGTATAGAAATTCCTCAACATATAAATATGAATGATATCCAATACTTATAAAAACCATGAAAAATCAGCAATATACTCATTAGGGAGTAGGCTAAGGTGTAATTGATATACATCAATAACCGTGCAAGCTGAATCGTTAAGGTAGGAGGTAGTAAAAAAGAAATCGAGGCAAAAATGAGCAAAGTCAAACTCGCTATCATCGGTAACGGCATGGTCGGCCACCGCTTTATCGAGGACCTTCTCGACAAAGCCGACGCCAGCCAGTTCGACATTACCGTATTCTGTGAAGAGCCGCGTAAAGCCTACGACCGCGTCCACCTGTCATCCTACTTTTCCCA
This sequence comes from Kosakonia sp. S57, assembly GCF_016516575.1. Taxonomy (NCBI): domain Bacteria; kingdom Pseudomonadati; phylum Pseudomonadota; class Gammaproteobacteria; order Enterobacterales; family Enterobacteriaceae; genus Kosakonia; species Kosakonia sp. S57. The sequence goes on along the minus strand of NZ_JACVUL010000024.1, from coordinate 63,383 downwards.
CCATACAGCCGAAGAGCTGTCGCTGGTACGCGAAGGCTTCTACGAAAAACATGGCGTCAAAGCGCTGGTCGGCGAACGCGCCATCACCATCAACCGCCAGGAAAAAGTGATCCACTCCAGCGCGGGCCGCACGGTCTATTACGATAAGCTGATCATGGCCACCGGTTCCTACCCGTGGATCCCGCCGATCAAAGGGTCTGAAACCCAGGACTGTTTTGTTTACCGCACTATTGAAGATTTGAATGCCATTGAGTCATGCGCGCGTCGTAGCCGCCGTGGCGCGGTGGTTGGCGGCGGCCTGCTGGGTCTGGAAGCCGCAGGCGCGCTGAAAAACTTAGGCGTCGAAACCCACGTTATTGAATTCGCCCCAATGCTGATGGCGGAACAACTCGATCAGATGGGCGGCGAGCAGTTAAGACGTAAAATCGAAAGCATGGGCGTGCGCGTGCACACCAGCAAAAACACCAAAGAGATCGTGCAGGAGGGCGTTGAGGCGCGTAAAACCATGCGCTTCGCCGACGGCAGCGAGCTGGAAGTGGACTTTATTGTCTTCTCCACCGGCATCCGTCCACGCGACAAGCTGGCAACCCAGTGCGGGCTTGAAGTTGCCCCGCGCGGCGGCATCATGATCAACGACTGCTGCCAGACCTCCGATCCCAATATTTATGCCATCGGCGAGTGCGCCAGCTGGAACAATCGCGTTTATGGTCTGGTCGCGCCAGGCTACAAAATGGCGCAGGTGACGGTTGACCATATTCTCGGCATGCAAAACGCCTTTGAAGGCGCAGATCTTAGCGCCAAGCTGAAACTGCTCGGCGTGGACGTTGGCGGTATCGGCGATGCACACGGCCGCACAGCGGGCGCGCGCAGCTATGTCTACCTCGACGAGAGCAAAGAAGTTTATAAACGCCTGATTGTCAGCCCGGATAACAAAACCCTGCTTGGTGCCGTGCTGGTGGGCGACACCAGCGATTACGGCAACCTGCTGCAACTGGTGCTCAATGCCATCGAACTGCCGGAAAACCCTGACGCGCTGATCTTGCCGGCACATGCCAGCGGTGGTAAACCCTCAATCGGCGTCGATAAGCTGCCGGACAGCGCGCAAATCTGCTCCTGCTTCGACGTCACCAAAGGCGACCTGATTAGCGCCATCAACAAAGGTTGCCACACCGTAGCCGCACTGAAAGCGGAAACCAAAGCCGGAACCGGCTGCGGCGGCTGTGTTCCGCTGGTTACGCAGGTGCTGAACGCCGAGCTGGCGAAACAGGGTATCGAAATCACCAATAACCTGTGTGAACACTTCGCCTACTCCCGCCAGGAGCTGTTCCACCTCATCCAGGTGGAAGGGATTAAAACCTTTGACGACCTGCTGGCGAAATACGGTACCGGCTACGGCTGCGAAGTGTGTAAACCGACCGTTGGCTCGCTACTCGCCTCCTGCTGGAACGAGTACATCCTGAAACCGCAGCACACGCCGCTGCAGGATACCAACGACAACTTCCTCGCCAATATCCAGAAAGATGGCACCTACTCCGTTATCCCGCGCTCTGCGGGCGGTGAAATCACCCCGGAAGGGCTGATGGAAGTGGGCCGCATCGCGCGGGAGTTCAATCTCTATACCAAAATCACCGGCTCACAGCGTATCGGCCTGTTCGGCGCGCAAAAAGACGATCTGCCGGAGATCTGGCGTCAGTTAATCAATGCCGGGTTCGAAACCGGTCACGCATACGCCAAAGCGCTGCGTATGGCGAAAACCTGCGTCGGCTCGACCTGGTGCCGCTATGGCGTTGGCGATAGCGTCGGTTTCGGCGTCGAGCTGGAAAACCGTTACAAAGGTATCCGTACCCCGCACAAAATGAAGTTCGGCGTCTCCGGCTGTACCCGTGAATGTGCGGAAGCGCAGGGGAAAGACGTGGGGATCATCGCCACGGAAAAAGGCTGGAATCTCTATGTGTGCGGTAACGGCGGTATGAAACCGCGCCATGCGGATCTGCTGGCGGCGGACCTCGATCGCGAGACCCTGCTGCGTTACCTCGACCGCTTTATGATGTTCTACATTCGCACCGCCGACAAATTGACCCGCACCGCCTCCTGGCTTGAGGGGATGGAAGGCGGCATCAACTATCTGCGCAGCGTCATCATCGACGACAAACTGGGCTTTGATGCACAGCTGGAAGCGGAGATGACCCGCCTGCGTGAAGCGGTGATTTGCGAGTGGACGGAAACCGTCAACAACCCGGCGGCGCAAACGCGCTTCAAACACTTTATCAACAGCGATCGCCGCGACCCGAACGTGCAGGTGGTTCCGGAGCGCGCTCAGCATCGCCCGGCGACACCCTATGAACGTATTCCGGTGATGTTAGTGGAGGAGAACGCATGAGCCAGTGGAACAGCGTCTGCAATATTGATGAGATCGTCCCGGCAACCGGCGTCTGCGCGCTGGTCAATGGCGAGCAGGTAGCGATTTTCCGCCCACGCCACGACGACCAGGTTTACGCTATCAGCAATATTGATCCCTTTTTCCAGTCGAGCGTGCTCTCTCGCGGCATTATCGCCGAACATCAGGGCGAACTGTGGGTTGCCAGTCCGTTAAAAAAACAGCGCTTCCGTCTGCGCGATGGCCTCTGCATGGAAGATGAAAGCCGTTCAGTTGCCCATTTTGAAGCACGAGTGAAGGATGGTGAGGTGCAGATCAAAGCATAATCCCCTGCCCTCTCAACGGCCGTAGCGACAGCTTGCTGTTATGCTACGGCTCATGCTCAGCGCCCGCGGTTCTCGCCGCGCGGCGCCCGCTTCAGCCTATAACTACAATTCCGGGGTAATGTCGTGGATCACCTGCCAATTTTCTGTCAATTACGGGGACGCGCCTGTCTGCTGGTCGGCGGCGGCGACGTCGCGGAGCGCAAAGCGCGTCTGTTGCTGGATGCGGGCGCGCAGCTCACCGTCAATGCCCTCACCTTTATTCCTCAATTTACCGCCTGGGCCGCCGAAGGCATGCTGACGCTGGTCGAAGGCGAGTTTAGCGAAACGCTACTCGATGAGTGCTGGCTGGCGATTGCCGCCACCGATAACGACGCGGTAAACCAGCGGGTCAGCGACGCGGCAGAAGCGCGTCGCATCTTCTGCAATGTGGTCGATGCGCCGAAAGAAGCGAGCTTTATCATGCCATCGATTATCGACCGTTCGCCGCTGATGGTGGCGATCTCCTCAGGCGGCACGTCGCCGGTGCTGGCGCGTTTACTGCGCGAGAAGCTGGAGTCGCTGCTGCCACAACACCTTGGTCACGTAGCGAAGTTTGCAGGGCAGCTGCGCAGCCGTGTGAAGCGCCATTTCGCCACCATGAGCGAGCGCCGTCGTTTCTGGGAGAAGCTGTTCGTTAACGATCGGCTGGCGCAGTCGCTGGCGAACCAGAATATGGCCGCCGTGGAGAGCATCACCGAGCAGATGCTGAACGAGCCGCTGGATAACCGCGGTGAAGTGGTGCTGGTGGGCGCCGGGCCTGGCGATGCCGGGCTGCTGACGCTGAAAGGCTTACAGCAAATCCAGCAGGCGGATGTGGTGGTGTATGACCGGCTGGTCTCCGATGAGATCATGAATCTGGTGCGCCGCGACGCCGACCGTGTGTTTGTCGGTAAACGGGCGGGCTATCACTGCGTGCCGCAGGAGGAGATTAACCAGATCCTGCTGCGCGAGGCGCAAAGCGGGAAGCGCGTGGTGCGGTTAAAGGGCGGCGATCCCTTTATTTTTGGGCGCGGCGGCGAAGAGCTGGAAACGCTCTGCCATGCGGGCATTCCCTTCTCGGTTGTGCCAGGGATTACAGCGGCGTCGGGCTGTTCAGCTTACTCGGGCATTCCGTTGACTCACCGTGATTACGCCCAGAGCGTGCGGCTGGTCACAGGTCACCTGAAAACCGGCGGCGAGCTGGACTGGGCTAACCTGGCGGCAGAGAAGCAGACGCTGGTGTTCTATATGGGGTTAAATCAGGCAGCGGCGATTCAGGAGCAGTTGATCGCTCACGGTATGCAGGCGGATATGCCGGTAGCGCTGGTGGAAAATGGCACATCGGTGCAGCAGCGGGTGGTAAGTGGCGCGTTGTTGGAGCTTGGCGAGCTGGCGCAGCAGGTGAAAAGCCCGTCGTTGATTATCGTCGGCAGGGTTGTCGCGTTACGCGATAAGTTGAAGTGGTTTTAAAGACGTTGCCTGATGGCACAAGCTTACCTGACCGAGGGCGGAGGTTAATGCCTGATGGCGCTGCGCTTATCAGGCCTACAAAACCATGCTAGCCCGTAGGCCGGATAAGGCATTTATGCCGCCATCCGGCAATCAGCGCCGGGCACAATGCCTGATGGCCCTGCGCTTATCAGGCCTACAAAACCATGCTAGCCCACAGGCCGGATAAGGCATTTATGCCGCCATCCGGCAGTCATCGCCGGGCACAATGCCTGATGGCGCTGCGCTTATCAGGCCTACAAAAACACGCTAACCGTAGGCCGGATAAGGCATTTATGCCGCCATCCGGCAATCAGCGCCGGGCACAATGCCTGATGGCGCTGCGCTTATCAGGCCTACAAAACCGAGCCTATTCCGCTTACGGCTTCGCAACAAACCCAATCGCTTCGTACACCTTCTTCAGGGTTTCTGAAGCGTGCGCGCTCGCTTTTTCCGCACCTTCGCGCATGATCTGCTGCAGGAAAGCTTCGTCATTGCGATAGCGATGGTAACGCTCCTGCAACTCGGTCAGCATGCCGGAAACCGCGTCCGCCACTTCGCCTTTTAAATGGCCATACATCTTGCCTTCAAAATGCTGCTCCAGCTCGGCGATGCTCTGGCCGTTCACGGCAGAGAGGATATCGAGCAGGTTAGAGACGCCCGCTTTGTTCGCCACATCGTAACGCACCACCGGCGGCTCGTCGGAGTCGGTCACGGCGCGTTTGATCTTCTTCACTACCGATTTCGGATCTTCCAGCAGGCCAATCACGTTGTTGCGGTTATCATCCGACTTGGACATCTTTTTCGTCGGCTCCAGCAGCGACATCACGCGCGCACCGGACTTTGGAATAAACGGCTCAGGCACTTTAAACACATCGCCATAGATGGCGTTAAAGCGCTGGGCGATATCGCGGCTCAGCTCCAGATGCTGCTTCTGGTCTTCGCCGACCGGCACCTGGTTAGTCTGGTAAAGCAGAATGTCTGCCGCCATCAGCACCGGATAATCAAACAGACCGGCGTTAATGTTTTCTGAATAGCGTGCGGATTTATCTTTGAACTGCGTCATACGGCTCAGCTCGCCGAAGTAGGTGTAGCAGTTCAGCGCCCAACCCAGCTGGGCATGCTCAGGAACGTGGGACTGCACAAAGATCGTGCTTTTCTGCGGGTCGATGCCGCACGCCAGGTAGAGCGCCAGCGTATCCAGCGTCGCCTTACGCAGCTTCTCCGGATCCTGACGCGCGGTAATGGCATGCAGGTCAACGATGCAGTAGATACAGTGATAGTCGTCCTGCATGTTCACCCACTGACGCAGCGCACCCATGTAGTTGCCAATGGTCAATTCACCTGAGGGCTGTGCGCCACTAAAAACGATGGGCTTAGTCATTTTTCATTTCCTGATGTTCACTGAGCGGGAGCCCGAGCGCGGGCAGTAAATCGTTAAAGCGGTCGAAGACGTAGTCCGGCTCGCTTAGGGTAATCGCTTCACCATAGTTATAGCCGTAGGTCAGGCCAACGGAGACGCTGCCGGCCGCCTGCGCGGCGCGGATATCGTTGCGTGAATCGCCAACGAAGAGCAACTCATGGGGTTGAATCGCCAGCTTGTCGCACACCAGCAGCAGCGGCTCCGGGTGCGGTTTCTTATTCACTACATCATCGCCACCGACGACAAAAGTGAAGTAGTGGGCGATCTCCAGCGCGTCCAGCAGCGGCGCGACAAACGGCGTCGGCTTGTTGGTCACCAGCGCCAGCGGCAGCCCTTTTTCGTGCAGCGCCGCGAGAGTCTGCGCCACGTCCGGGAACAGGAAGCTGCCCTCCTCCACGGTCTCTTCGTAGTAGCGGTTGAAGAGCTTGCGCAGCATGGCGATCTGCTCGGCCTGCGGCACATCGCCGGTATCAATATCGGGCTTGCCCTGCGAGGCGCGCTGAATGGCACGCTCCTGGCGGGCCCAGTTGAAGGCGCGCTCCATCAATACATCGGCACCGTTACCAATCCAGGTAATCACGCGCGCTTCGCCAGCCTGCGGCAGCTCAAGGGCATACAGCGCGCTGTCTACGGCGGCGGTAAGCCCCGGCGCGCTATCCACTAATGTGCCGTCGAGATCGAACGCGACACCCCGAATCGACTGCAATTTATCCATGACTTACCTTCGCCAGTTCGCTACGCATTTCATCAATAACCTGTTTGTAATCAGGCTGATTGAAGATCGCCGAGCCCGCCACGAACATATCTGCGCCGGCTGCCGCGATCTCGCCGATATTGCTCGCTTTCACGCCGCCATCCACTTCGAGACGGATATCAAGGCCGGACGCGTCAATGCGACGACGCACTTCACGCAGCTTGTCGAGCGTATGGGGAATGAAGGATTGACCGCCAAAACCGGGGTTAACGGACATCAGCAGGATCACATCCAGCTTATCCATAACGTGATCCAGATAGCTGAGCGGCGTCGCCGGGTTAAACACCAGCCCCGCTTTGCAGCCGTGCTCTTTGATCAGCTGCAGCGTGCGGTCGATATGTTCAGAAGCTTCAGGATGAAAGGTGATAATGCTTGCCCCGGCTTCGGCGAAGTCCGGCACCAGGCGGTCGACCGGTTTCACCATCAGGTGCACATCGATAGGCGCGGTAATGCCGTAGTTGCGCAGCGCTTTCAGCACCATCGGGCCGATGGTCAGGTTCGGTACGTAGTGGTTGTCCATCACGTCGAAATGGACAACGTCGCCGCCCGCGGCCAGTACGCTGGCGGTGTCTTCGCCCAGGCGAGCAAAATCAGCCGACAGAATCGAAGGGGCAATTAAATACTGTTTCATCCGCATCTCCTTGAGAAAGTAGGTTTCGGCAGGCGGCGGCGCGGTGAACGCAGGGTTAGCGAGGCGCGGGAGCCGGGCGATAGAGCGCCAGCAGCTCATCCACTTTTTTACGCGTCCCGCCATTACTGCTGATACTGCGTCGCACTTTCACCACGTGCAATTTTGCCTGACTGTACCATTCACGCGTCAGCAGCGTGTCATGGTTGGAAATCAATACCGGGATTCGGTTCTGCACCAGGCTCTCCGCAATCGCGGCAAGATGAGCCTGCTGCTCAAGGGTAAAGCTATTGGTATGGTACGCCGTAAAGTTGGCTGTCGCAGAGAGCGGCGCATAGGGCGGATCGCAATAGACCACCGAGTTCGCATCCGCGCGCGCCATACTCTCGGCGTAAGATTCGCAGTAAAAGAAGGCATTCTGCGCTTTTTCTGCAAAGTGGTACAACTCCGCTTCCGGGAAGTAGGGCTTTTTATAGCGCCCGAACGGTACGTTAAACTCCCCGCGCAGGTTGTAACGACACAGACCATTGTAGCCATGCCGGTTAAGGTATAAAAACAGCAGCGCGCGCCGGAACGGCTCCTGGCACTGGTTAAACTCCTGACGCAGCTGGTAATAGACTTCGGACTGGTTCACCGCAGGCACAAACAGCGCGCGCGCGTGATGAACATACTCATCAGGGCGCTCTTTAACGATGTTATAGAGGCTGATTAAGTCGCTGTTGATATCTGCAAGGATATAGCGGGAGTAGGAGGTGTTGAGAAACACCGAGCCCGCGCCAACGAAAGGCTCGATGAGGCACTCTCCCTTGGGCAAGTGCCTACCGATATCGTCGAGCAGGGGGTATTTTCCCCCTGCCCATTTTAGAAAAGCGCGATTCTTTTTCATGCTGACTGATTACTTACACTCTCTCCGGCTGTGGAGAAAGCTCCGACAGCATCCTGCGCTTTACACATTACTTAAGATCGGCCTGAACCTGATGCAGCGGCTTCGCCCACGGGTTTTTCGCCTGCACATCTGCTGGCAGCGCGGAAACGGCGCGTTTAGCATCATCTTTCGAGGCATAGACGCCGCTCACCAGCACGTACCACGGCTGACCGTTACGCGTTGTCTGGTAGACCACGAAGTTTTTCAGGTTCTCTTTCTTCGCCCACGCATTGAGGTTGTTGTAGTTCGATGAACTGCTCAGCTGCAGGGTGTAGTGGTTGCCCGGCGCCGACTTCAGCGCACCGACATTGCCGGTAGAGGCCGTGCCGCTGGCAGCAGGCGCGCTGCTTGCGCTCGCCGCCGGTGCCGTGGTTTTCGGCTGAGCCGGTGTAGATGCCGCCTTTGACGTTGACGGTGCTGCTGTCGAGGTTGTCGCAGGCGCTTTCACTGGCGCAGAAGCGGTGCTTTCCGTGCGCTTCGGCGGTTGAGCAACCGGGCGGGATTCCGCTTTCGGCTCGCTTTTCGCTACCGGCGTTTTGGCGGCTGGCTTCGGCTCAATCACCATCTGCTTGCGTTCGTTACGCGGCGCCGTCGTGCGGCTTTCACCGGACGCTGGCTGCTGCTGATTACGCACGGCGTTGGCATTATTGCTGCCATTACCGTTATGAATCGGTGCAACCGTTGCCGGTTCGGTCGGCAGCGTCGAGCTGGCCGCGCTATCAAGCTGCGTCTGGCTCTGCGGCTGCGACAGTGCGTTGTTGAGATCGCCCTGCACTTCAACGCGGTTTTGTCCTTCCGGCGTAGCCGACGGCTGGCCTTGCGACGGCGTCGAGGAGATCGGCGGCAGCGTCACATCCTGCTGAGCCGGCGCGGTGCCTGCGTTCTGTGCCTGAGACGGCGACGCGCCCGGTGCGGGCTGTGCGCCATTTGCCTGATCGGCAGCGTTGCCGCTGTTACCAGCAGTGTTATCCGTCGCGCCGAGATCGATATTTTTCTCGCCCGACGTGTTTTGTTCGTTGTTAGCAGGCGCGGGGGATTTCAGCGCAGAGCCAATGCCGATAATCAGCAGCAGTAACACAAGGATACCGACGCCCATCATCAGATACTGGCGGGAGGCTGGTTTCGCAGCGGCAGCGGCTTTCTTACGCTTACGCGGGCGACGCTCCTGCGGCTCCTCGTCCAGAGCGGCTTCATCTTCTTGATAGCTCTCCTCTTCGCGCTCATCACGCACCCGGCGCGAACGCGCAGGACGGCGATCGTCGGCATCAACATCAACCTCATCAAAGTTGATCTGCGGCTCATCGACACGCTCGGAAGATTGACGAGAACGACCAGTACGACGATCGCTGGGATCGGGTTTCAGCTCGTCTTCTGGTTTGAATTCATCCATTTAACACCCCACACAAAGGCGTATGCCACTGATGCATATCGCCCGAAGTTAAACGCCACGCAGCGCGTGAACAGACCTTTCTTATCGTTACGCCTGCTGGCAATCAGCAATAGCGCTAAGTACTACGTCGTGCGACACTCCGCCGCGAACTTCACTCTTCCCTATGGCCAGCGGAAGCACTAAACGCATCTCTCCCGCTAACACTTTTTTATCGCGCATCATGTGCGGCAGGTAAGCCTGCGCCGCCATTTCACGCGGCCCCTCAACGGGTAAACCGGCGCGTTTTAACAACGCTTTGATGCGCTGCGTATCTGCTGCGCTAAACTGCCCGAGGCGTTCTGACGCGTGTGCCGCCATCACCATCCCGGCAGCAACGGCTTCGCCGTGTAGCCAGTTACCGTAGCCCATCTCCGCCTCAATCGCATGGCCGAAGGTATGACCAAGATTGAGTAAAGCACGTAAGCCGTATTCGCGCTCATCGGCGGCAACGACTTCCGCTTTCAGTTCGCAGCAGCGGCGAATACAGTAAGCCAGCGCCGCGCCATCAAGGCGCAGCAGAGCGTCCATATTCTCTTCCAGCCAGCTAAAGAACGCGCCGTCGAGAATAATGCCGTATTTGATCACTTCCGCAAGACCAGAGGAGAGTTCACGGGCAGGAAGGGTTGCCAGGCAGTCGAGATCGACCACAACCGACGCGGGTTGATAGAACGCGCCAATCATGTTTTTGCCAAGGGGGTGGTTTACCGCCGTTTTACCGCCAACGGAGGAGTCAACCTGAGAAAGGAGCGTGGTCGGCACCTGGATAAAGCGCACGCCGCGCTGATAGCTGGCCGCAGCAAAACCGGTCAAATCGCCGATTACGCCGCCGCCGAGCGCGACCAGTGTGGTATCGCGCCCATGTGGTTTTTGCAACAGTGCGGTGAACACCGTGTCCATCACCGCCAGGCTTTTGTACTGCTCGCCGTCAGGCAGGATCACGCTATCGACATTAACGCCGGCCTGTTCCAGCACGCTACGTACCTTATCAAGGTAGAGCGGTGCCAGGGTTTCGTTGGTGACCAGCATAACCTGATCACCAGACTTCAGGGGCGCGAAGGAAGCTGGGTCGTTAAACAAACCAGCCGCGATGGTGATAGGGTAACTACGTTCCCCGAGAGTAACGGTGATCCTCTCCATGACGCGACATCCACCTTAGTTGCTTAAACCTACAGGCCGTCTATTAAGCCTGATTTAGTTGCTTTCCAGCATATGAATAATCTGGTTCGCCACCACTTTCGCGCTCTGATCGTCAGTACGGATGGTCACGTCGGCAATCTCTTCGTAGAGCGGATTGCGTTCGTCGGCCAGCGCTTCCAACACTTCACGCGGCGGCGCGTCCACCTGCAGCAGGGGACGTTTTTTATCACGTTGAGTACGTGCCAGTTGCTTCTCGATAGTGGTTTCCAAGTACACCACTACACCGCGGGCGGAGAGACGATTACGGGTTTCGCGGGATTTCACAGAGCCGCCGCCGGTCGCCAGAACGATGCCCTGCTTCTCCGTCAGCTCATTGATGATCTTTTCCTCGCGATCGCGGAAACCTTCTTCACCTTCAACATCGAAGACCCAGCCCACATCAGCTCCGGTTCGTTTCTCAATCTCTTGATCAGAATCGTAAAATTCCATATTGAGTTGTTGAGCTAACTGACGCCCAATAGTGCTTTTGCCGGCACCCATAGGCCCAACCAGAAAGATATTGCGTTTCTCTGCCATTTTTTCGGTACTACTAAGACTATTCGTTGATGATAAACCCGCTTCGCAAACGTGCGGCGTAGCAGGACATGAACTGAAACCTCATATGCGATAGTGCGAGAGTCAGATCGAAAATTATCTCAGTACTCCGGCTTGTTTGGCAACTGAATAAACACGTTATCCCTCTTACCGCCCTTTATTATTCGGAGACCGCTGACACTCAAATCGGTACTCCTTGTAAGCTAAATCATCTCCCACGTCAAACACCTGGGCCAAGTTACGGCGAAAAAGGGGCGTTACGGCAGATTTAATGTACCGCTGCCAGCCTGGGGGTAATAAAGACCACCAGTTCGCGGCGATCCCCCTCTTTTGCTTCCTGGCGAAACAGACGACCGAAGCCGGGAATAGCACCAAGGCCCGGAACCTGGGTTCTGCCATTACGCCTCTTTTGCGAGAAGATGCCACCCAATGCCAGCGTTTCACCGCTTTTCACCTCCACCACGGTTTCAATCTCCTGCTTATCAATCGCCAGCGCTTCGCCTCCGGCCTGCTGCAGTACCTGGCCGGGCATATTCTGGCTGATGCGCAGCTTCAGGCGCACCCGCCCGTCCGCCAGCACCGTGGGGGTCACCTCCATGCCCAGCACCGCCTCTTTAAACTCAACCGCCGTGTTGCCGCTCTCCCCATTCGCCACCTGGTAAGGGATTTCACTCCCCTGCTTGATGCTTGCGGGCTGGAGATGGGAAGCCAGCAGGCGCGGGCTGGCGATAATCTCCAGTTGCTGCTTCTGTTCAAGCGCGGAAAGCTCAAGCTCAAGAAGACGCGCATTAATACTGCCGATGTTAAAGCCGATGCGCGTTGTGGCGCTGGCAACGCTGTGATCTGCCGCCAGAGTGCTCACCTGCCCGCGCGTGGCGGCAGGCTCCTGCCCGAGCCCCCACTTCACGCCAAGCTCACGCAGGCTTTTTTCATTAATAGTGACGATCCAGGCCGCCAGTTCGACCTGCTCAACCGGCAGATCCATCTGCGCGATCCACTTTTCCAGCGCGGCGAGGCTCTCTTTATTATCCCGCACCAGTAAGCGGTTAAGGCGCGTATCAACGGTGATGGTCCCCTGGGCACTGATCAGCTTCTCTGCGGCTTTTGCCAGCTCGGCGGCATTCGCATAGTGCAGCACAATGCCGCGCGTCAGCGTCGGCGCGTTCTTTTTACGCCGCGCCTGTGCCGCCTCCCGCTCAGCCAGCTTCTGCTGCTGCCACGAGGCGGTATGCACCTGCCAGATAGCGCCCTGCTGACTCAGAATTAACCCTGCGCTGGCCGCGACGGTCTGCATCGCCTGTAGCCAGGGCACTTCCGTCAGGTTAAGGGAGACGACACCGCTCACCTCTGGCGGGATAACGATATTCTGTTTTTCCAGCGTCGCCAGCGCCTGCAGCACCTGCGCGACAGGCACCTCGTCAACGCTCATCGTCACCAGAGGCATAGCTCTGACAAAGGCCAGCGGCAGACTAAAGAGCATGACGCTCGCTATCCATTTTCTCATCCTGAGTTCCTTTTCGTTTCCAGCGCCATGTTGAGGGGGCGCACGCCTTCCCTGTTGCTATCTCTGTTTCATCTGTGTTGATGGCGGTAACGCGCCAGCCGGGTGAAAGCGTGTCGCCCACGCCTACCCGGTGCCAGCGTCCTGCCGCATCGCGGATGATGGCCAGCCGCTGCCCGCTTTCAATAACGCCGTGCAGTTGCCAGGCGCGGAGCTGTGCAAGCTGGCAGCGATCCGGTGGAGGCTGAAAAGGATCGCGCATACCGCATAGCACTGTAACGATCCCGAAGGTGAAAAGCAGGCGTTTAACCCTCATCGTCATGCTCCAGTTGCAGCGTAAAACGTAGCCCGCTTTCGCTGGCGGAGAGAGAAAATGCCGGGATCTGCATACCGCGCTCCGCCAGCAGTGAAAAGGTCTCCACAGCCTGCGGCCAGCGGCTTTCCAGCACCAGTTCACCGCCGCCCTGCATCGGCTGCCAGCGCAAGAGCTGCCGCGCCTGGCCGTGAAAGTCGAGCGGGCTAAAGCGGCGCACCTCCGTAACAGCGCTTTGCGCTTCCGGCAGCACCAGCGCGCGAAGCTTTCGCCACTCTGCCTGTAACTCCGGCTGGAGGGCGCTCTGCTGGCGGAGCGTAAGGCGTTGCGCATGATTCAGCGGGCGGATGGCGAACCAGCCGATAAGCAGAACACTGCTAAACATCGCGGCCAGCCAGCAGATCGCCCGCATGCGGGGCGAAAGCGCGAGCCAGACTTCAGGGTTTAGCGACATCGACCTGCTCCCGGCTCAGCTGGTAGGTAAATTGCCACAGCCCCTGACCGTCACGCGAAGTGCTCCCCATCGGCTGAAAGTGAAACCCCGCCAGCTTTTGCAATCGCGGCTCGAACTCGCCCAGGGCGTTGACGGCGCGCGCCAGGCCGTGAATTTCAAGCTGGTTCTGCCGCCAGCGCAGCTGCGTCAGCCAGGCGTTTTCCGGCAGCGCAGCCGCGAGCGTGAGTAGCGTTTGCCGCCAGGCGGCTGTTATCTGCCGCCGATGCGCTTTCTCCTGCGCCAGCTGCCACTGCTGTCGCCGCAGGCGAAGCGGCTCTTCTTGTGCATGTAATGCAGCCAGCAATAACCGATCCGCCGCCAGCCAGAGTGAACCGCTACGCCCGGCCTGCACGCGCTGCGTATGCCACAGCGCGCCGCTCAACGACAGGCTCACTACGCTTGCCACCGCGATTGCCGCCCAGAAGCGCAAACAGCGCCGCCGCTGCAGCTGTCGCCACGGCATAAAATTGACCGCAGGGCGCATCAGTACCCCCTGGCGATCGCCAGCCCCAACGCAACGGCATAGCGCTGGCTTGCATCCGGGAGCGGCGGCTGGCGCGACGGTACCGCGCTCCAGCAGTCAAACTCCCCCACACCTTCGCCGCACTGGATAATTTCATCCGGGGGAAGCGCGAGCAGTGCGCCAAGCTGCGCGACATTTCCCGCCTCTTCGCGCGCTCGCCGCCCCCAGCTCTCTTTTGTCGCCCACAACCACTGGCGCTCATCGCACCAGGCGAGACAGCGCACCGGTGCCGCTAGCGAGGGCAGCAAAGGTTGAAGGGCGCAGGCATCGGGTGTGATAGAGGAGAGGTGGAGTGAAAGCTGCTGTGCGATCTCCAGCAGCGCGGCGATATCCCGGTTCTGTGCGGCGGTCACGCCGTAGCTTCTGGCGGGCTCATCCTCGGTGAAGTCGAAGCAGAGATCGCTTTGCGCCATCTCCAGCTCGCGCGCCATCGCTTGTGAAACCCAGCCGGTGAGTGCAGGTTCACGCAGCGTCACCGCCGGGCGCGGCAACCTTCGCTGTAGGGTTTGCCCGGCGGGAAAGGCGATACGCGCGCAGTGGCGCTGCGGCAAAGCATGGCGCCATGGGCGCAGCGCAGCGAGCAACTGATCCGGTGCCTTAATCCGCCCCTGAACCACCGCGCCACTGGGGAGAGGAAGGTGCCACCAGCGGCGCAGCGCCCGCCCATAACGCCCGGCGGAAAGCGCCACGATAAAGACACCATCCTGTTGAATATGCACACCAATTTGCCAATGCCTGAATGTCATAAATTACGATCTCCTTATCGTCTCGCTGGCGGACGCTATATCAATGCTCAAGGCTTGCCTTTATACTACCGCGCGGTTGTTTATAAACTGCCCAAGTGACTCTAAATGGGAAATCTCCAGTGAAGTTCGTAAAGTATTTATTCATCCTTGCAGTCTTTTGCATTCTGTTGGGAGCAGGCTCGATTTACGGTCTGTACAAATATATTGAGCCGCAGCTACCTGACGTCGCCACACTGAAGGATGTCCGGCTGCAGATTCCAATGCAGGTCTATAGCGCCGACGGCGAGCTGATCGCGCAGTACGGTGAAAAGCGCCGTATCCCGTTGACGCTGGATCACATTCCGCCGGTAATGGTGAAAGCCTTTATCGCTACGGAAGATAGCCGCTTTTATGAGCATCACGGCGTTGACCCGGTAGGGATCTTCCGTGCGGCGAGCGTGGCGCTCTTCTCCGGCCACGCCTCGCAGGGCGCAAGTACCATTACGCAGCAGCTGGCGCGTAACTTCTTCTTAAGCCCGGAACGCACAATGATGCGTAAAATCAAAGAGGTGTTCCTGGCGATCCGCATTGAGCAGTTGCTGAGCAAAGACGAAATTCTTGAGCTCTACCTCAATAAAATTTATCTCGGTTACCGCGCTTACGGCGTGGGTGCGGCGGCGCAGGTCTACTTTGGTAAAAGCGTCGACCAGCTCACCTTAAGCGAAATCGCGGTGATTGCCGGGCTGCCGAAAGCACCCTCTACCTTTAACCCGCTCTACTCTCTCGAACGTGCTACCGCGCGCCGTAACGTAGTGCTGGCGCGTATGCAGAGCGAAGGGTATATCAGCGAGCAGCAGGCTGATGAAGCCCGTAGCGAAGCTATCGACGCCAATTACCATGCGCCGGAAATCGCCTTCTCTGCCCCTTATCTCTCCGAGATGGTGCGCCAGGAGATGGTGAGCCGCTACGGTGATAAAGCCTACGAAGATGGCTACCGCGTTTACACCACCGTGACGCGCAAAGTGCAGCAGGCCGCGCAGGATGCGGTGCGCAATAACGTGATGGATTACGACATGCGTCACGGCTATCGCGGGCCGTCGAACGTGCTGTGGAAAGTGGGCGAAGCGGCGTGGGAGAGTAAAAAGATCACGGACTCTCTGAAAACGCTGCCAACTTACGGACCGCTCTCGCCTGCCGTTGTCACCAGCGCAAACCCGCAAGAAGCAACCGCAATGCTGGCGGACGGTTCAACGGTCTCGCTGAAGATGGAAGGTGTGCGCTGGGCGCGCCCTTATCGCTCGGATACGCAGCAGGGCCCAACGCCGCGCAAAGTGACCGATGCCGTGCAGGTAGGTCAGCAGATTTGGGTTCGCCAGGTTGGCGACAGCTGGTGGCTGGGACAAGTCCCGGACGTCAACTCGGCGCTGGTGTCGATTAACCCGCATAACGGCGCGGTAATGGCGCTGGTAGGGGGTTTCGACTTCAACCAGAGCAAGTTCAACCGCGCCACACAAGCGCTGCGCCAGGTGGGCTCGAATATCAAACCGTTCCTGTATACCGCCGCGATGGATAAAGGCCTGACGCTGGCGAGTATCCTTAACGATGCGCCGATTTCGCGCTGGGATGCGGGCGCGGGCTCAGACTGGCGACCGAAGAACTCGCCGGATGAGTATGCCGGGCCGATCCGTCTGCGCCAGGGTCTGGGGCAGTCGAAGAACGTAGTAATGGTGCGCGCGATGCGTGCGATGGGCGTCGATTACGCGGCAGAATATCTCCAGCGTTTCGGTTTCCCGGCGCAGAACATTGTGCATACCGAATCTTTAGCGCTCGGCTCTGCCTCCTTTACTCCGCTGCAGGTCGCACGCGGGTATGCGGTGATGGCCAACGGCGGCTTCCTGGTTGACCCTTATTTCATCAGCAAAATCGAGAATGTTCAGGGCGATAAGCTTTTTGAAGCGCGTCCGAAGGTCGCCTGCGCCAATTGCGATATTCCGGTGATTTACGGCGAAACGCCGAAGTCAAACGTGCTGGAAAACAAAGATATGGAGAACGTCGCGACCTCGCAGGAGCAGCAAAACCCTGCCGTCCCGATGCCGCAGCTGGAGCAGGCAAACCAGGCGCTGGTTGAACGCACCGGCGCGGAGGAGTATGCGCCGCACGTCATCAGTACGCCGCTCTCCTTCCTGATTAAGAGCGCGCTGAACAGTAACGTCTTCGGCGAGCCGGGCTGGCAAGGTACTGGCTGGCGCGCGGGTCGCGATCTCAAGCGCAATGATATCGGCGGCAAAACCGGTACCACCAACAGCTCGAAAGATGCCTGGTTCTCAGGCTACGGTCCGGGCGTGGTGACATCGGTGTGGATTGGCTTTGACGATCATCGCCGCAACCTTGGCCGCACCAGTGCTTCCGGCGCGATTAAGGATCAGATCTCCGGTTATGAAGGCGGCGCGAAGAGCGCGCAGCCGGCGTGGGATGCTTATATGAAAGCGGTGCTGGAAGGCGTGCCGGAAGATCCGCTTACGCCGCCGCCGGGCGTGGTGACGGTCAATATTGACCGCAGCACCGGGCAGTTAGCCAACGGTGGTAGCAGCCGTCAGGAGTACTTTATCGAAGGAACGCAGCCGACTCAGCAGGCGGTTCATGAAGCGGGCACTACGCTTATCGATAATGGCGAGACGCACGAGCTGTTTTAGCGCAGCCACTGCACAGAGATATAAAAAAGGGCGCTTTCGCGCCCTTTTCTTTTTTTATTGCTTGCTGCGGTTAAAGCCGCCCCTGCCCTTTGAGCCACTCACGCACTAAGAAGAGCGCGCTGACATTGCGGGCTTCGTGAAAATCGGGGTCTTCAAGCAGATCCATCAGATGCTTTAACGGCCAGCGCACCTGCGGCAGCGGCTCAGGCTCATCGCCCGGCAGGGATTCCGGATAGAGATTTTCTGCCACCAGGATATTCATCTTGCTGGAGAAGTAGGAGGGTGCCATGCTCAGTTTTTTCAGAAAAGTGAGCTCGTTCGCACCAAATCCAACCTCTTCCTTTAGCTCCCGGTTAGCCGCTTCATATATACTTTCACCCTCGTCGATCAGGCCTTTGGAGAAGCCCAGCTCGTAGGATTCGGTCCCAACCGCATATTCACGAATCAGAATCAGGTGATCGTCGATGATCGGCACAATCATTACCGCTTCACGATTAGAGGGGCGCATGCGTTCATAGACCCGACGTACACCGTTGCTAAATTCCAGATCCACGCTTTCGACGTTAAAAAGCCGTGATGAAGCCACGGTTTTGACGTTGAGGATGGTGGGTTTTTGCAATGATTTGCTCATTATTATCGGTCTTTGCAGAGAAACTTTCGTTATTGTGCGACACTACGCACGCCCTGGGCAATCTCCTTTGCCGCTTATTTACATTCTTGCAACCTATCTGAAATCAATTCGCATTTTCACTAAAAAGTCAATAGCTTGAAATAAAACTAAGAATTTGCTGATATTCCCGCCAGGGGGCTTTTGCTATTCTTCCCAACGATGGTATGCGCTTAAAAATACTCAAGTTAATTTCTTGCTTATCGCGGCCAACCACATTAGATATTTACGGGAAGGGTGCAACTGACTACACCTGTTTGAAAAAGTAAGATGGGGAAAGCATGAGCACCATTTTGATTTTTTTAGCTGCTATGCTGGCCTGCGCATTCCTCGCCGGATGGATTTACAGGTACAGGTCGCAACGTCGATACCGACTGCCTTATTTACCGGCATTCTCCGGCGCGACGGCTCGCAAATTGACTCCAGAAGAGCGCGACGCCGTCGAACGCTACCTGGAATCGCTTTCCCGTACCCAAAATACCCCTGGCCCGACCGGCGCGACTGCCGCTCCTGTCCCGATTAAACTTACCGCACACAGTAATACGGTGCTGTTTGTCGCCCATCCCATCACGCGCTACGGCATCACTACCGACGCGCCGAATAAATGGCGCTACTACCTGGACTCCGTCGAGGTCCATCTCCCGCCATCATGGGAGCAATATATTAATGATGAGAATAATGTTGAGCTGATTCGCACCGACTCCATGCCGCTGGTGATTGCGCTTAATGGGCACACGCTTAGCGAATATATGTATGAAGAGCGCGGCAGCGAACTGCAGCATATTGGTTCAACCCATTCGGCTATCCGCGGTGAAGAGAGTGAACAGATTGAACTGCTCAATATTCGCCGCGAAAGCCCCTATGAACATACGCTGAACCGTCCGGACGGCATGCGCGAAGCATTGCTGATCTGCGCCTCATTCCTGATGTTCTTCTTCTGCCTCGCGTCGCCGGAAGTCTTTGTTCCGTGGATGGCGGGCGGCGGCGTGCTGCTGCTGGCGGCCGGATTGTGGGGGCTTTATGCGCCGCCGGCGAAAAACACGCTGCGCGAAATTCATTGCCTGCGCGGGACGCCAAAGCGCTGGGGGCTGTTCGGTGAAAATAATCAGGAGCAGATGAACAACATCTCGCTTGGTATTATCGATCTCATCTATCCAAAACACTGGCAGCCCTTTATTACCCGTGATTTAGGCCAGCAAACCGATATTGATATCTATCTCGATCGTCACGTCGTGCGCCAGGGGCGCTTTTTGTCACTGCATGACGAGGTAAAAAATTTCCCGCTTCAGCACTGGGTACGCAGCGCGGTGATCGCTCTCGGCTCGCTGGTGGTGCTGGCGATGCTGCTGATCTGGGTACCGCTGGATATGCCAATCAAATTCACCGTGTCGTGGATTAAAGGCGCGCAAACTGTTGAAGCCAGCAGCGTCAATCAGCTTGAATCCGCCGGTCTGCGTATCGGCGATACGCTGCGCATCAGCGGCACCGGGATGTGTAATATTCACACGCAGAGCAACTGGGCCTCGCGCCAGACGTCGCCGTTCACGCCGTTCGACTGCTCGCAGATTATCTGGAACAACGCCCCTCCCCTGCCGCTGCCGGAATCGGATATTGTGACCAAAGCCACCGCGCTGGCGCAGGCAGTCAGCCAACAGCTGCATCCGACCACGGAAGAGGATTCCCGCGTCAGCCCGGTGTTGCGCTCCGCTATTCAAAAATCCGGCATGGTTCTGCTGGATGATTTCGCTGATATCGTGCTGAAAACTCAGGAACTTTGCTCGGCTGAAGATGAGTGTCTGCGCCTGAAGAATGCGCTGGTAAACCTCGGCAACAGCAAGGATTGGGAGACGCTGACCAAACGCGCCAGCGAAGGCAAGCTTACCGGGGTGAACGTTCTGCTGCGCCCGGTGAGCGCAGAGTCCCTCGACAACCTCGTCACCACTTCGACCGCGCCGTTTATTATGCGTGAAACCACGCGCGCGGCGCAGGCGCTGAACAGCCCGGCTCCGGGCGGCTTCTTAATTGTCAGCGAAGAGGGTAATGAACTGGTCGATCAGCCGTGGCCGCCGATGGCGCTCTATGATTATCCGGCACAGGAGCAGTGGGCCGAGTTCCAGCGCCTGGCGCAGATGCTGATGCAGACGCCGTTCCACGCTGAGGGGATCATCACCAGCCTTGTGACCGATGCCAACGGCACCAAACATATCAGCCTGCACCGCATGCCGGATGCCGCAGGTCTATGGCGCTATGCCGCCACCACCCTGCTGCTGGCAGCAATGCTTTTATCCAGCATCTACAATGGCGTGCTGGCGCTGCGCCGCTATCAGCGTAACCGCACCCGTATCGAAGAGATTCAGCAGTACTACGAAAGCTGCCTGAACCCCCGCCTGATCCCCAGCGAAGATAGCCTCGGCTGATAACGATCTGCTGCGCGAGCTGTGTTAACCTTTCGCGCAGATTTTTCTCAGGCTGGAGCCCTTCTCATGCACATTGATATTGCCTGGCAGGACGTCGATACCGTTCTGCTGGACATGGACGGCACGCTACTCGATCTCGCCTTCGATAACTATTTCTGGCAACAGCTGGTGCCGCAAACCTACGGTGAGAAAGCGGGTTTAACGCCGCAAGAGGCACAAAGCGCTATTAGCCAGGCCTATCACGACGTGCAGCATACGCTAAACTGGTACTGTCTGGACTACTGGAGCGAACGGCTTGGGCTGGATATTTGCGCCATGACTACCCAGCAAGGGGCGCGCGCCGTACTGCGTGAAGATACGGTTCCGTTTCTTGAAGCGTTGAAAGAAAGCGGCAAGCGCCGCATTTTGCTGACTAACGCGCACCCGCATAACCTGGCGGTTAAGCTTGAACACACGGGTCTGGCGGCGCACCTTGATTTATTACTTTCCACCCATACATTTGGTTATCCGAAAGAGGATCAGCGCTTGTGGCAGGCTGTCGCCAGTCATACCGGCCTTGATCCCGCGCGGACGCTGTTCATTGATGACAGCGAGCCGATTCTCGATGCCGCCGCGACATTTGGTATTCGCTACTGTCTCGGCGTCGCCAATCCAGACTCCGGGTTGGCGGATAAGCGCTATTTGCGCCATCCGGCCATGAACGACTACCGCCGCTTACTTCCCTCGCTTCTAAAGGAGATGTAATGAAACAGCAGCCTGCGCAAGAGGTCCGCCTGGATAAATGGCTCTGGGCAGCGCGTTTTTATAAAACCCGCGCCTTTGCCCGCGAGATGATCGACGGCGGAAAGGTGCACTACAACGGGCAACGCAGCAAGCCGAGTAAAATCGTTGAGCTGAACGCTACCCTGACCCTGCGTCAGGGCAATGATGAGCGAACCGTGATCGTAAAAAGGATTACCGATCAGCGCCGTCCGGCAAGCGAAGCCGTTGAACTGTATGAAGAGACGGCAGAGAGCATTGAGAAGCGCGAAAAAATGGCGCAGGCCCGCAAGCTCAATGCGCTGACCATGCCGCACCCCGATCGCCGCCCGGATAAGAAGGAGCGCCGCGATCTGATGAAATTTAAATCCGGTGGCAGCGAGTAACGCGCACCCGCAAGAGAGAAAAACATGGCCAATCAAGACCAATTACACCGCTACCTTTTTGAAAACTATGCCGTGCGTGGCGAGCTGGTAACCGTCTCCAATACCTGGAAAGAGGTGCTGGAAAACCACAACTATCCCCTGCCGGTGAAAAACCTGCTCGGCGAGTTGCTGGTCGCCACCAGCCTGCTGACCGCAACGCTGAAGTTTGCCGGTGATATTACCGTGCAGGTGCAGGGCGATGGCCCGATGAGCCTTGCGGTGATCAACGGCAACAACCGTCAGCAGATGCGCGGCGTCGCACGCGTACAGGGCGAGATTGCAGATGATGCAAGCCTGAAAACGCTGGTGGGTAACGGTTATCTGGTGATTACCATTACGCCGGAAGAGGGCGAGCGCTATCAGGGTGTGGTGGGCCTCGAAGGCGAAACGCTGGCCGAATGCCTGGAAGATTACTTCCAGCGCTCTGAACAGCTGCCGACGCGCTTGTTCATTCGCACCGGTGATGTCGAAGGCCAACCAGCGGCAGGCGGTATGCTGCTGCAGGTGCTGCCAGCGCAGGATACCCAGGCGGAAGACTTTGAGCACCTGGCCGTGCTGACGGAAACCCTCAAAGCGGAAGAGCTCTTTACCCTGCCGGCGAATGAAGTGCTGTGGCGTCTCTATCATGAAGAAGAGGTCACCCTGTACGATCCGCAGGACGTTGAGTTCAAATGCACCTGCTCGCGCGAGCGTTGCGCTGGCGCGCTGAAAACCCTGCCGGATGAAGAAGTGGACAGCATCCTCGCCGAAGAGGGCGAAATCGATATGCACTGCGATTATTGTGGTAACCACTACCTCTTCAATGCGATGGATATTGCAGAGATCCGCAATAACGCCTCCCCTGCTGACCCCCAGGTTCATTGATAGCAGTTATTAATCGCCGCCTCCGGGCGGCGTTTTTGTCTCCCGGATCACGATTCCGTTAAAATCCTGCCTGTAAGTGTTACGTAATTCTCTTTCATGAAAGCGATTACAGTCACAAAGCAAAGGTTAAAAATGCCGTCCCGCGCCGTTTTAAGAACATTTCCCCGATGAATGTAATAAATTTTGGCATAATCCGTGCCGTTAAGTGACCTCAATCACAGCGTTTTCGTCAGACTGGGCTTTGAGCCAGGTAAATCTATGAACCTCGTCCCGGTTGCGGCAAAGAATCACCCCTACACTTTCAGGCAGTACATTTTGGCTAAGGAGCAGTGACATGCGTGTTAAGAGTTTAACCCCGCAAGATCTCAAGGCTTATGGAATCAACGATGTTCAGGATGTCGTTTACAACCCCGATTACGAAACGCTGTATCAAGAGGAAC
The DNA here is from genome assembly GCF_016516575.1 of Kosakonia sp. S57. Classification (NCBI taxonomy): domain Bacteria; kingdom Pseudomonadati; phylum Pseudomonadota; class Gammaproteobacteria; order Enterobacterales; family Enterobacteriaceae; genus Kosakonia; species Kosakonia sp. S57. Next base: position 40,464 of record NZ_JACVUL010000024.1, on the reverse strand, counting down.
TTCGTCCGGACCTGGAAGGGTATGAGCGCGGCGTATTGACCACCTCCGGCGCGGTTGCCGTCGATACCGGCATCTTTACCGGCCGCTCGCCGAAGGATAAGTACATTGTTCGCGATGACACCACGCGCGACACCGTCTGGTGGTCTGATAAAGGCAAAGGCAAGAACGACAACAAACCGCTCTCGCCACAAGTGTGGCAGCATCTGAAAGGCCTCGTCACCGAACAGCTCTCCGGCAAGCGTCTCTTTATTGTCGATGCCTTCTGCGGCGCCAACCCGGACACCCGCCTCGCGGTGCGCTTTATTACGGAAGTGGCCTGGCAGGCGCATTTCGTCAAAAACATGTTTATTCGCCCGAGCGATGAAGAGCTGGCAGAGTTCACGCCAGACTTTATCGTGATGAACGGCGCGAAGTGCACCAACCCGCAGTGGAAAGAGCAGGGCCTCAACTCAGAGAACTTTGTTGCCTTCAACCTGACCGAACGTATCCAGCTGATTGGCGGGACGTGGTACGGCGGTGAGATGAAGAAAGGGATGTTCTCAATCATGAACTACCTGCTGCCGCTGCAGGGCATTGCCTCGATGCACTGCTCGGCAAACGTTGGCGAGAAAGGCGATGTTGCCGTCTTCTTTGGCCTCTCTGGCACCGGTAAAACTACCCTCTCCACCGATCCGAAGCGCCGTCTGATTGGCGATGATGAGCACGGCTGGGACGACGACGGCGTCTTCAACTTTGAAGGCGGCTGCTACGCGAAAACCATCCGTCTCTCTGAAGAGGCGGAGCCCGATATTTTCCATGCTATTCGCCGCGATGCGCTGCTGGAAAACGTCAGCGTACGCGCCGATGGCAGCATCGACTTTGACGATGCGTCGAAAACCGAGAACACCCGCGTCTCCTACCCGATTTACCATATCCAGAATATTGTTAAACCGGTCTCGAAAGCGGGTCACGCCACCAAAGTGATCTTCCTGACGGCGGATGCCTTCGGTGTGCTGCCACCGGTATCGCGTCTGACCGCCAGCCAGACGCAGTATCATTTCCTCTCCGGCTTTACCGCGAAGCTGGCCGGCACCGAGCGCGGTGTCACCGAGCCGACGCCAACCTTCTCCGCCTGCTTTGGCGCAGCTTTCCTGTCGCTGCACCCGACGCAATATGCGGAAGTGCTGGTAAAACGCATGCAGGCCTCCGGGGCGCAGGCCTACCTGGTGAATACCGGCTGGAACGGCACCGGCAAACGCATCTCCATTAAGGATACGCGTGCGATCATCGACGCCATTCTTAATGGTTCGCTGGACGATGCCGAAACCTTTACCCTGCCGATGTTTGACCTGGCGATCCCGACCTCGCTGCCGGGCGTTGAGAGCCGTATTCTCGATCCGCGCGGAACCTACGCGTCGCCGGAGCAGTGGCAGGAGAAAGCCACACAGCTGGCGAAACTCTTTATTGAGAACTTCGAGAAGTATACTGATACCCCTGCGGGTGCCGCGCTGGTCAGCGCCGGGCCGAAACTGTAATCCGCTTACGCAAGAGAGACAAAACCCGCCGAAAGGCGGGTTTTTTTATGGCAATGAATCGGTTAGCGCAGCACCCACAACTCGCGCGAACAGGCGGCTTTGCCTTCCGGACACCCTTTGCAACTGCCGGTCAGGCAACCACTCGCCTCCTCTTCAACACGCACCGCGCGCCCCATGGCTTCCAGCCGTGCCAGCATGGCGTCGATCAACGCTTTGGGCGTGTGCAGGGCGAGGCTGAGCTGGCTTGCCTCCATCCGCCCCTGCAACGCCAGCAGATCGCGTACCTCAATAAGCGATGCCATTACGCTTCTCCTTAATGACAGTCGCTTGCCGGGCTGTCACAGCAGCTGGCCACCGTTCTGCGCGTAGCCAACAGATTCACATTCACGCGGCTGCGCGCCCGGCGCAATACGCTAATCACCAGCACGTTAAACACCACTACCGCCAGGATGCAGGTCAGGCTGTAGAGCGGATGCTGATGGAAGGTGACGGTTTGATAAAAGAGCGTGGAGAGCGAGTAGGCAATATTCAGCCCCCACAGCACCGAGAAACCCATCCAGCCGCGGCTGGCTTCGCGAGCAATCGCGCCCATCGCCGTAATACATGGCACGTAGAGCAGGACAAAAATCAGGTAGCTGTAGGCCGCAGCCGCGCTGCCGAATTTCTGGCTCATCACCCCCATGGTGCCGGTCGCCATTTCGCCGTCGCCCTTGCTGGCTTCGATCGGGTTAGCAAGCACGCTCAGGCTGAAGGTCTCTTTGACGGAATTGACGGTCTCTTCCAGCGCGGCAATCAGTTCATCACTCAGGTTGAATGTCGCCGGATTAAAAGCCTCCTGCTCAATATTTTCCGCGGTGTAGAGCGTGTTGAGCGTGCCGACCACCACCTCTTTTGCCATCGCGCCGGTAACCAGCCCGACCGTGGCCTGCCAGTGATCGCCCTGCACGCCAATCGGCTCTAACAGCGGGGTAAAGACGCGGCTGATGGAGGCCAGCGCCGAGTCGTTGATGTTGTGCACCGTACGGCCATTCAGCGAGAAGCTGTTCATTGCGCTAAGGAAAATGCTGACGATGATGATCACTTTCCCGGCGCGAATAACAAAACCTTTCAGCCGCTGCCAGGTTTGCAGCAGCAGGCTTTTCAGATGCGGAACATGGTAGACCGGCAGCTCCATCACAAACGGCGACGCTTCACCGCGCAGCAGCGTGTATTTCAGCATCAGCCCGGTGAGGATTGCCATCACCACGCCCAGCAGATAGAGCGAGAAGACCGCCACCGCACCCTGCTGGCCGAAAAAGGCAGCGGCAAAGACAGCAAAAATCGCCAGCCGCGCGCCGCAGGACATAAACGGCGCCATCATGATGGTAATCAGCCGTTCACGCGGCGCATCAAGCGTACGCGCGCCCATCACCGACGGCACGTTACAACCGAAGCCGACAATCAGCGGTACAAAGGATTTGCCCGGCAGACCGAGCGATTGCATCAGGCGGTCCATCACAAACGCGGCGCGCGCCATATAACCGGAGTCCTCAAGAAAGGACATAAACAGGTACATCATCCCCAGTTGCGGCACCAGTGGCAGCACAGTATTCACACCGCCGCCCAGCCCCTGCGCGAGAAAGACCGTCAGCCACTCCGGGAAGTGCAGCGTATAGCCGAGCCACTGAATGCCGTGGATAAAGATCGCCACCGAACCGGCATCAAAAATGGGTGAGAACGCCCCGCCAATATTGATGGCGAAGAGGAACATCAGGTACATGACAAACAGGAAGATCGGTAAGCCGAGAAAGCGGTTGAGAATGATGCGGTCAACGGCGGCGGTGAAACGGCTTGGCTCGGCAGTCAGCGTATTGCTGACGGTATCGCAAATCGCGGCGATGGCCTGGTAACGCGCATCGGCAATATACAGCGCCGGATCGTCCATCTCCGCCTGCAAACGCGAAAGCGCGGCGTTAAGCTGGCTGTCGGAAATATCGGCATTGGCGCGGCTATAGATATCCCCTTCCAGCATTTGCAGCCCCATCCAGCGGCGCTGCTGCCAGGGAAGCGCGTCGTGCATCTGCCCGGCCAGCGTATCCGCCTCGCGCGCCAGCGGCAGCGCGTAGTGCACCAGTTCGACATTATCATTGGCGCGGTGGCGATCGATGCCGAGTTTCAGCGCTTCAATCCCGCGCCCGCGCGTGGAGACCAGCGGGATCACCGGGCAGCCAAGGCGGCTGGCCAGCGCATCGATATCAATGCGCAGTTTCTGCTTTTCGGCGATATCCAGCATGTTGAGGGCGATAATGCACGGCACGCCAAGCTCCAGCAGCTGCAACGTCAGGTAGAGGTTACGCTCGAGGTTGGAGGCATCCACTACGTTTATCAGCAGATCGGCATCGCCGTTCAGAATGTAGTGGCAGGCAATCTGCTCATCGAGAGAGGTTTGCGCGGAGATGGTGGTTAGCGAGTAAGTGCCGGGCAGATCAACCAGCGTGACCTGGTGGTCGGTAGTGGTAAAGAGCCCCTCTTTGCGTTCAACGGTGACCCCGGCCCAGTTGCCGACGCGCTGGCGCGCACCGGTTAACTGATTGAATAACGTTGTCTTGCCTGAATTGGGGTTGCCAATTAAGCCAATGGTCATTTTTTTCATTTTATTTCGCACCCCGCGAAAACGTTGCGATTAACGTGAAACCACTTCTAATTTGAGAAAGGCGAGATCTTTTTTTCTTAACACTAAATTAACGCGGCGCGTTTCGATATGCACCGGATCGCCCAGAGGGGCAACGCGAACAACATTAAAAGAGGAGCCGGGCAACATGCCGAGGGATAAAAGTTTCTGCCGCCATGCCGGGCTTATTTCTGGCGAGAAACCGAGAATTTTCCACGCGCTATCAGGAGAGAATTGCATAGAGCCTACTTATCTTTTCTGCGAGTCAATATCACTCATGCGTCGTTGAGACGTACCGTTGGTCATCAAAGAGAGAAGGAGTGAACCTGTGGCTGCGATGATAATGAGAATGGTTTCTATCAGCAATCCAAAGCGTGCGCTTCCGGCGGGGATAATTAAAAAGTTACGCTCTTTTTGATGTAGAACAATATTTGCCACCTCGGAATTTTCGGGAACTAATAGTGGCAAGAGAGTCAGAATAATAAGAATAAATTTATATTTAGCAGCCCGGTTTAATAACACATCGAAATATAATAAATGACGTCAATATTAGCTCAACACCTAACGGCGCACGGAATAGCTTAAATTCCCTCACTATTTTTTTCAGAGAAAAATAAAACCCTAAGCGCAACGGAAAAAATAAGCAGCGGGCGAGAAAAAGCCCTCTTCAGGTGAAGAGGGCTTTTCTATTAGCGTTTCTTACCCATCGCTGCCGCCAGCGCATCCATCATCGCGCTGTTGCCAGCAGGCTGCGTCTCGCGACCGCGCGGTGCTTTCGCTGGACGGGCGGCGTTGCGGTTGCCGTTATCACGGTCATTACCGTTGCCACCGCGGCGCGGCGCGCTTTCGCCCGGCTGCTCATTGAGACGCATAGTCAGCGCGATACGTTTGCGTGGCAGATCGACTTCCAGCACTTTCACCTTCACGATATCGCCCGCTTTCACTACCGTATGTGGATCTTCAACGAACTTATCCGCCAGCGAAGAGATATGCACCAGCCCATCCTGGTGGACGCCGATATCGACGAACGCGCCGAAGTTGGTGACGTTTGTCACCGCCCCTTCCAGCACCATGCCCGGCTGGAGATCGTTGAGGGTCTCAACGCCTTCCGCAAAGGTCGCAGTTTTGAACTCCGGGCGCGGATCGCGGCCCGGCTTCTCCAGCTCTTTGATGATGTCGGTCACCGTCGGCACGCCGAACTGCTCATCGGTAAACTCGGACGCTTTCAGCTTGCGCAGCTCGGTGCTGTTGCCCATCAGATCGCGCAGAGATTGCTCAGTCGCTGCCAGAATGCGCTCCACCACCGGGTAGGTTTCCGGGTGAACGGTAGAGGCATCAAGCGGGTTATCGCCGTGGTTGATACGCAAAAAGCCCGCACACTGCTCAAAGGCTTTCGGCCCAAGGCGGCTCACTTTTAACAGCTGCTGGCGGTTCTGGAACTGACCGTTTTCATCGCGCCAGGCAACAATGTTCTGCGCCATCATGCGGGTTAACCCGGCCACGCGCGTTAGCAGCGGCACGGAGGCGGTATTGAGGTCAACGCCGACGGCGTTCACGCAATCTTCCACCACCGCATCGAGTTTACGCGCCAGCTGGCTCTGGCTGACGTCATGCTGATACTGGCCGACGCCGATAGATTTCGGGTCGATCTTCACCAGCTCAGCCAGCGGATCCTGTAAACGACGGGCAATCGACACCGCGCCGCGCAGGGAGACATCCAGATCCGGGAACTCCAGCGCCGCCAGCTCAGAGGCGGAGTAAACCGACGCCCCCGCTTCGCTGACAATCACCTTCTGCGCCGTCACTTTCGGGAACTGTTTCTGCACATCAAGGAAGAAGCGCTCGGTTTCGCGTGAGGCGGTGCCGTTACCAATCGCCACCAGCTCAACGTTATGCTTTTCGCATAGCGCTGCCACGGCCACCGCCGCTTTTGCCGCCTGCCCGGTGTGTGGGTAGATGGTGTCGGTAGCGACCAGTTTGCCGGTGCCATCGACCACCGCCACTTTGACGCCGGTACGTAAACCAGGATCGAGACCCATGGTAGCGCGCAGGCCAGCTGGCGCGGCCATCAGCAGATCGTGCAGGTTGCGGGCGAAGACGTTGATCGCCTCATCTTCTGCACGCTCACGCACGGTGCCCATCAGCTCCGTTTCCAGATGCATCAGCACTTTGATGCGCCAGGTCCAGCTCACCACGCCTTTACGCCAGCTGTCCGCCGGAGCGTTATTCAGGCGCAGGCCAAGGTGGTCGATAATAATCTGCTCGCCGTGGCTCTCTTTTGGCGGCTCATCGAACTGCGGATCGGCGTTCAGCGAAAGTTGCAGGATGCCTTCGTTACGCCCGCGGAACATCGCCAGCGCACGGTGAGAAGGGACGGTGGAGAGCGGTTCATGATGATCAAAATAGTCGCGGAACTTCGCGCCCTCCTCCTCTTTCCCGGCGACAACCGTCGAGACGAGATGGGCGTTCTTCCACAAGTAGTTACGCACTTTCGCCAGCAGCGCGGCATCTTCCGCGAAGCGCTCCATCAGGATGTAACGCGCGCCGTCGAGAGCCGCTTTGCTGTCGGCAACGCCTTTGTCGGCATCCACAAAGGTGGCAGCCAGCGCTTCAGGATCCTGCGACGGATCGTTCCACAGCGAGTCGGCCAGCGGTTCGAGACCCGCTTCAATAGCGATCTGCCCGCGCGTGCGGCGTTTCGGTTTGTAGGGAAGATAGAGATCTTCGAGTTCAGTTTTGCTCAGGGTGCCGTTAATCGCCTGCGCCAGTTCATCGCTCAGTTTGCCCTGCTCGCCGATCGATTTCAGGATCGCCTGGCGGCGCTCTTCCAGCTCGCGCAGGTAGCCGAGACGGGTTTCAAGTTGACGCAGCTGCGTGTCGTCCAGACCGCCGGTCACCTCTTTACGGTAACGCGCGATAAACGGGACAGTGTTGCCTTCATCAAGCAGGCGAACGGCGGATTCCACCTGTTCGGTTCGTGCCTTAAGTTCACCCGCAATAATGCGGCAGAGCGAATCATTCATCATGTCTTTCATCATCTTCTGAACAAAAAATCAGGGGACAGTTATACGGACTGACACAGCAAAATGCCAGCCATCGGCGGGCGCTCTCAGACTCATCCGGGCACTTATTTCACGTAGACAATCTCGTTGACGTACCAGGTCGCTTCACCACCCGGTGTCTGCACCACCGCCACATCGCCGACCTCTTTTTTCAGCAGCGCGCGGGCCATCGGCGAATCGATAGAGATGTAATCTTTGCGGCCGAAAATTTCGTCGTAGCCGACGATGCGAAAACGCAAGGTGTCGCCATCGTCGTTTTCAATCTCCACCCAGGCACCAAAAAAGACCTTTCCTTCCTGTTGCGGTGAATAATCGACGATTTTTAAATTTTCGAGGCATTTTGTCAGGTAGCGCACGCGACGATCGATTTCGCGCAGGCGTTTTTTGTTGTATTGATAATCAGCGTTTTCGCTGCGGTCGCCGAGGCTTGCCGCCCAGGTGACCTTTTTTGTCACTTCCGGGCGCTCCTGACGCCAGAGAAAATCGAGTTCCTGCTTCAGTTTGTCGTAACCTTCACGGGTAATCAGGGGCGTTTTCATTGATCGGCCTTATTAATGTCTTCGCTGCACTTTACAAACGGAACGCGGTAAGGTGCTGATTAATCATGCTTTATGTGATGCAATATGCATATAAGCTGCTGTTAAATATGCTTTGTAACAATTTCGACTAGAATGTATACCAGATTTCGCTGGTCGTTAACGCGCACTTTTTTAGAATACGGAAACATTATTGTCGGAACCTTTGGGAGTAAAAACAATGCAAGAGAATTATAAGATTCTGGTCGTGGATGACGATATGCGTCTGCGCGCATTGCTCGAGCGTTACCTTACTGAGCAGGGCTTCCAGGTTCGTAGCGTGGCTAACGCGGAACAAATGGATCGTTTGTTAACCCGCGAATCCTTCCATCTGATGGTGCTGGATCTGATGCTGCCGGGCGAAGATGGTCTCTCTATCTGCCGCCGTCTGCGCAGCCAGAGCAACCCGATGCCGATCATTATGGTGACGGCAAAAGGCGAAGAGGTTGACCGCATTGTCGGGCTGGAGATCGGTGCCGACGACTATATTCCCAAACCCTTCAACCCGCGTGAGCTGCTGGCACGTATCCGTGCGGTGCTGCGTCGCCAGGCTAATGAACTGCCGGGTGCCCCCTCGCAGGAAGAAGCAGTTATCGCCTTTGGTAAGTTCAAACTGAACCTCGGCACCCGCGAAATGTTCCGCGAAGATGAGCCGATGCCGTTAACCAGCGGTGAGTTTGCGGTGCTGAAAGCGCTGGTCAGCCACCCGCGCGAGCCGCTGTCGCGCGATAAGCTGATGAACCTGGCGCGCGGTCGTGAATACTCAGCGATGGAGCGCTCCATCGACGTGCAGATCTCCCGCCTGCGCCGTATGGTGGAAGAGGATCCGGCGCATCCGCGTTATATTCAGACCGTCTGGGGCCTGGGCTACGTATTTGTACCGGACGGCGCTAAAGCATGATGCGAGTGCGTTTCTCGCCGCGAAGTTCCTTTGCCCGCACGCTGCTGCTCATCGTCACTTTGCTGTTCGTCAGCCTGGTGACGACGTACCTGGTGGTACTGAATTTCGCCATTTTGCCAAGCCTTCAGCAGTTCAATAAGGTTCTCGCCTACGAAGTTCGTATGCTGATGACCGATAAACTGCAACTGGAGGATGGCACGCAGCTGGTGGTGCCCCCGGCATTTCGCCGCGAGATCTATCGCGAATTAGGCATTTCTCTCTACTCCAACGAGGCGGCGGAAGATGCCGGCCTGCGTTGGGCGCAGCACTATGAGTTTCTGAGCCAGCAGATGGCGCAGCAGCTCGGCGGCCCGACCGAGGTACGCGTTGAGGTGAACAAAAGCTCGCCGGTGGTGTGGCTGAAAACCTGGCTGTCGCCCAATATTTGGGTGCGCGTACCGCTCACGGAAATTCATCAGGGCGATTTCTCCCCGCTCTTTCGCTATACGCTGGCGATTATGCTGTTGGCTATCGGCGGCGCGTGGCTCTTTATCCGTATTCAGAACCGACCCCTTGTTGACCTTGAACATGCCGCCCTGAAAGTGGGGAAAGGGCAGATCCCGCCGCCGCTGCGGGAGTATGGCGCATCGGAGGTGCGCTCGGTGACCCGCGCCTTTAACCAGATGGCAGCGGGCGTCAAACAGCTGGCAGATGACCGCACGCTGCTGATGGCAGGGGTCAGCCACGATCTGCGCACGCCGTTAACGCGTATTCGTCTGGCAACGGAGATGATGGGTGAAGAGGATGGCTATCTGGCTGAATCCATCAACAAAGATATCGAAGAGTGCAACGCGATTATCGAGCAGTTTATCGACTACCTGCGCACCGGCCAGGAGATGCCGATGGAAGCGGCGGATCTTAACGCCGTGCTCGGGGAAGTGATTGCGGCGGAAAGTGGCTACGAACGTGAAATCGACACCGGTCTGCAAGAAGGTGAAATCATCGTGCGCATGCATCCGCTCTCGATTAAACGCGCGGTCGCCAATATGGTGGTCAACGCAGCGCGCTACGGCAATGGCTGGATCAAAGTCAGCAGCGGCACAGAGCTGAACCGCGCCTGGTTCCAGGTGGAAGATGATGGTCCGGGCATCAAACCGGAGCAGCGCGAGCACCTTTTCCAGCCGTTTGTACGCGGCGACAGCGCTCGCAGCACCAGCGGCACCGGTTTAGGCCTGGCGATTGTGCAGCGTATTGTTGATAACCATAACGGGCTACTGGAGCTGGGCACCAGCGAGCGCGGCGGGCTCTGCATTCGCGCCTGGCTGCCGATCCCGGTCGTTCGCCAGAACGGACAGCTCAAAGAGGTGTAAACCTGTAGCGCTTTGCCCGGCAGGCAAAGCGCTTTTCCCCTTCTATAACTTCGCTTTCAACGCCAGTAACGCGTCGCAAAAGGCTTGAGGGTGCGACACAAACGGTGCATGCGCCGCTTTCGGGAAGATAATCGACTCGCTTGCGGGCCACATCTCATCCAGCAGCGGCACAATCTTACGCGGCACCAGTCCATCAAGATGACCATACAGACGCAAAAACGGCAGCGACAGGTTTTGTAATTCCTCGCGCAGATCGACCGTCTTCAAAATCTCCAGCCCGCCGTTCAGCACCTCTGTCGACGGCATATCCAGCGATAAGACGGCGCTTTTCAGCAGGCGCGCATCCTGACGCGCGGTGTCGCTGCCCATGGTTTGCAGCGCCAGAAAACGCTCAACAGTGCGCTGAAAATCCTCGCTAAGCTGATGCTGAAAACCGGCCAGCACTTCAGGCTTAATCCCCGGCCACGCGTCACGCGCGCTGAAACAGGGCGAGGAGGCGACGGTAACCAGCGCGCTTACCCGTTCCGGTGCCTGTAGCGCAACCTGGCTTGCCACCAGCCCGCCGAGGCTCCAGCCGAGCCATATCGCCTTTTCCGGTGCCTGCGCTAAAACGCACTGCGCCATCTGCGCCAGGGTCTGCGCGCCAAAACCGCGGCTACGTCCATATCCCGGAAGATCGACCAGGTGCAGCGTAAAGTGCGAACTGAGTTCCGCCGTAATGCAATCCCATACTTGTGCATTCAGTCCCCAGCCGTGCAGCAGCACAAGATGCGCATCTCCTTCGCCTTTGGTTTGCCACCAGATGTCACTCATCAGTTATCGTTCTCTTCTTTCACACAAGGAGGTGCCACATGCTAACAGTGCCGGGATTGTGCTGGCTATGCCTGATGCCATTAATGCTCAGCCACTGGGGCATCTGCTCGCGTTGTACGCGAAGCCTGCAAAGGCGCGAAAAAGTTTGCCCTTTGTGCGCTTTACCCGCCGCCTGCGAACGGCTTCCCTGTGGGCGCTGTTTACGCCGCGCGCCGCCCTGGCAGCGGCTGATTGCCGTTAGCCGCTATGCGCCGCCGCTCAGCCTGCTGGTACATCAGTTTAAATTCCATCCGCGCCCGGAGATGGCCCCCGCGCTGGCGCGCCTGCTGCTGCTGAAGGTACACAGTGCGCGGCGCATTAACGCTCTGCCGCCGCCGGATATGCTGGTGAGCGTGCCGCTGCACGGGCGTCGCCAGTGGCGAAGAGGGTTTAATCAGAGCGATCTGCTGTGCAGAAGCCTTTCGCGCTGGCTGCGCTGCCCTTACCCGCGCGCGGCGCTCAGGCGGCGGCGAGCGACGCCGGTTCAGCATCAGTTAGCGGCACGGCTACGTAAAAGGAACGTGAAAAATGCCTTCCGTCTTGAATTGCCGGTGGCGGGTCTCCATATCGTTGTTGTGGATGATGTCGTCACCACCGGCAGCACGGTCGCAGAGATCAGCCAGCTGCTTTTACGCAGCGGCGCAGCCACTGTTCAGGTCTGGTGCCTGTGTCGAACCTTGTAGACCCTCGATGATGGGCGTATTATAACCGAGTAAAATAGTCAACTATTAGGCCATTGCTATGATCCGTATTTCCGACGCTGCCCAAGCGCACTTTGTCAAACTGCTGGCGAATCAGGAAGAAGGGACACAAATCCGCGTATTTGTGATCAACCCAGGCACGCCAAACGCAGAGTGTGGTGTCTCTTACTGTCCGCCGGATGCGGTCGAAGCCACCGATACCGCGCTGAAATTTGAACAACTGGTTGCCTATGTCGATGAGCTGAGCGCGCCGTATCTGGAAGATGCGGAAATCGATTTTGTCACCGACCAGTTAGGTTCTCAGCTGACGCTGAAAGCCCCGAACGCCAAAATGCGTAAAGTCTCCGACGACGCCCCGCTGATGGAGCGCGTGGAGTATTTACTGCAATCGCAGATCAACCCGCAGCTCGCAGGCCACGGCGGTCGCGTTACGCTGATGGAGATCACTGATGAAGGCTACGCCATTCTGCAATTCGGCGGCGGCTGTAACGGGTGCTCTATGGTTGACGTAACCCTGAAAGAAGGCATCGAGAAGCAGCTGCTGAACGAGTTCCCGGAACTCGCCGGCGTGCGCGACCTCACCGAGCACCAGCGCGGCGAGCACTCCTACTACTAAGCCCTTCTGCGCTTTGAGTATATTGCCCGGTGGCGCTTCGCTTACCGGGCCTACTCCTTTATGTAAGCCCTGACGGGTTAACCTCTATCCGGTAAGCTGCTCCACCTATTCCCGTAGGCCGGATAAGGCGCAGCCGCCATCCGGCAATCAAACTGCGCCATACCATGAGCCTTTTCCTCCGACCCCGTAGGCCGGATAAGGCACAGCCGCCATCCGGCAATCAAACCGCTTCAACCCACAAGACTGCTCCCCCGCCCCGTAGGCCGGATAAGGCGCAGCCGCCATCCGGCAAATACCCCCGCTTTTGCTCAGCTGTTAGTATGACGAAGCTCTCACTTCTTACATTTTGATCCGCCGGGTGATTCTCTTTATCGGGATGTTACCCGTATCATCCCGACCGGCACCGACAAGATAAAAAACATCCGACTACAATTTTCAGCAATGGATGTAAGCCGAAACGGTGCCGCAGCGCGATTTCACCTTTTGAAAGCGGCTGCCCGAAAACACTGACGTTACCCATAACAAATTAAAGGCCAGGTAAATCATGCCATTAGTCATCGTTGCTATCGGTGTTGCTCTCCTACTGTTACTCATGATCCGTTTCAAAATGAACGGATTTATCGCTCTGATCCTCGTCGCGCTTGCCGTGGGGATGATGCAGGGCATGCCGCTGGATGCGGTGATTAAATCGATCAAAGCTGGTGTTGGCGGAACGCTGGGCAGTCTTGCGCTGATCATGGGCTTCGGTGCCATGCTGGGTAAGCTGCTGGCGGACTGCGGCGGCGCACAGCGCATTGCCACCACGCTGATTGAAAAATTTGGTCGCAAACATATCCAGTGGGCGATCGTGTTAACCGGTTTTACCGTCGGTTTCGCCCTCTTCTATGAAGTGGGTTTCGTGTTGCTGCTGCCGCTGGTCTTTACCGTTGCGGCTTCCGCGCGCATTCCCCTGCTCTATGTCGGCGTGCCGATGGCAGCGGCGCTCTCCGTGACGCACGGCTTCCTGCCGCCGCACCCGGGCCCAACCGCTATCGCCACCATTTTCCATGCTGATATGGGTAAAACCCTGCTCTACGGTACGCTGCTCGGCATTCCGACAGTGATCCTCGCTGGCCCGGTTTACGCTCGTTTCCTGAAAAATATCGATAAACCGATCCCGGAAGGGCTCTACAACTCAAAGACCTTTAGTGAAGAAGAGATGCCGGGCTTTGGCGTCAGCGTCTGGACATCGCTGGTGCCGGTGATCCTGATGGCGCTGCGCGCCGTGGCGGAGATGGTGCTGCCGAAAGGCCACGCGCTGCTGCCCTACGCTGAGTTCTTCGGCGATCCGGTGATGGCGACAATGATTGCGGTGCTGATTGCGGTCTTCACCTTTGGCCTCAATCGCGGCCGTTCGATGGACGATATCAACGACACGCTGACCAGCTCGATCAAAATCATCGCCATGATGCTGCTGATCATCGGCGGCGGCGGCGCGTTTAAGCAGGTGCTGGTCGACAGCGGCGTGGATAAGTACATCGCCTCAATGATGCATGCCACCAACCTCTCTCCGCTGTTTATGGCCTGGTCGATTGCCGCTGTGCTGCGTATTGCGCTCGGCTCCGCGACCGTTGCAGCGATTACTGCAGGTGGTATTGCGGCACCGCTGATCGCCACAACCGGCGTCAGCCCGGAGCTGATGGTGATTGCCGTTGGCTCAGGGAGCGTGATCTTCTCTCACGTTAACGATCCGGGTTTCTGGCTGTTTAAGGAGTATTTCAACCTGACCATCGGCGAAACCATGCGTTCGTGGTCCGCGCTGGAAACCATCATTTCAGTATGTGGCCTGGTGGGCTGCCTGCTGTTAGGCATGGTGGTCTGAGGCAGGAACTGCCGGATGGCGCTTCGCTTATCCGGCCTACAGGTTCGCTGTTACTGAAACGGCGTAGGCCGGATAAGGCGTAGCCGCCATCCGGCAACATGCCCGGCGCATCACGCGACCGGGCATTTTTTATTACCGTTTTCCGGCGGCCTTACGGCGACGATCGAGATCCTTAATCAGCCTGTTTACCGTCTCATCGGCAAACATCTCCTCCAGCGAAACCGCAAGCTTACGCCGCCAGTTTTGATACTGATCGCTGGTGCCGGGCACGTTAACCGGCGATGACATATCAAGCCAATCCTCCGGTTGCAGCCCCAGCAGAGCGCTGTTGCTGTCCGCAATATAGCGCTGCAAACCGCGGTTAAGGATCGACGACATCGGCATGCGTAACGCCTTTTTCCCCGCGCGCTGCGGCAAGCAGCCATGCTGATGCAGCGCCGTCAGCAGCCCCTGTTTGGCCTGCTCACGATCGTCATATAAACCGCTCAGCAGCTCCTCATCCGGATAGAGGCCCAACGTTTTGCCGAGGGTTAAATCGCCGCTCTCCCAGTAGCCGCGCAGGGTCGGCAGATCGTGGGTGGTGGCAACCGCCATCGACTGCGCTGGCCACGCTTCGGGAGCATGGAACACCTTATCGTCATTTTCGAAATAGAGCACTTTGTAGGAGTAAACGCCGCTGCGCCGTAGCTTGCCGACAATCTCCTGCGGAACAGTACCGAGATCTTCGCCAATTACCATGCACTGGTGACGGTGACTCTCAAGGGCGAGGATCGCCAGCAGATCGTCAACCGGATAGTGAACATAGGCCCCCTGATCCGCCGTTTCGCCATAGGGGATCCACCACAGGCGCAGCATCGACATCACATGATCGATACGCAACGCGCCGCAATTTTTCATATTTGCGCGCAGCAGATCGACAAACGGCGCATAGCCACGCGACTGCATGACGTGCGGATCCATCGGCGGTAAGCCCCAGTTTTGCCCCAGCGGCCCGAGAATATCCGGCGGTGCGCCAACGGAAGCTTTCAGGCAGTAAAGCTCACGATCGCACCATGTCTCTGCGCCGCCTTCCGCCACGCCAACCGCGAGGTCGCGATAGAGGCCAATCGGCATCTGGTAACCCTGGCTGGTTTGCCAGCACTCAGCGAACTGGGTAAACGCCAGCCACTGCAGCCAGAGGTAGAAATTGACCTCATCGGCATGCTGCTGGCAAAAGGCTTTCACCTCCGGGCTGTCGATGGATTGATAACCCTGCGGCCAGGCCGGCCAGCCCCAGCGCAGCGGATCTTCCTGCACCTGGAAAGCATGTAGCGCATCGAACGCCGCCTGCCAGTAGAGGCTGTCCCCCTCCTGCTCAACGAATGCGCGGAAGGCGGCGAACTGCTCATCCCCCTCGCCACGCTGGCTGAAACCTTGCCACGCCATGCGCAATGCCGTTAGCTTGAGCGCAGTGACCGCCGAATAGTCGACCCACTCGCTTTCGCGGGCAGCGCGCAGCGCCTTCTGGGTGGCGGCTTTTTTCCACCACGCCTGCGCCGCTTTGCTCTGGGCAAAATCCTCTACCGCGTTAACGTCGATATAGATAATGTTCAGCCAGCGGCGAGAGGACGGGCTATAAGGGCTGGCGCTCTCCGGGTAAGCGGGATAGAGCGCATGAATCGGGTTAAGCCCGATAAACGCGCCGCCGCGCTCGCCGACGCCTGTGAGCATCTGTTTCAGATCGCCGAAATCGCCGATCCCCCAGTTGTTTTCGGAGCGCAGCGTGTAGAGCTGCACGCAGGCACCCCACAATTTTTTACCGTCACGCAGCGCCTGCGGCTCATAACAGCGGGCGGGCGCGATAATCACCCGGCACGCCCACTGCTGCTTTTTCTGCGTCAGTGTCAGAGCGTGGTAGCCCAGCGCCAGGCCGCCCGGCAGCGGCAGATCGTCACCGCCGCTTACCTCGCCCTGGTAGGTTTTGCCCGCTTCGGTCGTCAGTTGCCACTGGTATTGCCCCTTGCCGGAGACCACCAGCCGCTTCTTTTTACCGTGAATAAACACCTGTACCGCCGGCACAGGTGCAGCATTTACCGTCGCCGGGACAGGGTGCATCGCATCCAGTAACCGCTGTTTGGTCTGCGCACTGATGGACTGCGGTTTACCGTGCGCATTGATGTAATTTGGGCTGATTCCTGCCGTCAGCGCGGCCTGTTCCAGACGTTTACTCTGCATTGCGCTTCCTTAACGTTTTGCCTGCCAGATGCGGGTCTGGTAATCGCGGATCGAGCGGTCAGAGCTAAACATGCCGCAGCGCGCGGTATTGAGGATCGCCGCACGCGTCCAGGCCTCCTGGTCGCGATAGAGCACATCAACCTGCTTTTGCGCCTCGACATAGGCGGCGAAATCCGCCATCACCAGGTAGGGATCGCCGCCCTGTTTGCCGATGCTGTGCAGCATCTGGTCGAAGGCGTGCTTATCGCCGCCGCTATATTTCCCGCTCTCCAGCTCTTTCAGCACCGCATCCAGCAGCTTATCTTTTTTACGCCACTTGACCGGGTCGTAACCTTTCGCTTTTAACGCCTTCACCTGCTCAACGGTGTGACCGAAGATAAAGATATTCTCTTCGCCCACCTGCTCAGCAATTTCAACGTTAGCGCCATCCAGTGTGCCGACCGTTAATGCGCCGTTGAGCGCCAGCTTCATGTTGCCGGTACCGGAAGCCTCTTTGCCCGCGGTTGAGATCTGCTCGGAGACATCCGCCGCCGGGATCAGTTTTTCCGCCGCCGAGACGCAATAATCCGGCAGGAACACCACTTTCAGCTGGTCGCCAATCGACGCATCGTTGTTAATTACGTCTGCCACTTTGTTGATAGCGTAGATGATATTCTTCGCCAGGTAGTAACCCGGCGCCGCTTTTGCACCAAACAGGAAGACGCGCGGCACGCGGTTCGCCTGCGGGTTTTCGCGGATCTCCTTATAGAGCGCAATGATATGCAGCAGGCCAAGGTGCTGGCGTTTGTACTCATGCAAGCGCTTGATCTGGATATCGAAAATCGCTTCAGGGTTGATCACAATACCGGTGCGCGCTTTGACAAATTCCGCCAGCCGCACTTTGTTTTGCCGCTTGATATCGCGATAGTGCTGGCGAAACGTCGCATCGTCGGCGTACTTCTCAAGATTGATCAACTGATCGAGATCGTTGGCCCACTCTTTTTTCAGCGTCTTATCAAGCAGCGCGGCCAGCAGCGGGTTGCACTGCTTGATCCAGCGGCGCGGCGTAATGCCGTTGGTGACGTTATGGAATTTGCCCGGCCACAGCTGGTGGTATTCCGGGAAGAGATCTTTCACCACCAGATCCGAGTGCAGCGCCGCCACGCCGTTAACGGCAAAGCCGCCGACCACGCAGAGGTTGGCCATGCGCACCTGTTTGTCATGCACCACCGCCAGTTTTGCCCACACCGCTTTATTACCCGGCCAGGTCTGCTCAACCTGCGCTTTAAAGCGCTCATTGATGCGTTTGATGATCTGCATATGGCGTGGCAGCAGCGCTTTCACCAGCGACTCATCCCAGCGCTCCAGCGCTTCCGGCATCAGCGTATGGTTGGTGTAAGCAAAAGTACGGCTGGTGATCGCCCAGGCGTCATCCCAGCTCAGCTGATGCTCATCAAGCAGCACGCGCAGCAGTTCAGGAATGGCGATGGTTGGGTGGGTATCATTCAGTTGGATCACTTCGTAATCCGGCAGTTGCGCCAGCTTGCGTCCGGCCAGGTGATGGCGGCGCAGAATATCTGCTACCGAGCAGGCGCACTGGAAATATTGCTGCATCAGACGCAGCTTCTTACCGGCCTGATGGTTGTCGTTCGGGTAGAGCACTTTAGTGAGCTTTTCAGCGTCGATACCCGTTTGCTCCGCGCGCAGGAAGTCGCCGTCGTTGAATTTGGTGAGGTTAAACGGATGCGCGTGAGTTGCCTGCCACAGACGCAGCGGCTGGGTAATGCCGTTGCGGTAGCCAATCACCGGCAGATCCCAGGCTTCGCCCACGAGGGTAAAGGCCGGTTGCCACTGCCCCTCTTTACTCACTTTGCCGCCAATGTTGACCTGCACATCCAGCTGTTCGTTGTGGCGGAACCATGGGTAGCTGCGGCGGTGCCAGTCGTCCGGCGCTTCATGTTGCTGACCGTCGACAAAGGACTGGCGAAATAGCCCGTACTGGTAGTTCAGGCCATACCCGGTGGCGGGCTGACCAACGGTCGCCATTGAGTCGAGGAAACAGGCCGCCAGACGCCCCAGGCCGCCGTTACCGAGCGCCGGATCGATCTCCTCTTCCAGCAGATCGGTCAGCTGGATATCGTGCGCCTGTAATACGTCGCCGACCGCCTCATACCAGCCGAGGTTAAGCAGGTTGTTGCCCGTCAGGCGACCGATCAAAAACTCCATCGAGATGTAGTTAACGTGGCGCTGCTCCTTCGCCGCTTTTGGCGCAGGTTGCGCCGCCAACAGTTCCGCCAGCGCGCCGCTCACCGCATGCCACCACTGGCGAGTTGTCATTTCCGTTGCAGAGTGAACCCCAAAACGCTGCCACTGGCGCGTCAGGGCCGCTTCAAATTGCGCTTTATCAAACGTTGGCTTTGTCATAAAAATCCGGGTCCTGTGTGAAGATAATCGACATTAGCGCTAGTGTGCAGATCTACGGGAATCACGTCCTCATCCTGGCGGGGATTAGACAGGGAGGAGTAGCGGGGATGAGCAAAAAAGTGTGATCGCCGCCACCTAAAATTTTTATCGCACGGTGAGCCGATAATGAAATGCCGTTTCGGTAATAAATTGTTTTACGCGCGCAGAGAACGCGGCGAAATAATATTTTATGCGCGGCGAGGTTACCGTTTCGCTAATTGCGCGTTGCTTTTACGCGACCTATTAATATGGCCTATTTTTCTGCGGAAATTTGCCCGTTTTTACGCTGCTGCCCGCCCTGCCTGAGCTGAATTTATTCGGCACCTAAATGGAACTGTGACATAGTGCAAATTCACAATCGTCAGATCCGGACATAACTTGCAATATTTCCTCATCTGTCCGAACGTATTGAGATTAATTACGAAGCACAAAAAAAATCGCATCTCAGTTCTCCCTCACAGTGAAGTGATAACTATGTTGATTCCGTCCAAATTAAGTCGCCCGGTTCGTCTCGACCATACGGTGGTGCGCGAACGTCTGCTGGCGAAACTTTCCGGCGCCAACAATTATCGGCTTGCGCTGGTAACCAGCCCTGCGGGCTACGGCAAGACTACCCTCGTATCGCAATGGGCGGCGGGGAAAAGCGATGTCGGCTGGTTCTCGCTCGATGAGGGAGATAATCAGCAGGAGCGCTTCGCCAGCTACTTTATCGCCGCAGTGCAGCAAGCGACCGGCGGGCATTGCGCCAGCAGCGAAGTGATGGCGCAAAAACGCCAGTACGCCAGCCTGCCTTCACTCTTCTCACAGCTGTTTGTTGAACTGACCGAATGGCAGCGCCCGCTCTACCTGGTGATTGATGATTACCATCTGATTACCAACCCGGTGATCCACGATGCGATGCGTTTCTTCCTGCGTCATCAGCCGGAAAACCTGACCCTGATTGTGCTCTCGCGTAACCTGCCGCAGTTGGGGATTGCCAACCTGCGCGTGCGCGAACAGCTGCTCGAAGTGGGTAGCCAACAGCTGGCCTTCACCCACCAGGAGGCAAAGCAGTTTTTTGACTGCCGCCTGAATGCGCCGATCGAAGCGGCTGAGAGCAGCCGGCTGTGTGATGATGTCGCCGGCTGGGCCACGGCGCTCCAGCTGATCGCCCTCTCCGCCCGGCAAAACCACAGCGCACCGCACCACTCCGCGCGCCGCCTCGCAGGCATTAACGCCAGTCATCTCTCCGATTATCTGGTCGATGAGGTGCTCGATAATGTCGATCCCGCCACCCGCCAGTTTCTGCTTAAAAGCGCTCTGCTACGCTCAATGAACGATGCGCTGATTGTGCGCGTCACCGGCGAAGAGAACGGGCAGATGCGGCTGGAGGAGATTGAGCGTCAGGGGCTTTTTTTACAGCGCATGGATGACTCCGGCGAATGGTTTAGCTACCACCCGCTGTTCGGCAATTTCCTGCGCCAGCGCTGCCAGTGGGAGCTGGCGACGGAGCTACCCAATATTCACCGCGCGGCAGCCGAGAGCTGGATGGCGCAAGGCTTCCCGAGCGAAGCGATCCACCACGCGCTGGCGGCGGGCGACGGCGTGATGCTGCGCGATATCCTGCTCAATCACGCGTGGGGGTTGTTTAACCACAGTGAGCTGAGCCTGCTGGAGGAGTCGCTGAAAGCCCTGCCGTGGGAGAGCCTGCTGGAGAACCCGCGGCTGGTGCTGCTGCAGGCGTGGCTGATGCAAAGTCAGCATCGCTACAGCGAAGTGAACACCCTGCTGGCACGCGCCGAGCAGGAGATGACGACCCAGATGGATGCCTCGCTGCATGGCGATTTCAACGCCCTGCGCGCCCAGGTGGCGATTAACGATGGCGATCCGGTAGAAGCGGAACGGCTGGCAATGGTGGCGCTCGATGAACTGCCGCTGGCTAACTACTACAGCCGGATTGTCGCCACGTCGGTGCATGGCGAAGTGCTGCACTGCAAAGGCGAGCTGGCCAATTCGCTGGCGGTGATGCAGCAAACCGAGCAGATGGCGCGCCGTCACGATGTCTGGCATTACGCGCTGTGGAGCCTGATCCAGCAGAGCGAAATCCTCTTTGCGCAGGGCTTTTTGCAGGCCGCGTGGGAGATGCAGGAGAAAGCTTTCACGCTTATCCGCGAGCAGCATCTTGAACAGCTGCCGATGCATGAATTTTTACTCCGCATTCGCGCCCAGCTTCTGTGGGCGTGGGCGCGGCTCGACGAAGCGGAAGCCGCCGCGCGTCAGGGCATGGAGGTGCTCTCTGCGCTGCAACCGCAGCAGCAGTTGCAGTGCCTGGCGCTGATTGTGCAGGTCTCGCTGGCACGTGGCGATCTGGATAACGCCCGCAGCCATCTGCACCGGCTGGAGAACCTGCTCGGCAACGGTCAGTATCACAGCGACTGGGTATCGAACGCCGATAAAGTGCGAATGATCTACTGGCAAATGACCGGGGACAAAAACGCCGCCGCGCAGTGGCTGCGCCAGACGCCGAAACCGGCCTTTGCCAATAACCACTTCCTGCAAAGCCAGTGGCGCAACATTGCCCGCGCGCAGATCCTGCTGGGGGATTTTGACCCGGCGGAGATGGTGCTTGAGGAGTTAAACGAAAACGCGCGCAGACTGCGCCTGATGAGCGATATCAACCGCAACCTGCTGCTGCTCAACCAGCTTTACTGGCACGCCGGGCGCAAAAACGATGCCCAGCGCGTGCTGCTTGAAGCGTTGCAACTCGCCAACCGCACCGGGTTTATCAGCCACTTTGTGATTGAGGGTGAACCGATGGCGCAACAGCTGCGCCAGCTCATTCAGCTCAACACGCTGCCGGAGCTGGATCAGCACCGCGCCCAGCGCATTCTGCGCGAAATCAATCAGCATCACCGGCATAAGTTCGCCCACTTTGATGAGAGCTTTGTCGAGCGCTTACTGACGCACCCGGAAGTACCGGAGCTGATCCGCACCAGCCCGCTGACCCAGCGTGAATGGCAGGTGCTGGGGCTTATCTATTCGGGGTACAGCAACGAGCAGATCGCCAGCGAACTGGCTGTCGCCGCGACGACCATCAAAACCCATATCCGCAACCTCTATCAGAAGCTGGGCGTCGCCCACCGTCAGGATGCGGTGCAGCACGCCCAGCGGCTGCTGAAAATCATGGGTTATGGGGTATAACGGCTAGCAGAGTTCCAGTTGCACATTGTTGTGGCTGATCACCTGCATCACGCCTGAGGGCGGCATCACATCGGTGTAGACCGCATCGACAAGGCTGATGCTGCCCATATTGACCATCGCATTACGGCCAAACTTCGAGTGATCCACCACCAGCATCACATGGCGCGAGTTCTCAATGATCGCGCGCTTGGTGCGCACTTCATGGTAGTCAAACTCCAGCAGCGAGCCGTCTGCATCGATGCCGCTGATGCCCAGGATGCCGAAATCGAGGCGGAACTGGGAGATAAAATCGAGGGTCGCTTCGCCGACGATACCGCCGTCGCGGCTGCGCAGTTCGCCGCCCGCCAGAATGACGCGGAAATCTGACTTCTTCATTAAGGTATTAGCGACGTTAAGGTTGTTGGTGACCACCCGCAGTTCGCTGTGGTCGAGCAGCGCATGGGCGACCGCTTCCGGCGTGGTGCCGATATCGATAAACAGCGTCGCGCCATTGGGGATCTGCTCGGCCACGCGGCGGGCAATACGCTCTTTTTCCGCCGCCAGCGTCGTTTTCCGGTCGTGCCACGAGGTGTTTTCAGAGCTGGAAGGCAGCGCCGCACCGCCGTGGTGACGCAAGATTTTGTTCTGATCGGCCAGATCGTTCAGATCGCGGCGAATGGTCTGCGGGCTGACGGAGAACTGTTCGACCAGCTCTTCGGTGCTGACATATCCCTGTTGTTTAACCAGCTCGATAATCGCGTCGTGACGCTGTGTCTGTTTCATCATGTGTCCCTGGATAATTATGTTCGTTTTCGCACATTCTGCGAGTCCACCAGCGCCATCGCCAGGCCAATAACAATCCCTGCCGTATGCGCGCCGCTGGCAATGGCGAAGCCGGTTAAGCCGAACCATTCCGCCACCATCAGTAACACCGTAAAGATAAACAGGCCGTTCGGCAGCGCTACCTTCGGTTGCGGGTCGCGTATGCCGCGCAGCCAGACATAACCGATCAGCGCGTAGACCACGCCGGAGAGACCGCCGAACCAGGGGCCGGTAAGCTGGTGCTGCACAAAACCGCTCAACAGCGCGCTAATCAGCGTGATCACTACCAGCTTGCCGCTGCCGAGCCGCTTCTCCACCGCGCCGCCAAGATACCACCACCAGAAGAGGTTAAAGAGGATGTGCAGCAGCGAAAAGTGCATGATCGCGTGGGTGAAATAGCGCCATGCTTCAAAGCGCAGGCTCTCATCCCACGGCCAGGCGAGCCACGCCATCACCACTTCATCGCCCATCACGTTCATCAGCAGGAAGACGATAATGCAGAGCACGGAGATAGCGATGGTTAGCGGTCCGCCGCGCTCGCGCAGGGCGGCGGAAAGAGGGAAACGGCGGTAGTGCAAACCGCTGTCGGTCTGGCCGGATTGCCAGCTTGCCGCCAGATAGCGCGGATCGGCGGGGTTTTCCAGAAAGCGCGCCAGCTCTGTGCGCACGCGTTCGGCCTGGCTTTCGTCCGCCAGCCAGATGTCGGTCTGCTCATGGTGCTGGATCGTCAGGATAACGCCCTGAGTCTGCATATAGTCGACAAACGCCTGGGCGACGCGGGGGTTAGCAAAAGAGGTAATCATCAACATGACGGGCGTCGCTTAGTCCATACAAAGAGAGACAGTATAGCGGAGAGTCGCGCTTCGCCTAAAGCGTGCCGTGCTCGACTTCTGCCGGGAAGTGGCGATGCCATGCATCGAAACCACCATCGACGCTGTAGACCTCTTCAAAGCCCTGCTGCAACAGATACTGCGCGGCACCTTTACTGCTGTTGCCGTGATAGCACATCACCATCACCGGCGTATCGAAATCGTTGTCGCGCATAAACGCGCCCAGCGTGTCGTTGGTGAGGTGAAACGCGCCCGGCGTATGGCCCATCGCGAAACTCTGCGGATCGCGGATATCGACCAGCACGGCCTGCTGCTGCTGCAATTTCTGGTGGGTCTCTTCGACATTAATACATTCAAACTGATCCATGGCGTTCTCTTTATTGACACGAATTATGGCTAGGCTGCGACAAGTGTACGTCGTGACCCCGGTGATGCGCCATTATGTTATGCATATCACTCTAAATTGTTTTTTTGATGTTACCAAAAGCGCGTTCCTTTGCTATTATGAGCGATATCGAACATTTTTGAGCTTTTACGAAAGTGCGTGAGGATAGCATGGAAACCAAAGATCTGATTGTGATAGGCGGGGGCATTAACGGTGCCGGTATCGCGGTTGACGCCGCAGGGCGTGGTTTATCCGTGCTCATGCTTGAGGCTCAGGATCTCGCCTGCGCGACCTCCAGCAACAGCTCTAAATTGATTCACGGTGGCCTGCGCTACCTTGAACACTACGAATTCCGCCTGGTGAGCGAAGCGCTTGCCGAACGTGAAGTGCTGCTGAAAATGGCACCGCATATCGCCTTCCCGATGCGTTTCCGCCTGCCGCACCGCCCTCACCTGCGCCCGGCTTGGATGATTCGCATTGGTCTGTTTATGTACGATCACCTGGGTAAACGCACCAGCCTGCCGGCGTCGAAAGGGTTGCGATTTGGCTCAGAATCGGTGCTGAAACCGGAAATCGTGCGCGGATTCGAATATTCCGACTGCTGGGTTGATGATGCGCGCATGGTGCTGGCGAATGCGCAGATGGTTGAGCGTAAAGGCGGGAAAGTAATGACCCGCACCCGTGCCACCAGCGCGCGTCGTGAAAACGGCCTGTGGGTGGTGGAAGCGGAAGATATCGATACCGGCGAAAAATTTAGCTGGAAAGCACGCGGTCTGGTGAATGCCACCGGCCCGTGGGTGAAAGAGTTCTTCGATGACGGCATGAAACTGCCTTCGCCATACGGCATTCGCCTGATCAAGGGCAGCCACATTGTGGTGCCGCGCGCCCATGCGCAGAAGCAGGCCTACATCCTGCAAAACGAAGATAAACGTATTGTCTTTGTGATCCCGTGGATGGATGAGTTCTCCATTATCGGTACCACCGACGTTGAGTACCACGGCGACCCGAAAAACGTGAAGATCGACGAAGACGAGATCAATTACCTGCTCAATGTCTACAACGATCACTTTAAGAAACAGCTGACGCGTGAGGATATTGCCTGGACCTACTCCGGCGTGCGCCCGCTCTGCGATGACGAATCCGATTCACCGCAGGCGATCACCCGTGATTACACGCTCGATATTCATGACGAGAACGGCAAAGCGCCTCTGCTCTCTGTCTTCGGCGGGAAACTCACCACCTATCGTAAGCTGGCGGAGCATGCGCTGGAAAAACTGACGCCGTACTACAAAGGCATCGGCCCGGCGTGGACCAAAGAGTGCGTTCTGCCCGGCGGCGATATCAACGGCGATCGCGAGGATTACGCAGCGAAACTGCGCCGTAAATACCCGTTCATTAGCGAATCGCTGGCGCGCCATTATGCCCGTACCTACGGTAGCAACAGTGAACTGATTCTGTCGGGTATCACCAGCCTGGATGGCATGGGCGAGCACTTCGGTCATGAACTGTATGAAGCCGAACTGCGTTACCTGGTGGAGCATGAGTGGGTGCGTCGCCTCGACGATGCCATCTGGCGTCGTACGAAACTTGGCATGTGGCTGAGTGAAGAGGAGCAGGCGCGTGTGGCTCAGTGGCTAACGCGCAATAACAAAGCGGAACTCTCTTTAGCTTCTTAAGCGTTAAGATAAAAACCCGGTGGCCTGAAACCACCGGGTTTTCTTTTGCCTTTAGCTCAGCAGCGTAAAGGCGATCATCCCGATAATCGCACCGGTGGTGCCGAGGATGGTTTCCATCATCGTCCAGGTCTTCAGGGTTTGCGCTTCTGTCGCGCCGGTAAAGCGACCATAGAGCCAGAAACCGGCATCATTCACATGGCTCACCACAATCGAACCACCCGCGATACAGATGGAGAGTGCCGCCATCTGCGCGCCGTTGAAGTGCAGCTGTTCAATAACCGGCATTACCAGACCAACCGCGGTCAGACAGGCGACTGTCGCGGAACCCTGGATAATGCGCACCGCCGCCGCCAGCACAAAGCAGGTCAAGGCGATAGGTAAGCCCATGCCGGTTAACGCTTCACCGAGCGCCGGGCCAACGCCGGAGTCCACCAGCACCTGTTTGAAGACGCCGCCAGCACCAATTACCAGCAGAATAATCCCCGCTGGCTGTAGCGCCTGGCCGCAAATCTCCATCACCCGATCTTTTTCCATCCCCTGACGTACTGCCAGACCGTAAATCGCTACCAGGCAGGCAACCAGAATGG
Organism: Kosakonia sp. S57; assembly: GCF_016516575.1. Classification (NCBI taxonomy): domain Bacteria; kingdom Pseudomonadati; phylum Pseudomonadota; class Gammaproteobacteria; order Enterobacterales; family Enterobacteriaceae; genus Kosakonia; species Kosakonia sp. S57. The sequence continues at coordinate 14,268 of NZ_JACVUL010000024.1, read as the reverse complement.
CGGTAAAGGGGTGACCGATAAACTCCATCCACTGATAGAGCGTGCTGCCTTCAGCCACGAAGCGCGCAGCGATGGTTTTCATTCCCACCAGCACCAGCGGCAGCAGGATCAGCGCGAGGCTGAAGCCAAACGACGGCATTTTGCCTTCGCCGAGATGCGGCTCGCTAACATCGTCCGGAATATGCAATTCAACGTGGCGGCTAATAAAGTTGCCCCACAGCGGCCCGGCGACCAGCATGCCCGGGATCGCAGCGCAGAGGCCAATCAGGATCATCCAGCCAAAATCTGCATGCATCTGCGAGGCGAGCAGCATCGGCGCAGGCCCCGGCAGCAGAAATGCCGCCGCTGCCGCAACGCCTGCGAACAACGGGATAACCAGTTTGACCAGGTTGGTGCCGGTGTGGCGCGCCATCGAGAAGGCAACGCTTATCAGCAGGACAATCGCCACTTCGAAGAAGAGCGGCAGGGCGCAAATCAGCCCGGCGAGGCCAATCGCATAGTGCGCGCGGCTGTGCCCGAAGGAGTTAAGCATTTTGACGGCGATTTGGTCCACCGCACCGGTCTCATGCAGGATTTTGCCGAACATCGCGCCTAGTGCTACCACAATGGCGAGGAACCCGAGCGTACCGCCCATCCCCTTTTCCATGGTCTGCGCGATTTTCGTTAGCGGCATACCGGAGAAGAGCCCGGCACCAATCGACACCACCATCAGCGCAACGAAAGCGTGCATTCGCGCTTTCATCACTAAAAACAGCAGCAGTAAAACAGAACCGACTGCGGTTAATACCAGCGTTAATGTACTCACTGCTCACGGCCTTTGGTTATCACTTCAATGGTGCTGGCGACCACGCCATCAAGCGGTTGGTCAATGTTCACCACCAGCACATCGCGTTCATCTTCGCCCGGCTCCTGCAGCGTTTCGAACTGGGTGACCAGCATCTGCGTTTTGAAGAAGTGGCCTTTACGCGCTTTCAGGCGGCTTTCGATAACATCGAATTCGCCCTTCAGGTAGATAAAGGAGAGGTTAGGATTACCGGCGCGCAGCTGGTCGCGGTAGTGCTTTTTCAGCGCCGAGCAGACGATCAGCGACACTTTGTTGGTGCGCTGCATAGCGAAGGCAGCGTCGTTCAGCGCCTGCAACCACGGTTTGCGGTCGTCATCATTCAGCGGCTCGCCGGAGGCCATCTTGTTGATGTTGCTCCGCGGATGGAGAAAGTCGCCGTCGAGAAACGCGGCTTTAAGCTGATACGCGACTTCGCTGGCAACCGCTGATTTGCCGCTGCCTGAAACGCCCATCAGAACGAAAACATGGTGATCAAGGTTTGTTGTGCTCAAAGGGTAGCCCCCACGGGTGCAAGAGTGATTGTTACGGGTAACTGTTATCGGTAACATTGTCCTGCCGCGATCCCAGAGAAGCAATATCCACAGCGGTCAGAGATAAATAAGTGTGAGCTACTTCAAATTTGTCAGACTAAATAGATCCACCCGGTGACAAAGTGAAACCTAAATCTAACATCTTTGGCGTAACTGCTTCACCACGGATACGCGCCAGCAGCCGTTCCGCACCAATGCGCCCCATGCGCTCACGCGGCGTCAGCACGCTTGCCAGACGCGGCTCCATCACCTGACCAATGTCATGCCCGTGGAACCCGGCAATCGCCATATCTTGTGGGATCTTCAGCCCCAGACGCTGGCACTCAAACGCGGCGCCGACGGCAAGGTCATCGTTAGTACAGAAAATCCCATCAAGCTGCGGATACTCGCGGCGCGCCTGGCGCATTAACTCAATGCCGGCGGTATAAGAGGAGGATTGTTCCACCATCACACTGTACGGCGTCAGCCCCGCATCCAGCATCGCCTGCTCGTACCCCTTCTGTTTGATGATAGTACGTTCATCCAGACGTGCACCGAGATAGGCAACGCGACGATGGCCGCGCGCAAGAATGGCGGCGGTAATTTGCCGGGCAGCCTCGAAATTATCAAAGCCAACGGCGATATCGAGGCAGGGAGATTTGCTGTCCATCAATTCCACAACCGGAATGCCCGCCACTTCGATCATTTTCAACGTGCGCGGCGTGTGGGTGCGTTCGGTGAGGATCAGTCCATCGATGTTCCAGGAGAGCATCGACTCCAGCCGCTCCTCCTCCATTTCCGCTTTGTAGCCATAGTGCGCCAGCATGGTTTGATAACCGTGCGCATCGGTGACGCTTTCAATGCCGCGAAGCACTTCAGCGAATACCTGGTTCGTCAAAGAGGGGAGAAGCACGCCAATGGCGCGGCTGGTGGCGTTGGAGAGAATATCGGGTGCGCGGTTGGGGATATAACCCAGTTCATCAAGGACAGCGGCGATTTTGCCCCGTAAAGCGACGGAAACCTGTTCCGGGTTACGCAAAAAACGGCTGACCGTCATTTTGGTCACGCCTACGCGATCGGCCACATCCTGTAGTACGGGTCTTTTCTTTTTCATCGCCCTGATAATTTACGCAAAAGAGAGGGGTGCGCAGTTTATCACGGACAATGCGCAATCCTGCGGTCAAAAACCCCAGGATTGCGCGATTTATTTACGCCACATCACACCGGCGGCAGATCGAAGAGCAGGATTTCGCTATCGCTGTCGGCATGTACTGAGATCGCCTGCTCATCCCAGATAGCGAGGCCATCACTGGTGGTCGCTTTGGTGCCATTAATGGTGACTTCACCTTTCACGACCTGGATCCAGACGCGGCGTTCGGCGGCGATCTGATGTACAGACTGCTCATCTTTCAGCAGCGCCCAGCGGTAAAGCTCCATATCCTGATGCACTTTCAGCGAACCGTCGCGCGCATCCGGCGAAAGCACCAGCTGTTTGCCCTGCGTAGCGTCAAAGCGGCGCTGCTCGTAGCGCGGCTCGATACCGTTAGTTTCCGGAATGATCCAGATTTGATACAGGCGCAGACGATCGGTTTTGCTCGGGTTGTATTCAGAGTGGCGTACCCCGGTACCGGCGCTCATGATCTGGAATTCGCCCGCCGGAACCTGCTCTTTGTTACCCATGCTGTCCTGATGCTCTACCGCACCTTCCAGTACATAAGTCAGGATTTCCATATCTTTATGCGGATGGGTCCCGAAGCCCTGCCCCGCATCGATAACATCATCGTTAATCACGCGCAGCGCTGAAAAACCCATGAAGTTCGGATCGTAATAGTTAGCAAACGAGAAGGTGTGCCAGGAGTCCAGCCAGCCATGGTTAGCGTGTCCGCGGTCATTTGCTTTGCGTAAGAAAATCATCTTGTTTACCCCGTCTGTTTTCGATGAGGTAAGTGTGGACGCAATCATTGCCCAATCATAGAGGGTGAAAATTGACTCCTCTGTTCAAAAAAAGTGAACAAGCGCAGAGGAGCCATTCAGCCTTATTTGGCGAGGGTTATCGTGGCAGGTGATGCCTGCTCAAACGCGCGTTCCAGCAGCTCAAGGTTGGTAAGAACGTCAGTTTCCTTGACGTAATTTTCCGCGCCGTTCGTCAGCGTTTCATAGAGCGTATCGTAGACGCGCCCGTAGTCGCCAGGCTCGGGCGTAATCTCTTCACGCACCGTTTCGCCCGCCTCGTTGACATACTCCAGAATGCCCACGCTGTCATCTGCGGCAAAGCCCGTATCGCCCGGCATGATATTCGCCTTCAGGCTGGTCTCCTGCTGATCGACGCCATATTTAACGAATGAGCCTTTACGACCATGGACGATAAATTTCGGGTAATCGATTTTGACCAGATGGCTGGTTTTCACAATCGCTTTCAGATCGCCATAGAAGAGTTGTGTTTCAAACGTATCGTCAGGATTGGCTTTATTGCGCAGGCTGCGAATGTCGTACGCGGCATGATCCGGGCGGCCAAACAGCGAGATAATCTGATCCATGGTGTGCACGCCGAGGCCATAAAACGAGCCATCCTGCGGCAGACCCGGCTTGCTTTCCGCTTGTGGGCGGTAGTAGTCAAAATGACTTTCGATCTCGACGATTTCACCCAGTTTGCCGCTCTCAATCACCTTTTTGGTGGTGAGGAAGCAGGAGTCGAAACGGCGATTCTGATACGGCGTCACCGTCAGGCCTTTGCTTTTCGCCAGCTCAAATAGCGTGATCGCTTCAGCCATGGTCGGCGTGAAAGGCTTCTCGACCAGCACGTTTTTACCCGCTTCCAGCGCGCGTTTTGCATAGTCGAAATGGCTATCAGCATGGGTACAGACGATCACCAGTTTGACCTGCGGATCGTTAAGCACTTCGTCCAGATCGCTGGTGAAGTGGATGTGCTGATAGTCGGGATGTTGCTCCTCTGGCTTCGGATGGCGGCGGAAGATGTGCGCCACGTGCCAGCTGGCTTTACGGTTGAGAACATAAGGCAGGTGATAACGGGTGGTGCTTTTACCAAATCCAATAAATGCGCAATGTAGAGTCATCGTGTCGTCCTTTGCAGAATATCTCTCTTTACCTTAGACCAGGCGCGGCGAGAGCTAAAACCAGAAGCTTCTATTTATCGATTATTGTTATGTTTTTAAGCCATTTATAAATTCCGATTTTTCTTCCGCGCTCTTGATCGCCACCCCTAATTCCCGCATAAAACACGCGGCAATATCCTTTTGCCCCTTTCATAAGTCAGAAGCACCCACCACGCAGGGAGTTGCGCGCAATACAGCATGGATAAGCACTACTGGTATTTAAATCTCGCTCTTGCTTTTTGGGCCTTCGCGCTGGGGAGCTGGTGCATTGACGCACGGCTCTGGGCACTGGTTGCGGCATCGCTAACGCTTCTCGGCTTCTTCTTACACTTTGTACAACATCAGGTTAACGCTATGTTTGGTAAAGAGAAAACCCCAAAAACGCCCCCACTACAACCGATTGCAGCCTCACTGATTAACGAAAAAGAGGCGCTGCGCGATGAGAAGCAGAACACGGTTGTTGCCAGCGGCACCAACTTTGTCGGCAACATTACCTCGAACGGGCAAGTGCATATTTACGGCACGCTTACCGGCAATATCGAAGCAAAAGACAACATTATCCGCATCATGCGCAACGGCGTGGTTGAAGGTAACCTCTCCTGTCGCGAGCTGTTTATTGATGGCACGGTGAACGGCGAGTGCAGCAGCGAAACGCTGAATATCGAAGAGAATGGCAACATCAACGGCACGCTGACCTACAGCGCGTTGACCATCAAGAAAGGCGGCACCTTCTCAGGCCAGGCAAAACTCACTGCGCCGATCGCAAAATTAAGCGTTGAGAAAGAGAAGAAGCGAGCCGCTGAATAGCAGGTAAAAAAAAAGCCAGCACCCGGCTGGCTAAGAAATACTGGAAGCAATGTGAGCAATGTCGTGCTTTCAGGATTACCGTACGGTTTCCCTGAACGCATGGCAATAATAATCATTATCATTCGCACTTGTCTACCCCCTGTGACAAAAAATGGCAGTTGACGCTTCGCCTGAAAGACCGGAATGTGAAAGCGAACCCAACCAACAGGAGAAGCAGGATGAGCGAGATAGTGATACGCCACGCTGAAATGCACGATGTCGAACCGTTACGACAGATTTACGCGCAGCCCGAGGTGTATCAAAACCTACTCCAGCTACCTCATCCCTCTTCCGACCACTGGCATAAACGCCTGACGCCGCAGCCGGGCCGCCGGGATCTGATTGCCACGCTTGATGAGCGGATAGCGGGCCATCTCGGTTTAATGGTCGAGCAGAACCCGCGTCGCAGCCACGTCGCCAGCTTTGGCATTATGGTTGCGCCGCAGTTTCAAAACCGCGGCGTCGCCAGCACGTTAATCAACGAGATGGTGCAATTGTGCGATAACTGGCTGCGCATCGACCGCATTGAGTTGTCGGTTTTCGCCGATAACGCACCCGCGCTGGCGGTCTACCGTAAGTTTGGTTTTGAAGTGGAAGGCACGGCGAAGCGTCATGCGCTGCGTAACGGCGAGTATGTCGATTCGTACTATATGGCGCGAATGAAGGGCTAAAAGATCCCTCTCCCGGTCGGGAGAGGGAAATTTCTTTAATATCCTGCGGTTAAATCATCTACTGAACGCGGATCGGACGCACCATACAGCGTGCCATCCGGCCCAACCATAATGCTCTGCGTACTGCCCATTGAGGCTTTCACCGCAACTTTCTGCCCCTTCTGCTCCAGCAGTTTCAGGGTGTCAGGGCTGAAGCCCTTCTCTACGCGCAGTTCGTCCGGCAACCACTGATGATGGAACCGTGGCGCATTGGTCGCTTCGGCAACGTTCATTCCATAATCGATGGTGTTCACTACCATTTGCAGCACGGTAGTGATAATGCGGCTGCCGCCAGGGCTACCGGTGACCAGCCAGGTTTTACCATCTTTCAACACAATAGTTGGCGACATGGATGAGAGCGGACGCTTGCCGGGCCCGATAGCATTCGCATCGCCGCCCACCAGGCCATAAACATTTGGCACGCCCGGTTTGGCGGAGAAGTCATCCATCTCGTTGTTCATCAGAATACCGGTATTACCGGCCACAATGCCGCTGCCAAACACGGTATTCAGCGTATAGGTCACCGCAACGGCATTCCCCTCTTTATCCACCACCGAGAAGTGTGTGGTCTGGTTACTCTCATAAGGTTCCAGCTTGCCAGGGCGGATCTGGCTGGAGGGGCGCGCTTTATTGACATCAATCTGTTCAGCAATCGATTTGGCGTACGCTTTGCTGGTTAGCGCCTGCCACGGCACTTTGACAAAATCGGGGTCGCCGAGGTATTCAGAGCGGTCGGCGTAGGCATATTTTTCCGCTTCCGCCATTACCTGCATCGCATCGGCGCTGCCGAAGCCATATTTCGCCAGGTCGAAATTCTCCAGGATGTTGAGGATCTGAATGATATGGATCCCGCCAGAGGATGGCGGCGGCATGGAGTAGACCTGATAACCGCGGTAGTCGCCGCTCACCGGCGTACGCTCAACGGCTTTATAATTTGCCAGATCCTCTTTGGTAATCAGCCCGCCGTTTTTGCTCATCTCCTGGGCGATCTGCTCTGCCGTTGTGCCTTTATAGAAACCATCCGGCCCCTTTTCAGCAATCAGCTCAAGGCTCTTCGCGAGGTTGGCTTGCACCAGCTTGTCGCCCTTCTTCAGCGGCTGGCCCTCTTTCCAGAAGATCGCCTTGCTGGTGTCGTGGTTCGGCAGCACTTCACTGCCGTAGGTTTTGAGATCGTCCGCCAGCGCATCGTTAACCGTGAAGCCCTGCTTCGCCAGTTTGATGGCAGGCTGCACCACCTTTTTCAGCGGCAGCGAGCCGTACTTCTCCAGCGCCAGCGAGAAGCCGGCGACCGTGCCGGGCGTACCGGAAGCGAGATGGGAGGTCAGGGATTTTTTGCTGTCCGGGTTGCCCTGTTCATCAAGGAACATATCGCGCGTAGCGGCTGCGGGCGCCATTTCGCGGAAATCGATCGCCGTGACCTTGCCCTCTTTGGTGCGGATCATCATAAACCCGCCACCGCCGAGGTTGCCCGCCTGCGGATGGGTCACCGCCAGCGCATAACCTACCGCGACCGCCGCATCGACCGCATTACCGCCCTCTTTGAGGATCTCCACACCCACGCGGGTCGCGGCCTCATCCACCGAAGCCACCATCCCCTGATGGGCTACTACCGGATGAAAGACATCGGCTTCTACCCCATACGAAACGGGGGCTGGCGCGGGTGCCTGAGCAGGCGGCGGCGCAGCGCCGACACTGAAACATGCTCCCGCCGTCAGCGCGGCGATTGCCGCCCAACGCGCAAACTGCTGTTTGATCATCGTCGTTCTCCACAAAGAAGGGCTACAGTTCCCGCTTAAGTCTGGTTCACAATACGCAAAAAATCATGGTCATGCAGGAATGCGACTAAACTTAGGGGCAGGCCTCAACGGGAGGAGATGAGAATGAAACGCCTTGTGATTGTGGCAGCACTGCTGCCGTTTACCGCTTTCGCACAGCCGCTTAACCCGACAAATAACCCGAATCAACCGGGATATGTCGTGCCAAGCCAGCAGCGTATGCAGACGCAAATGCTCAATCAGCAACAGCAGCAGCAAGGATTACTGAAACAGCAGCAGCAGACGCAGAGCCGCCAGCAGCAACAGAACCTGCAAATGCAGATGAACGATAACTCACAGCGAATAAGGCAGGCTCAGCCGGGGGAGCTCGACCCCGCCCACCAGCAAGTGCTCCCCAACAGCAACGGCGGGATGTTAAGCCAGGGCAGCAGTAGCGGTGGCGGGATGCTCAGCCAGCCGGGTAGTAACGACGCAGGAGCGTTAAGCCAGAGCGGCAGTAACGGTGGCGAAATGCTAAACCAGGGAAGCAGTAACGGCGGCGGGATGCTTCATCCGCAAAACAGCGCCAGTGGTTCGACCCTGCAGCAGCCGCATATGCTGCCGCAGACCCAAACGCAAAGTGGCGGCATGCTGCACAGCACACCGCAAACCACTACGCCTTAAGCGCCAAAGTGGGGCCCGATAGCGTCAATATTATCCGTACAGATGCAATCGACGCCCCACGCCAGCAACTCGGCCGCACGCGCCGGTTGATTCACCGTATAAACCAAAATGCGCAGACCGGCGTCGCGCAGCATGCGAACGCGCGCTTCATCAAGCAATTTGTGGTTGAGATGAATAGAGGTGCAGGCCAGGCGATCGGTCACTTCCTGCCAGTCATCGCGCCAGGCATCCAGCAGCAGACCGCGCGGCAGTTCCGGTGCAGCCTGTTGCGCCGCCTCCAGCGCGTCGTTCTCAAACGACGAGAGCAGCGGCGGGGTCATCTCTGACCATAACTCGCGGGCAGCAAACGCAACGGCTTTGCCCGTCAGCGGGCCGGTTCCGGTCGTCGGTTTGATTTCAATATTCGCCATCATGCCATGCTGCTGGCAGCGCTGCGCCACCTCCGACAGCAATGGCAACGTCTCGCCTTTAAACTCGCCGCTGTACCAGCTCCCGGCATCAACTTTCAGCAGATCGCTCCACGCCAGCTCGCCCGCCACGCCCCAGCCATTGCTGGTGCGCTCCAGGTTGTCATCATGCAGCAGGAAGATCTGCCCATCTTTTGATAATTTGGCGTCAAATTCGATCATTGTGTGGCCATATCTGGCGCCGACATCGATCGCTGCCAGGGTGTTTTCCGGAGCCAGTTTTCCACCGCCGCGATGGGCGACGATGCGGGGATAGGGCCAGTTATTCATACGCGTTGTCCTGTTTCACCATCGAATAAGTGCAGGTGATGTTCCGCCAGATGCAGCCACAGCGTGCTGCCGGGTGCGGGGCGCTCCTGATGCGACAGACGCGCCACCAGTTTCTGCTCACCCCAGCGGCCATGGGCCAGATTATCCGCGCCGAGCATCTCCAGCGTATCCATCACCAGCGGTACGCCGCCTGCGGCTTGTGAGCTTAACGCAATATGTTCCGGGCGGATACCCAGCGTCATTTTCCGCCCGGCATAGCCGCGATAGTGCCAGTTAATCGGCAATGCCATGCCGCTTGCCAGCTCAAAGTGAGTGCCGGTCTGGCTGATGTGCCCATCGAGTAAATTCATCGCCGGGCTGCCGATAAAGCTCGCGACAAAGCGGCTGGCGGGCTTTTCATACACCTCAACCGGCGTACCGATCTGCTCGGCGACGCCTTTGTTCATCACCATCACGCGCTGCGCCAGCGTCATCGCTTCCACCTGATCGTGGGTGACATAGAGCGAGGTAGTGTTAAGGCGTCGGTGCAGATGCTGCAACTCAAGGCGCATCTGCACGCGCAGCTTGGCATCAAGGTTGGAGAGCGGCTCATCAAACAGGAAAACCGCCGGATCGCGCACAATCGCGCGGCCCATCGCCACGCGCTGGCGCTGACCGCCCGAAAGCTCACGTGGTCGACGCTTCAGCAGGCCTTCAAGCTCCAGAATACGCGCCGCTTCCGCCACGCGTCCGGCAATATGCGCTTTGCCCATACCGCGGATTTTCAGTCCCCAGGCCATGTTCTCCTCCACGCTCATGTGCGGATAGAGGGCATAGTTCTGGAACACCATCGCGATACCGCGATCTTTCGGCTCCTTCTCCGTCACGCGCTGGCGGTCAATCCAGATATCGCCGCCGGAGACGCGCTCCAGCCCGGCAACCATGCGCAGCAGCGTCGACTTTCCGCAGCCCGACGGGCCAACCATGACAATAAATTCGCCGTCGGCCACATCCAGCGTCAGCGGTTCAATCACCTGGGTTTTACCGCCGTCCCAACTTTTTGTCACTGCCTGTAATTTTAGAGATGACATCTTATTTCTCACTGTCGACCAGACCGCGCACAAAGGCGCGCTGCATGGTTAAAACGATAACAACCGGGGGGATCAGCGTCAGCAGCATCGCGGCCATCACCTGGTTCCACTGCGTCGTGCCTTCGCCGCTCGACATCATCCCTTTAACGCCCGCCACGGCGGTGCCAAGGTTGACGTCGCTGATGATCAACAACGGCCATAGATACTGGTTCCAGCCGTAGATAAAGGTGATGACGAACAGCGCCGCAAGATTGGTGCGCGACAGCGGCAGCACAATGTCGCGGAAAAAGCGCATCGGCGAGGCACCATCAATGCGCGCGGCTTCGATTAGTTCATCCGGCAGCGTCATAAAGAACTGACGGAAGAGAAAAGTCGCGGTAGCAGAGGCCATCAGTGGCAAGGTGAGGCCGGTATAGCTGTCGAGCATCTTAAGATTGGCGATCACTTCCACCGTCGGGAAGATGCGCACCTCTACTGGCAGCATCAAGGTACTGAAGATCATCCAGAAGAAGAGGTTTCGCAGCGGAAAACGAAACCAGACGATGGCGAAGGCCGAGAGGATCGAAACTGAGATTTTCCCTACGGTTATCACCAGCGCCATGATGAAACTGTTAGTCAGCATCAGCCAGAAGGGCGCGCTGTGGGGACCGACGCCGTTAATCCAAATCGCGCGCAGGTTCTCCCACAGATGGCCGCCGGGGATCAGCGTCATCGGCGTGTCGTACACCGCGTTGTTATCAAGCGTGGCAGTGACAAACGCGACGTAGAGCGGAAACAGCACCACCGCAACGCCTAAGATAAGCATGATATGGCTGAACAGCGTCAGCCCTGGGCGATTCTCAATCATTGGTAGCGCACCTTACTTTCGACATAACGGAACTGCACCACCGTCAGCACAATCACCAGCACCATCAGGATCACCGACTGCGCCGCAGAGGTGGAGAGATCCAGCCCGGCAAACCCTTCGCGGTAAATCTTATAGATAAGCGTAGTGGTCGCCTGCACCGGGCCACCGGCGGTCGCCGCATCGATAACCGGGAACGTATCGAAAAAGGCGTAGACGAGGTTGACCACCAGCAGAAAGAAGCTCACGGGTGCGATCAGCGGCAGTGAAAGCTTGAAGAAACGGCGAATGGGTCCTGCGCCATCAATGGCAGCGGCTTCCACCAGCGAGCGGGGAATGGACTGCAACGCGGCGAAGAAGAAGAGGAAGTTGTAGCTGATCTGCTTCCAGACCGAGGCAAACACCACCAGAAACATCGCCTGACCACTGTTCTGTGCATGGTTCCAGTCATAGCCGAACTGCTCAAGGAAGTGTGTAATCAACCCGCGTCCGGGATTGAACAAAAAGATCCACAATACGGCGGCAACGGCAGGTGCCACGGCATAGGGCAGCAGCATCAACGTCTGGTAGATGCGGCTGCCGCGCACCACGTTATCCACCAGCGCGGCAAAGAACAGCGAGACAAACAGGCCGCTGAAGGTGACCATCGCGCTAAAACGGATCGTCGTCCAGAAGGCGTCGAGGTAGTAGCTGTCGTGGAACAGCGCGGTAAAGTTATCCAGCCCGACAAACTGACTGGAGAGACCAAAGGGATCGACGCTCTGCACGGAGTACCACAGCGCTTCGCCCGCAGGCCAGAGAAAGAAAATCACTGTAATCGCCAGCTGCGGCGCGACGAGCAGATAGGGTAGCCAGCGTGAACGAAACACCGGACGGGATGCGGACATAGCAAGACTCTTTTTGAAAATGCCGGGGGGCGGCGACGCGATAGATTGACCGATTTACAGGCCGGACAAGCGCTGCGCTTATCCGGCCCTTAACTGATTAAGACTTGGTCGACTGCTGGAAGCGGCGCAGCAACTGGTTACCGCGCTCAACCGCAGAGTCCAGCGCCTGTTGCGGGGTCTTCTTACCGGTCCACACGCTCTCCAGCTCTTCATCAAGCACGGTGCGGATCTGCGGCATATTGCCCAGACGCAGCCCTTTGGTGAAGGCCAACGGCGGCTTGTTCAGCATCTGGCGCGTGGCGATATCCGCCCCCGGGTTTTTATCATAGAAACCCTGCTGGCGCGTCAGCTCGTACGCGGCCTTGGTGACAGGCAGATAACCGGTTTTCTGATGCCACTCGGCAGCGATTTCCGGCTTGGTCAGGAAGTCGAGGAACTGCGCCACGCCTTTGTAAGTCGCGTCATCTTTGCCCTTCATTACCCACAGGCTGGCACCGCCGATAATGGCGTTTTGTGGCGCGCCCTTCACGTCGGCGTCGTACGGCATCATGCCGACACCGTAGTTAAATTTCGCATAGTGGCGAATATCCGCCAGCGAACCGGATGAGGCGGTGGTGATGCCGCAGTCGCCGTTATAGAACTTCTCGGTGGATTCATCTTTACGGCCGAAGTAGCTGAATTCGCCCTTCTTATTCAGCTCTTCCAGCATGGCGATATGTTTCACCTGCTCCGGCTTGTTGAACTCCAGTACCGCATCGGTACCGTCGAAACCGTTGTTTTTAGTGGCGACCGGCAGACCGTGCCAGGCGCTAAAGTTCTCGATCTGGATCCAGCCCTGCCAGCCGCTGGCGTAACCGCACTTCATGCCCGCCGCTTTTAGCTTCGCGGTGTAGGCTGCCAGATCCTGCCAGGTCTTTGGCGGTTGATCCGGGTTCAGACCTGCTTTTTTGAAAGCATCTTTATTGTAATAAAGCACTGGTGTGGAGCTGTTAAACGGTTGAGAGAGCAGATGGTCGGTTTTTGAATCGGTGTAGTAACCCGCAACGGTCGGCACAAACTGGCTTTCGTCAAAGGTGATATCCGCATCTTTAAAGACCTCGTAAACCGGCTTGATCGCTTTAGAGGCCATCATCGTTGCGGTGCCAACCTCGTAAACCTGCAGCAGCGCTGGCGCATTGCCGGTGCGGAAGGCGGCAATGCCCGCGCTCAGGTTCTGCTCGTAGTTGCCTTTATAGACCGGAACGATTTTGTAGTCGGGGTGGGTATCATTAAAACGTTGCGCCAGGGAGTCGACCTCTTTGCCTAACTCGCCCTCCATGGAGTGCCAGAACGGGATAGTGGTTACGGCCATGGCATTGCCAGCAAAAACAAATCCCAGCGCCAGACCCAAAGCTGTATGTCGTAACGTCGTCATTGTGCTCTCTCTTGTTATACGGGATGCGCGATATCACGCGTTTTGTGCTCGCGAGGTAACATGACACGCTCGAATGACAGAAAAATAACTTTTTAATTACAAAAGCATGACAGCCAGGCGTCAGGCAGATGTCGGGCAAGTGATGGAAAGATGAAGGAAAAATGGCGGTTCAGACAAAGGGCTTCCCGGCGAACCAGGAAGCCCTTTAAGCGGCGCTCGAAGGCAACGCTGCAACAACATCATCGCACCAGAAAGGCAGGGATTGCTCCCTGCCCCAGGTCGCTACTTACCGGATTCGTAAGCCATCAAAGCCGCCACCTCTCTCTCCTTATCCCGGTAGCGAAGCTCGCACAGGGATTTGCGGGTCAGATAGGTGAATATCAACAGCGTGAAGCAGAGAATAAACACGCAGCAGATAAAAGTTTGCGGGATTTTCATCGCCTATAACTCCTTGCCTTTCAGCAGGTAAGAGGCTACGCTGACGTTGTCTGAGCGTTAGTGTAGCCTCGGGTTAATTGAAAAATTGACTCGGGGCTTTCATCTTTCTGCCTCACAACATTTCTGCATAACTTCCTAAAGCACAGCCATGAGGCAAAAAGCCTCAAGCGCCGCCCGCATCATATCCCGGCCATACGCCATACTTCATGGCTGAAATATATTTTTCAGATTTAAACCCGATCGCTGATGTTGCTGTTTTCGCTAATAAAAAAGGGCTTCCCGGCGAACCAGAAAGCCCTTATTTGCGCAGCTTCACTTCCTTGCCTTTCAGCAGGTAAGAGGCTACGCTGACGTTGTCTGAGCGTCGGTGTAGCCTCGGGTTAATTGAAAAATTGACTCGGGGCTTTCATCTTTCTGC
>NZ_JACVUL010000023.1:0-91134 GCF_016516575.1 Kosakonia sp. S57 | reverse complement strand
AGGCGCATTATAGGGAGTTAATTCCTGCTGACAACCCCTAATTTCAAAAAAGTTTTCGTTCGCTTATTTTTCGGTCGCAATGCCCATTAAACGGGCGTTTTGCTTTTTAACTGAGCAATTTCGCGAGCAAAATTCGCCACTTGCTGCCAGTCGGTATAGACCACCTCCTGGCTGGTATTGGTTTCTCCCCCCGTCATCTTCATGATCAGCCGAATCATAAAGCGGTCATACCAGCGATAACGCGGGTAACGGAGCGCACCGGCAAACACAGCGCAGTGATCTGGCTTCCAGGGAGACGAAAGAAGGAACTTGCGCGTATAGCTATTCGTCTGCGGCGAACTCTTCTCTGGTTTACGCGCAACCAGGTTAACGGAGTAGAACGCGCTCGGCAGAGTATTCAGCGTTTGCAGATGTTTTTTAACAAAGCTCTCCAGCGCCGGGTGGAAATGACCGTAGCGAATAGAGGCCCCAATCACCACGCGGTCATACTTCGCCCACTCAATCTCCGGCGTGCGGTTCAGGTTCACCACATCGGCGTAAACGCCCAGCTCTTTCAGTTCAGAGGCGAGGTAAGAGGCAATCTCCCGCGTTTGCCCATCCCGGGTAGAGAAAAGAATCAATGTTTTCACGTAACGCTCCCTTATTCGCGCCAGAAAGTGGGGGTAAACAGCACCAGCAGGGTGAAGACCTCCAGACGACCAAACAACATGTTGGCGATAAGCACCCATTTTGCCACCGGGTTCATACTGGCGAAGTTGTCTGCCACCACGCCCAGCCCCGGCCCCAGGTTATTGAGCGTAGCCACAACCGAAGCGAAGGCGGAGAAATCATCCACGCCGGTGGCGATAATCGCCAGCATGCTGACAATAAAGACCAGCGCATAAGCGGAGAAGAATCCCCACACCGCTTCAAGAATACGTTCCGGCAGCGCGCGCTGGCCGAGCTTGATGCTGTAAACCGCATTCGGGTGCACCAGACGCTTCAGCTCACGGTTCCCCTGCTTGAAGAGCAGCAAGATGCGGATCACTTTCAGGCCACCTCCCGTTGAACCGGCACAACCCCCGATAAACGCCGAGCATAACAACAGCACCGGCAGGAACAGCGGCCAGCGGGCAATACTGTCGGTGGTAAAGCCAGCCGTGGTCGCCATGGAGACCACCTGGAAGAAAGCCTGGTTCACCGTGGTCAGCGCCGAGGTGTAGACATCATGGAACCAGAGCACCACGGTACAGATGACCACCAGCGTCAGCTGCACGCCGATAAACATGCGAAACTCCGGATCGCGCCAGTACACTTTCAGGCTGCGCCCGCTCAGCAGCGAGAAGTGCAAACCGTAGTTACAGCCGGAGATAAGTAAGAAGATAGCAATAATGGTGTTAATCGTCGGGCTGTCGAAATAGCCGATACTGGCATCGTGCGTCGAGAAGCCACCGATAGCGATAGTGGCGAAGCTGTGCCCAATAGCGTCAAACGCTGGCATACCGGCAAACCACAGCGCCAGCGCACAGGCCACCGTCAGTAACACATAGATAAGCCACAACGTCTTCGCCGTTTCCGCAATACGCGGGCGCATCTTATTGTCTTTCAGCGGCCCCGGCATCTCGGCGCGATAGAGCTGCATACCGCCGACGCCAAGAATAGGCAGAATGGCGACGGCCAGCACAATGATCCCCATCCCGCCGAACCATTGCAGCATCTGGCGATAAAAGAGAATCGCGTGCGGCAGCGAATCCAGCCCCACCAGCGTTGTCGCTCCTGTGGTTGTCAAACCAGAGAAGGATTCAAAAAAGGCGTCGGTCACCGTCAGGTTCGGGCTTTCCGAGAAGATAAAGGGCAGCGCACCGACGCTGCCCAGCACGGTCCAGAAGAGCACCACTATCAGAAACCCTTCGCGGGATTTCAGCTCCCCTTTCTCACGGCGGTTCGGCCACCACAAGATGGAGCCAATCACCAGCGCGGCGAGAAAGGTCTGGGTAAACGCGCGCCCCGCGCCGTCACGGTAAATAAGGGCTACCAGTCCAGGTAAGATCATCGTTCCGGAAAAGAGGATGACCAGCAGTCCAACGATTCGGGTTATGGCGCGAAAATGCATCTCTGCCGCTTCCTATGGTGTTCAGAAAATCAGGTGGCGATTATTCTTCAGTTTTTAACAATTGCAATGCGCCACGGCTAAAATCAGCCAGCTTTGCCGAAAAGGCGACCAGATGACTCTGCGCAAGTGCGACACGTAGCTGCACTTTGGCCTGATAGTCGCTGGAGACAATTTTCCCGTCGAACTGCCCGAGCAGCGATTCGATTCCCGCAAGCTGTGCATAATCGCAACACAAAGTATATTCGGTTAACGGCATTTTGCGGGTGGTGGTGAGCTGCGTGAGCGCCTGCTGCACACCGCCGCCATACGCCTTCACCAGCCCGCCAGTGCCCAACAATACGCCGCCATAGTAACGCACCACTACCGCGGTAATTTCCCCGACGCCGCTGCCCATCAGCTGCGCGAGGATCGGCTTGCCCGCCGTCCCTGCCGGCTCGCCATCGTCAGAAAAGCCTAACTGCTGTGAATCATCCGGCGCACCGGCAACCCACGCCACGCAGTGGTGGCGGGCAGTCGGGTGTTCAGCGCGCACGGACTCGACAAACGCCTTTGCCGCCTCGACGCCATCCGTGTGCGCCAGCAGGGTAATAAAGCGGCTCTTTTTGATCTCCTCGCTAAAGGTGACCGGCGCCGCCGGAATAGGCCAACTCTCCATTACGCCAGCTTCAGATCCCGCGTCATGTTCTCGGTACCATTTTCATGGATGACAACGTTATCTTCGATACGGATGCCGCCAAACGGCTTCAGCGCCTCAATTTTCTGCCAGTTGAAGTGCTTGCCGAGCGGGCCATCGCGCCACGGCGCCAGCAGCGACTCAATAAAGTAGATCCCCGGCTCGATGGTGACGACCATACGCGGCTGCATCACACGGGTGCAGCGCAGGTAAGGATATTTCGACGGCGCGGCCAGATGGGTCCCGGTGTCATCCTGCATAAAGCCACCGACATCATGCACCTGCAAACCGAGCGGGTGACCCAGGCCATGCGGCATAAACGGCCCGGTGATGTTCTGCTCAACCATCGCCTCTTCGCTGATATCGGTGACGATCTGGTGGCGACGCAGCAGTTTCGCGATGCGCTGATGGAACTGAACATGGTAGTCAACGTAGTTAACGCCCGCTTTCAGTGTGGCGATCAGCGCGAGCTGCTCTTCATTCACATCTTTTATAAGCTGCGCAAAGTCGGTGTCGCTGTTCGCCGCCCAGGTCCGCGTTAAATCGGCAGCATAACCGTTATATTCCGCACCCGCGTCCAGCAGGAAACTGCGCATCTCGGCGGGCGCACGGTGATCGAGTTTGGTGTAGTGCAGCACTGCGGCATGTTCATTAAGCGCCACGATATTGCCATACGGCACATCGGTATCACGATGCCCGGTGGCGGTCAGGTAGGCCAGGTTGATGTCGAACTCGCTCATCCCGGACTGGAATGCTTCATGCGCCGCGCGATGACCGATCACCGCGGTCTTCTGCGCTTCGCGCATACAGGCCAGCTCGTAATCCGTTTTATAGGCGCGATAGTAGTGCAGGTAATCAATCACCGCTTTCGGGTTGATATTGCTGGCGGCGATATCGAGCTTCAGCGCGCGCTCAGGCACCGGGCCAATATAGGCGATATTGCCGCGTGCGGCAGGCAGCTGACCGCCGATATCATCGGCTTTCGGCAGGGCAATCACCTCAATCTCTTCGGTCCAGAAAGCGGTCGGCAGCGGCTCAACGTTATGCCAGTAATCAACCGGCAGATAGAACCACAGCTTCGGCTTGTTGACGCCATCCACCAGCAGCCAGCAGTTCGGTACCTGCGTCACCGGCACCCAGGCTTTGAATTGCGGGTTCACTTTAAAGGGATAGGGATGGTCATCAAGAAAGACGTTAAACAGCTCACCAGAGTGAATCAGTAACGCATCAAGATTACCGCGCGCCAGCACGTCACGCGCGCGTTCTTGTAGGGTAACAATATGATTTTTATACAGCGCTGCCAGCGAATCCATCGTCTTTCCTTTTGTTAATCAAGACCACAAGTTGTCGCATCTTAGCACACCTCCTTTTATGTGAGTGATTTCCGCCGAGCGTGATCGACGCTGCATTTTTTTAATGACTCATTTGCAATTTATTAACATAAAAACCACACTCCGCTTCATCTGGTACGACCAGATCACTGCTGAATTCTGGAGACTGACATGCTCTACAAAGGCAATAACCTGTACCTCAACTGGCTGGAAGATGGCATTGCCGAACTGGTGTTCGATGCGCCCGGCTCAGTGAATAAGCTCGATACCGCCACCGTCGCCAGCCTCGGCGAAGCGCTGGACGTGCTGGAGAAGCAAACAGATTTAAAAGGGCTGCTACTGCGCTCGGAGAAAGCGGCCTTTATCGTCGGTGCCGACATTACCGAATTCCTCTCCCTCTTCCAGGTTCCTCAGGAGCAACTGAGCCAGTGGCTGCATTTCGCCAACAGCGTCTTTAACCGCCTGGAAGATTTGCCGGTGCCGACCCTCTCTGCGGTCAACGGTTACGCCCTCGGCGGCGGCTGCGAATGTGTGCTGGCAACCGACTACCGTCTGGCAACACCGGATCTGCGCATCGGCCTGCCGGAAACCAAACTCGGTATTATGCCGGGCTTTGGCGGCTCGGTGCGTCTGCCGCGCCTGCTGGGTGCCGATAGCGCGCTGGAAATTATCGCCGCCGGGAAAGATGTTGATGCTGAACAGGCGCTGAAAATTGGCCTTGTCGATGGCATCGTCAAACCAGAGAAGCTCCGTGAAGGCGCTGTCGCCATTCTGCGCCAGGCGATTAATGGCGATCTCGACTGGAAAGCGAAGCGTCAGCCGAAGCTTGAGCCGTTGAAGCTCAGCAAAATCGAAGCATCGATGAGTTTCACCATCGCCAAAGGCATGGTGATGCAGACCGCCGGAAAACACTACCCTGCGCCGATCACCGCGGTGAAGACCATTGAAGCGGCGGCGAAGCTGGGGCGTGACGAGGCGTTAAAGCTGGAGAACCAGAGTTTTGTCCCGCTGGCGCACAGTAAAGAAGCACGCGCGCTGGTTGGCATCTTCCTTAACGATCAATACGTCAAAGGCAAAGCGAAGAAGCTCACCGCCGATGTCGAGACGCCGAAACAGGCGGCCGTGCTGGGCGCGGGCATTATGGGCGGCGGCATTGCCTACCAGTCAGCCTGGAAAGGCGTGCCGGTATTAATGAAGGATATTAATGAGAAGTCGCTCAGCCTCGGCATTAATGAAGCAGGCAAGCTACTGAATAAACAGCTTGAGCGCGGCAAAATCGACGGACTCAAGCTGTCGAAGGTGATCGCCACCATCCAGCCAACACTGGAGTACGCCGGGTTCGAACGCGTGGATGTGGTTGTCGAAGCGGTGGTGGAAAACCCGAAAGTGAAAAAAGCGGTGCTGGCGGAAACTGAAGAGAAAGTTCGCCCGGATACTGTGCTGGCCTCTAACACTTCCACCATTCCTATCAGCGAGCTGGCAAGCGTGCTGAAACGCCCGGAGAACTTCTGCGGCATGCACTTCTTTAACCCGGTGCACCGCATGCCGCTGGTTGAAGTGATCCGCGGCGAGAAAACCTCCGATCAGACCATTGCCAAAGTGGTGGCCTGGGCGAGCAAGATGGGCAAAACCCCGATTGTGGTCAACGACTGCCCCGGCTTCTTCGTCAACCGCGTGCTGTTCCCCTACTTTGCTGGTTTCAGCCAGCTGCTGCGCGATGGCGCGGACTTCCGCAAAATCGACAAAGTGATGGAGAAACAGTTCGGCTGGCCGATGGGCCCGGCCTACCTGCTCGACGTTGTCGGCATTGATACCGCGCATCATGCGCAGGCGGTAATGGCCGCCGGTTTCCCGCAGCGTATGCAGAAAGATTATCGCGACGCCATCGACGCGCTGTTTGAGGCGAACCGCTTTGGGCAGAAGAATGGCCTCGGTTTCTGGCGCTATAAAGAGGACAGCAAAGGCAAACCGAAGAAAGAGGAAGATAGCGCTGTTGAAAGCCTGCTGAGCGATGTGCGTCAGGGCAGCCATGAGTTCACCGATCAGGAGATCATCGCCCGCATGATGATCCCGATGGTCAATGAAGTGGTGCGTTGCCTTGAGGAAGGCATTATCGCCAGCCCGGCTGAAGCGGATATGGCGCTGGTGTATGGCCTTGGCTTCCCTCCGTTCCACGGCGGCGCTTTCCGCTGGCTCGATACGCTTGGCAGCGCGAAATACCTCGATATGGCGCAAGCGTATCAGCACCTTGGGCCGCTGTATGACGTCCCGGCCGGGTTACGTGAAAAGGCCCGCCACAACGAGCCTTACTATCCCGCGGTTGAACCTGCGCGCCCGGTTGGCGCTTTGAAAACGGCTTAAGGAGTCACAATGGAACAGGTTGTCATTGTCGATGCAGTACGTACCCCGATGGGCCGTTCAAAAGGCGGCGCCTTTCGCCACGTTCGCGCGGAAGATCTCTCTGCGCACCTGATGCGTAGCCTTCTGGCGCGCAACCCGGCGCTTGAGGCGAGTGCGATTGACGATATTTACTGGGGCTGTGTCCAGCAGACCCTCGAACAGGGCTTCAACATTGCCCGTAACGCCGCGCTGCTGGCGGAGATCCCCCACTCGGTTCCGGCGGTCACGGTCAACCGCCTGTGCGGGTCGTCTATGCAGGCGCTGCATGATGCCGCGCGCATGATCATGACCGGCGATGCGCAGGTCTGCCTGGTGGGCGGCGTGGAACATATGGGCCACGTGCCGATGAACCACGGTGTCGATTTCCACCCGGGTATGAGCCGTAACGTTGCCAAAGCGGCGGGAATGATGGGGCTGACCGCGGAAATGTTGTCGCGCATGCACGGCATCAGCCGTGAGATGCAGGATGCTTTCGCCGCCCGCTCTCATGCTCGCGCCTGGGCCGCCACGCAGTCCGGCGCGTTCAAAAACGAGATCATTCCCACCGGCGGGCATGACGCTGACGGGGTGCTCAAGCAGTTTAACTACGATGAAGTGATCCGCCCGGAAACCACCGTTGAAGCGCTCTCTACGCTGCGCCCGGCGTTCGACCCGGTCAGCGGCACCGTTACCGCCGGTACATCATCGGCGCTGTCGGATGGCGCATCGGCGATGCTGGTGATGAGCGAAAGCCGCGCTCGTGAGCTTGGCTTAACGCCGCGCGCGCGAATCCGCTCGATGGCGGTGGTCGGCTGCGATCCATCAATCATGGGTTACGGCCCGGTGCCGGCGTCGCAGCTGGCGCTGAAAAAAGCGGGGCTGACCGCCAGCGACATCGATCTGTTTGAGATGAACGAAGCGTTTGCCGCGCAGATCCTGCCGTGCATTAAGGATCTGGGGCTGATGGAGCAGATCGACGAGAAGATCAACCTCAACGGCGGCGCGATCGCCCTCGGTCACCCGCTGGGCTGCTCTGGTACCCGTATCAGTACCACGCTGCTCAACCTGATGGAGCGCAAAGATGCCCATCTTGGTCTGGCAACGATGTGTATCGGTTTGGGTCAGGGGATCGCCACGGTGTTTGAGCGCGTATAACGCATCACCTATGCCGGGGGCGCTTCGCTTGCCCGGCCTACAAAACACACGCCCGTAGGCCGGATAAGGCGCTTGCGCCGCCATCCGGCATATAGGCTGAAAGAGAGAAAATTTAGTTGCCGTTTTTACCGCCTGTCAGGGGCGGTTTTTTTTATGGCGTAATACGAAAGGCGCCCAATGCCGCTATGGCGGCAAGGGCAAACAACACGGTTTTATCGAAGCCATTGTCGTCAGAGCAAGGCGGCAACTGAGAGAGTCCCCGGGAGCATAGATAACTATGTGACCGGGGTGAAGGAAGGCAGCCAACGCCGCTATGGCGGCAAGGGCGAAGATAAAATCAGATGAACGCGAACGCGTCGCCAAACAACCGATCCTCACGCGCGCCGCGCTCGTTACAGAAGAGATCGCGGGCGATTTTTGCCATCTCGAAGCGGCCTGCAATGTAGATATCGTGCCCGGAGAGGGAGCCGAAATCCTGCAGTACGGCGGCGAGTACGGTGCCTGAACGGCCGCGCCACTCTTCATCAGGCTGCTCTACTACTGGCACTACATTCAGATTCGGGTGTGTAACCGACAGCGCTTCCAGTTCGGAAAGATCGTAGAGATGCTTCGCTTCACGGCCGCCCCAGTAAATGGTGATATCGCGGTCCGGCGTTTTCGCCAGCGAGGTGAGCAGAATCGAGCGCACATAGGAGAAACCTGTCCCACCGGCAATCAGCACCATCGGGCGCTCTTCAGCGTCGCGCAGCCAGGCATCGCCGTGGGGAATGTCGATAACGATTTCGCGCTCTTTCAGGATGCGATCCATCACCGCCATTGCGTAAAGGTTCAACTCGGAAGCACCGATATGCAGTTCGATATAGTCGTGCTGATCCGGCGTCGACGCCATGGAGAAGGGGCGCTTGTCGCGCTCATCCATCACCACCATCAAGTACTGGCCTGCACGAAATGAAAATGCCGCTTCCGGCACTAAACGGACGCGATACACGGTATCAGTGATGGCATCTACCGAGGTCACTTTACAGCTTAAGGTTGTCATGCGCTCTCTCTGTCGGGTCTATTTTTCGGCGTTCATTATGGCCAGTTCATCCCAGATGGCGTCGATTCGCGCCGTCACCTCGGGATCTTTCTTGATCGGGCGACCCCACTCACGGTCGGTTTCGCCGGGCCATTTATTGGTGGCATCCAGTCCCATTTTTGAACCAAGCCCGGAAACCGGCGAGGCAAAATCCAGATAATCGATCGGCGTATTCTCCACCAGCACCGTATCCCGCGCAGGGTCCATGCGGGTGGTGATCGCCCAGATCACATCGTTCCAGTCGCGGGCGTTAACATCGTCATCGCACACGATCACAAATTTGGTGTACATAAACTGGCGCAGGAAAGACCAGACGCCCATCATCACGCGCTTGGCGTGCCCGGCATACTGCTTCTTGATAGTCACTACCGCCAGGCGATAGGAACACCCTTCCGGCGGCAGATAAAAATCAACAATCTCCGGGAACTGCTTTTGCAGGATCGGCACAAATACTTCATTCAGCGCCACGCCCAGCACCGCTGGCTCATCCGGCGGCCGTCCGGTGTAGGTGGAGTGGTAGATCGCATCTTCACGCTGCGTGATATGCGTAACCGTAAACACCGGGAAGTTATCGATTTCATTATAGTATCCGGTGTGATCGCCATACGGCCCTTCCGGCGCCATCTCACCCGCTTCAATATAGCCTTCCAGCACAATCTCGGCGCTGGCGGGCACTTCCAGATCGTTTGATATGCACTTCACGACTTCGGTTTTATTGCCGCGCAGCAGCCCGGCAAAAGCATATTCGGAGAGGATATCCGGCACCGGCGTCACGGCACCAAGAATGGTAGCCGGATCGGCACCCAGCGCCACGGCGACCGGGAAACGTTCGCCCGGGCGGGCATTTTGCCACTCCTGAAAATCGAGAGCGCCGCCGCGGTGCGAGAGCCAGCGCATAATCAGCTTATTTTTGCCGATCAGCTGCTGGCGGTAGATCCCCAGGTTCTGGCGCTCTTTGTGCGGCCCGCGGGTGACGGTCAGACCCCAGGTGATCAGCGGTGCGGCATCTTCCGGCCAGCACTGCATAATCGGGATAGTGTGCAGATCGACCGCATCGCCCTGCACCACCTTTTGCTGGCACGGCGCACCGCGCAGGCGTTTGGTCGGCATGTTCAGCACTTGCTTGAACTGCGGCAGCTTATCGAAGAGATCGCGGAATCCTTTCGGCGGCTCCGGCTCTTTGAGAAACGCCAGCAGTTTGCCGACATCGCGCAGCGCGCTGACATCATCCTGCCCCATGCCCAATGCGACACGACGCGGCGTGCCGAAGAGGTTGCACAACACCGGCATCGCGTAGCCTTTCGGGTTTTCAAACAACAATGCCGGACCGCCTGCACGCAGCGTGCGATCGGCTATTTCCGTCATTTCCAGATAGGGATCAACCGGAAGCGCGATGCGTTTCAGCTCGCCCTGTTGCTCAAGTAGTGTCAGAAAGTCGCGAAGATCGGTGTATTTCATGGGGTTATGATTGCCTCCAGATAAGCGCTTTATTATACGGTGTTCGTCCTAAGGTTGCTGTATTTTTGTTAAATAGGCGTGAAATACAACGGCATTGCTCAGTCAGCGTTATAATCACCTTAGCCATCATGCGGTGGTTTTGATATTCTTGCGGCCGAACTTACGGAAAAGAGTCATTATGCAATCCTGGTATCTACTCTACTGCAAACGAGGCCAACTTCAGCGCGCCCAGGAACACCTGGAACGCCAGTCAGTTTCCTGTCTGACGCCGATGATTGCGCTGGAAAAGATTGTCCGCGGCAAGCGGACAACGGTGAAAGAGCCTCTCTTTCCAAACTACCTGTTTGTGGAATTCGATCCAGAGGTCATTCACACCACGACCATCAACGCGACGCGCGGCGTCAGCCACTTTGTGCGTTTTGGTATGCATCCGGCAAGCGTTCCCCACGCGGTGATCCAGCAGCTTGAAGCGTATCAGCCGGAAGGGATCACCGACCCGGAAACCCCCTACCCTGGCGACAGCGTTGTAATTACGGAAGGTGCGCTCGAAGGGTTGCAGGCGATCTTCAAAGAGCCGGATGGCGAAGCACGCTCCATGCTGCTTCTGCACCTTCTCAATAAGCAAGTTTTGCAGAGTGTGAAAAACACCGATTTCCGCAAAGCCTGACCGCTTAAAACGCAATCCCGAATAGCCGCTTCACGTTCTCATCCGTCGCAGTACTCAGCGCCTGCGGCGTTTCACCGCGCAGTTCGGCGACCGTGCTTAGAATATGCCCCAACAAAGCAGGCTCGTTACGGCGGGAAGCGGGCTTCGGTTTAAGATCGCGCGGCAGCAGCCAGGGCGCATCGGTCTCAATCATCAGCCGATTGGCAGGAATCATCGGCACCACTTCGCGCAGTTCCAGCCCGCGCCGCTCATCGCACACCCAACCGGTAATTCCGAGACAGAGACCGCGCGCAATACACTCCTGCGCCTCGTGCGCCGAACCGGTAAAACAGTGCAGTACCGCACCGGGGAGCTTATCGAGCCACGGATCCAGCAGGGTGAGAAAACGCTGATGGGCATCGCGACAGTGCAAAAACACCGGCAGATTAAGCTCGGCGGCCAATGCCAGTTGGGCACTGAACGCCCGCTCCTGCTCCTGCGGCGTTGAGAAGTTACGGTTGAAATCGAGCCCGCACTCGCCGATCGCCACCACCCCCGGCATCGCCGCCAGGGCACGAATCGCCTGCGCGGTCTCTTCCGTCCAGCTACTGCTGTCATGGGGATGTACACCAGCGGTCGACCAGCAGCGCGCATAGCGCTGCGTCAGTTGCTGCGCCTGCTGGCTCTCATGCAGGTTAGTACCGGTTATTAACATCCCGGTCACGCCCGCCGCCTGCGCACGGGAGACAATATCGTCCCGATCACGGTCAAACTGCGAGCTGGTTAAATTTACGCCAATATCAAACATGCTGTTTCCCATACAACAACCGCCCTGGCGGGCGGCTGATTATTACTCTTCGGTGGTTTCCGTTTCGCTCTCATCGTCCGGCACGCGACGCTTCCCGACGTAGAAGCGGGCGAAAAAGACGCCGACCTCAAACAGGCAGTACATCGGGATCGCCAGCAGCGTTTGCGAAAAGACATCCGGCGGCGTCAGCAGCATGCCGACAACAAACGCACCAACCAGCACATAGGGGCGCTTCTGCCGCAGATCGTCCGGCGTAGTGACGCCCATCCAGCAGAGCAGGACGATGGCGACCGGCACTTCAAACGAGACGCCGAAGGCCATAAACAGCGCCATCACAAAGCTGAGATAGCTGGCGATATCGGTCGAGACCTGTACGCCTTCCGGCGCGGTGTGGGTCAAAAAGCCAAACGCCAGCGGGAAGACCACGAAGTAGGCGAATGCCATACCGATATAGAACAGCAGCGAGCTGGAGACCAGCAGCGGCACCACCAGGCGGCGCTCATGCTTGTAGAGTGCGGGTGCAACAAAGGCCCACACCTGGTAAAGCACAACCGGCGCAGAGAGGATCAGTGACACCATAAAGGTGAGTTTGATCGGCGTGAAGAAGGGCGAGGCGACATCGGTGGCGATCATCGTCGCGCCCAGCGGCATCTGTTTAATCAGCGGCGCGGAGACCAGCTGGTAGATATCATTCGCGAAGTAGACCAGCGCGAGGAAAATCACCATCACCGCGATGATGCAGTTCAACAGACGTTTACGCAGCTCAATCAGGTGCGCGATCAGCGGTTGGGTATCGTCTACGGCCATGTTCAGGACTTATCACTTGCAGAGGGGGTGGAGTCGGAAACCGGCGCAGCGGTTTTCGCCAGAGAGATTTTTGCCGGGGCAGTTTCTTCCGGCACTTCCTGGGGAGCCTGTTGCGGTGCGCTCACCTGATGTTCAGCAACGCCAGGCGTAACGCCTTCATGCTGCGCTTCGTAATCTTTCACCACCGGGTTATGGATGGTATGCGCTTCGTCACTCGCTTTTTCCGCGTCGTTGGCGCTGTAGGTGCGCTTCATCGATTCCGCCGCCTGACGCAGCTCGTCCATCGACTCTTTCAACTCCGGCGTCAGGTTGTCCAGGCTCGCTTTCTCCACCTTCTTCAGGCTGTCCTGGAACTCCTGCAGCTTAAGCTCCTGCGTCAGTTCGTTCTGTACGGTGGTCGCCAGCGAGCGCAGGGCGCGAACCCAGCCAGCAACAGTGCGCACGGCAACGGGCAAACGCTTCGGCCCCAGCACTACCAGACCAATGATAAAAACGAGTAATAATTCGCCAAAACCTATATCGAACACGACTTACACCTGCTCTTTATCGTGACGTTTTTCGTCGCTCTTTGCGACGTCGGGGTTACGGGTATCAGAGAGATTCTTCGCGGTAAAATCTGCATCCTGTGCCGATTTTGCCTCACTCTCTTTTTTATCATCGTCGCTCATCGCTTTTTTAAAGCCCTTAATCGAGGCACCGAGATCGGAGCCAATCGAGCCGAGCTTTTTGGTGCCGAACAGCAGCACAACGATGACTGCAATAACCACCAACTGCCAAATGCCGATACTACCCATACTCACTTCCCCTCTAAGAGACGATGTTAGAAAGAGGCCACAGTATACACGTTATGCCCCGGGCTGCATGTCCTTGACCGGCATGGCCAGGGCGCATCATGTCAGCGCGTCTTACGCCAGCCCAGCAGCCAGACAAGCAGCCCGCCGCCCATTAACCACAACGGATTATTTGCCAGCTCAGGACGGGTTATCAGCAATAACGTGCCGCTTAACAGCAGCGTCGCACCGATGCCAAACAGATAGCGGGACTGCCCCTGCCGTACGCGGTTGACCTCTAACTCTCGGGCAATTTTATCAACGCTTTGTTGCAAATGTTTTCCTTGCTGCAATCCGTTGAAGATCAGTTCAGGAACTTCCGGCATTCTTTCGATCCAGAAGGGGCCCTTCTCCTTGATTGCCCGCACCAGCGCCGGGAAGCCAACCTGGTCTTTGATCCACGTTTCAAGGAAAGGTTTCGCCGTTTTCCACAAATCGAGCTGCGGATAGAGCTGACGCCCTACCCCTTCAATGTAGAGCAGGGTTTTTTGCAGTAATACTAACTGCGGCTGCACTTCCATATTGAAGCGGCGCGCGGTGTTGAAGAGGTTCAGCAGCACGTGACCAAAGGAGATCTCTGCCAGCGGCTTCTCAAAGATCGGCTCGCAGACGGTACGGATGGCAAACTCAAACTCTTCGACGTTGGTATCTGCCGGTACCCACCCTGAATCAACGTGCAGCTCCGCCACTTTGCGGTAGTCACGGTTGAAGAAGGCGATAAAGTTTTCCGCCAGATAGCGCTTATCTTCCTTGTTCAGCGAGCCGACGATACCGCAGTCAATGCCGATGTATTGCGGATCTTCCGGGTGATCGTAGCTAACGAAGATGTTGCCAGGGTGCATATCGGCATGGAAGAAGCTGTCCCGGAACACCTGAGTGAAGAAGACCTGCACACCACGTTCAGCCAGCAGCTTCATGTTGGTGCCGTTCTTCTCCAGCGCCGCGACATCAGAAACCGGGATGCCGTAGATGCGCTCCATCACCATCATGTTCTGGCTGCAGTAGTCGGAATAGACTTCCGGCACATAGAGCATCGGGCTGTTTTCAAAGTTGCGGCGCAGTTGAATGGCGTTAGCCGATTCGCGCAGCAGATCGAGTTCGTCGATCAGCGTCTTCTCATACTCGTGCACCACTTCCTGCGGGCGCAGACGGCGGCCATCCGGCAGCAGGCGCGGAACCCAGCCCGCCAGGCGGTAGATGAGACGCAGATCCGCTTTGATGATCGGCAGAATGTCCGGGCGGATCACTTTGATCACCACCTCTTTGCCATTCTCTTTCAGCCGTGCGGTATGCACCTGCGCGATGGAGGCTGATGCCAGCGGTTCAATATTGAAATCGTCAAACCACTCCTCAACCGGGCGGTCGCCCATCGCTTTTTCAATCTGCTTTTTTGCCAGCCTGCCGTCGAAGGGCGCGACGCGATCCTGCAGCATCGCCAGCTGATCGGCGATCAGCGGTGGGAAGAGATCGCGGCGGGTGGAGAGCATCTGCCCGAATTTAATCCATACCGGCCCAAGCTCTTGCAGCGCGAGGCGCAGACGTACACCCAGCTCCTTCTCTTTATGCCGGTTGGGCATCCAGAAGAGGGTTCTGCGCCACAGACGCAGCGGCAGGGTAAGACGCATTTTGGGGATGAGCTCATCAAGCCCGTAACTCAAAAAAGTCTGGATGATGAAATAGAGTCGCCGTAATTCTCCAGGCGTCATTTGCCCTCCAGTTTATCCAGTCGTTTGGCTAAGGCGTCCGCGGCACGTTCAGCGGCCGCTGTCTCTTCGGCAAACCAGGCGATTTCCAGCGCGCCCGGTGCCACGCGCCACTCTTCCGTTAAGGCTTCAGAGAGATAGCGCTGCTGGCGCGTAAAGCCGTGGCGAAAAAGGCGGGCGCCGCCGCGCAGAAATTTGCTGATACCTTCAGCGGCAATGTCGCCGGTCCACGGCGCAAGCACTTCCGCCGGGTCAAACTCGGCCTGATCCATCAGTGAAGAGAGGTTTTGTACGACCTGAATATCGCCCTGCACTTCCAGTTCACCGCTGCGGATAAGCGCGGTGAGCTGCTGACGGTCGCGCAGCTTCGGCAGCACGTTAAGGCGGGTAATGACCGAACAATCGGCTTCCCCTTCCCACTCGCTCAGCACATCAACCTGGCGCTCGCTGAAGACCAGCACAATCGGCGCGGAAAACTCCTGCACCACCACGCGCAGCACTTTGCCGTAGAGACGCTGGCGCGCCGCTTTCAGCGCGCTGTCGCGGTAAAAAAAGGTATTCAGCACGCGTTCAATTCCCGCGGCCACCATCGGCTTAAAGGGCATACGCACTCCTGTCAGAATTTGTAGCCACGGTGCAGGGCAACAATACCGGCGGTCAGGTTGTAGTAATCGACGTTTTCAAAACCAGCATCCTGCATCATCGCTTTCAGGGTGTCCTGATCGGGATGCATACGGATGGATTCAGCCAGGTAACGGTAGCTCTCCGCGTCGTTAGCCACCATCTGACCAATGCGTGGCAGAACGTGGAAGGAGTAAGCATCGTAAGCTTTGCTCAGCGGCTCGATAACCGGTTTGGAGAACTCCAGCACCAGCAGACGGCCGCCCGGCTTCAGCACGCGAAACATGGAGCGCAGCGCTTTCTCTTTGTCGGTAACGTTACGCAAACCGAAGGAGATGGTGATGCAGTCGAAGGTGTTGTCCGGGAACGGCAGCGCTTCGGCATTCGCCTGCACATATTCAACATTGCCGATCACGCCGAGATTGCGCAGCTTTTCGCGGCCCATCTTCAGCATCGACTCGTTAATGTCCGCCAGCACAACCTGGCCGGTTTCGCCGACCAGACGAGAAAATTTTGCGGTGAGATCGCCGGTGCCACCCGCCAGATCGAGGACTTTCTGCCCACGGCGTACGCCGCTGCAATCGATGGTAAATCGCTTCCATAAGCGGTGGATACCCATCGACATTAAGTCGTTCATCACATCGTATTTTGACGCAACCGAGTGGAAAACATGCGCCACCATATCGGCTTTATTTTCCTTGGCGACGGTCTGAAAACCAAAGTGTGTTGTCTCTTTTGAATCTTCCGCCATCTTAGTGCCTGCTATTTAAGGATTTGTTGATGAAGTGTATCAGATTGGACGCGATTGCCCTACGTTTCAACCGCCCGAAGAGGCCTTCGCCGCAGCCTCTTCGCCCGGCGTCGCCATATCTAATCCATTGTCTTGATTATGATCGTTAAACGCGTCTTGTCCTGCCCGCAGACGAAATTCTTCGTCCTGCTCTTGCGCCTGCGCGACCAGTTCCGGATTAATCTCGCGCTTGATCTCGACGCCAAGCCCACGAAATGCCTCAGTTTGTGCCAGCAGGTTGCCGCGCCCTGAGCTCAGTTTTTTCATCGCCTGGCGGTAGTTATCCTGCGCCTTCTCCAGGCTCTGGCCAATCGCGGTCATATCGTCGACGAAGAGGCGCATTTTGTCATACAGGCGGCTCGCCCGCTCCGCAATCTGCTGGGCGTTGCGGCTCTGGTGCTCGTAACGCCACAGGTTGGCAATGGTGCGCAGCGCGACCAGCAGCGTAGTCGGGCTGACCAGCATAATGTTGTTTTTCAGCGCCTCGGTAATCAGCTCCGGCTGCCTGTCGAGGGCGATTAAGAAGGCGGGTTCCACCGGGATAAACATCAGGACGTAATCCAGGCTGCGCAGGCCGGAGAGCTGCTGATAATCTTTCCTTCCCAGCAGGCGAATATGACCGCGCACGGAGGTGATATGCTCCTGCAGCGCCGCTTCGCGGGAAAACTCATCCTCGGCGTTGAAGTAGCGCTCGTAGGCCACCAGCGTCATTTTGGCGTCGATCACCACGTCCTTGCCCTGCGGCAGGCGCACAATCACGTCCGGCTGCATGCGCGCGCGGCTATCGTTCTCCATGCTGACCTGGGTCTCATACTCATGCCCTTCGCGTAGGCCGGAGGCTTCAAGCACGCGGGTCAGCACCACTTCACCCCAGTTACCCTGGGTTTTGTTATCGCCTTTCAGCGCGCGGGTGAGGTTGATGGCTTCCTGCGCCATCTGGGCATTCAGCTGCTGGAGATTGCGGATCTCATGCGCCAGAGTGTGTCGTTCGCGCGCCTCCTGGCCGAAGCTCTCCTGCACCTGGCGGCGAAAACCGTCGAGCTGCTCGCGCAGCGGGGTGAGTAAGCCATTGAGGCTCTGGCGGTTCTGTTCGTCAACGCGACGGTTGCTCTGCTCGAAAATACGGTTAGCGAGGTTTTCAAACTGCTCGCTCAGACGCTGCTCGCTGCTGTGCATCTGGCGCAGTTTCTCTTCCGCATGCAGTTGAGTGGATTCAAGCCGGGTGGTGACTTCACGCAGATCCGCTTCCAGCGAGCTGTTGATATGTTGCAGGCTGCGCAGTTCGTTATTCAGCAGCTCGCACTCTTCGCGCCAGTGGCTATTCTGGGCGATCTGCTGGCGGGCGGCGCTCAGTTCACTGAAGACATCGCGCTGCTCGGCGAGCAGCTCCGCCTGCTGCTGCGCACCGCGCCAGCTTGCGGCCAGCCAGCCGACCAGTAACCCTGCCAGCGCCACGGCTGCCAGTACGATGATTGAACTCTCCATTCCGCTCCCTCTTCATCACCCATTCCGTCGGGATTGTGCTGTATAAACGTCCAGTTTGGAAGGGCTTTTCTGCGAGGCGTTACGCAAATAAAAAAGGCCGAACGCGTCGGCCTTGTAAATCTGGAAGCGGGATTACAGAAGTCGACGCGCGGCATCGACCACAATTTTCACCGCGTGGCTTTCGGTCTTCTTCATGGTTTCCGCGTTCGGGATCTCCTGCTGGGTGCGGTTAACGATCACCCCGGCGACCATCCCGGCGCGCAGCCCCTGGCTTGCACACATGGTCAGCAGCGTAGCGGACTCCATTTCGTAGTTCATTACGCCCATTGACTGCCACTCTTCCATCGAGCCTTTAAAGCTTTTCACCACGCGGCCGGAGAAGGTGTCATAACGCTCCTGGCCCGGATAGAAGGTGTCAGACGAGGCGGTCACGCCGATATGTTTAGTCGCGCCAATCGCATCGGCTGCGGCCACCAGCGCCGTGGTGCACTCAAAATCCGCCACCGCCGGGAACTCCATCGGGGCAAAGTGCAGACTGGCACCGTCAAGACGCACGGAGGCGGTGGTGATCAGCACATCGCCGACGTTGATATGCGGCTGGATCGCGCCAGTGGTACCGACGCGCAGGAAGGTGCGGATGCCCAGCTGCGCCAGCTCTTCAACGGCGATGGAAGTAGAAGGACCGCCGATACCGGTAGAACAGATGATCACTGCTTTGCCATCCAGCTCGGCGCGCCAGCTGGTGAATTCACGGTGAGAGGCCAGCTTGACCGGCTTATCCATCAGCGCGGCGATCTTTTCCACTCGCTCCGGATCGCCAGGGACGATGGCCAGGGTAGCCCCTTGTAAATCGTTTTTAGTGAGGCCGAGGTGAAAAACATCAGACTTGGACATAACAGACTCCTCTGTGGTCGGTATTATCGGGGGGAGGTAAAACGGTACTTTACAGAAGCCACGCGCTTGTTTTCGTGACTGCTGTCACCATGAATGAAATTGATTGCACTCAATTTCCATAAAATAGTGACGGTCGTCACACTAACACGTTATGCCCGCTAACTCAGCAGCAAAGATAGCCTGCGCACGGCGATTGCGCATGCCCTGGTCTTCATGACTATAGTTAGGGAAGCGCTAATAAAGGGTAGGGAGAATCTCATGACCACCACCAAACAGCCGGGCTTTGCGCCTGCGGCTTCACCGCTTGCGTCAACCACGGTTCACACGCCGGAAGAGAGGCTGATCGCAGGCGAAACTTCCATTCCAACGCAGGGCGACACCATGCCCGCGTATCACGCCCGACCAAAAGATGCCGAGGGCCCGCTGCCGATTGTTATCGTCGTGCAGGAGATTTTTGGCGTCCATGAACATATTCGCGATCTCTGCCGCCGGCTGGCGCTGGAGGGGTATCTTGCCGTCGCGCCGGAGCTCTATTTCCGCCAGGGCGATCCGAATGATTTTGCCGACGTTCCCACGCTCTTTAGCGGGCTGGTCAGCAAAGTGCCGGATGCGCAGGTGCTGGCCGATCTCGACCACGTCGCCAACTGGGCGGCACGCAACGGCGGTGACGCCCATCAACTGCTGGTGACCGGTTTCTGCTGGGGCGGCCGCATTGCGTGGCTCTACGCGGCGCACAACCCGCAACTGAAAGCGGCGGTCGCCTGGTACGGCAAGCTGACGGGTGAAAAAACTTTAAATTCGCCGAAACATCCGGTCGATATCGCCACCGATCTGACTGCGCCGGTGCTTGGCCTGTATGGCGCGCAGGATACCGGTATTTCGCAGGAGAGCGTAGAGACGATGCGTCAGGCCCTGCGCGCGGCGAATGCTAACGCGGAGATCATCGTCTACCCGGAGGCGGGCCACGCGTTCAATGCCGATTATCGCCCGAGCTACCATGCGGAATCTGCCGCCGACGGCTGGCAGCGCATGCTGGCGTGGTTTGCGCAGTACGCGAAGAAGTAGTGTTCCCGCACGGAGGCGGCGCCCTATGCCGCCTCCAGCTTCCAGCCTTGTAATAAACGCACGCAGACCGACTGTTGCGGTTGCAGCGCGGCGTGATGAAACGCCGTCAGACCCTGCCCGTCCGCTAAACGTAGCGCCAGCAAATAGCGCTCGCCCTGATAAATACAGCTCTCCACCTGTGCGCTCAATCCTTCCCCGGCAATCTGCACATGCTCCGGGCGCACCAGCACCGGCTGCTGCGCGCCATACCCGCTCTGGGATAAGCCGTGATGCAGCGAGGCACTGTCCAGCTGCTGATCTCCGGCGGGCGTCGCCAGCGTCAGCACGCTGCCCTTACCAATAAAGCGCGCGACCCAGCCGCTTTTCGGCTGCTGGTAGAGATCCTGCGGCGCGCCCCACTGCATCAGCTCGCCCTGGTGCAGCACCGCAATATGGCTCGCCAGCGCCATCGCTTCCGCCTGATCGTGGGTGACATAGACAAAGGTGGCACCAGTGCGGCGATGAAACTCCCGAAACGTCTGCTCCATGGTGGCGCGCAGGTGCCTGTCGAGATTGGCTAATGGCTCATCCAGCAGCACCACTTGCGGCTCGGAGACCAGACAGCGGGCCAGCGCAACACGCTGACGCTGCCCGCCGCTAAGCTCATGGGGCGCACGCCCGGCATACGCCCCAAGTTCAACCACCTCCAGCGCCGCCATTATCTGTTTTTGCCGCGCGGCACCGTTTACGTTGCGCAGCTTCAGCGGATAACCGACGTTTTCGGCGACCGTCATATGCGGCCACAGGGCATAGGACTGGAATACCATCCCCATATCGCGCTGCTCCGGCGGCGTATGGTGGCGTTTATCCGCCAGCAGGCGCTCACCCAGCAGCAAACGCCCGTCGCTGAGCGTCTCCAGCCCGGCGAGAATACGCAGCGTGGTGGTTTTGCCACAGCCGCTGGGGCCTAACAGCGCGGTAAACGCGCCCTGCGGCAGCGTTAAGGTCAGATCCCGCACCACCGCCTGCTCGCCAAACACTTTGCTGAGCCGTTCAAGCTTCAGTTCTGCCATGGGATCACTCCTTTCGGTAGATAGCGCCCGAGCGCGCCGAGCAGCAGCATCACCAGTGCGACCAGCGCCACCACCAGCACGGAGAGTGCCGAGGCCAGCACCTTATCGCCGCTCTCATCAAGGTTGAAAATCACCACGCCGATGGTCTCCTTTCCCGCGCTCCATAACAGCGCTGAGACGGTTAACTCATTCACCGCCGTAAGAAACACCAGTAGCGCACCGGCGAATGCTGCCGGAGCCAGCAGCGGTAAGACAATATGGCGCAGACGCTGACCGAAGGCCGCGCCCGCCAGGCTTGCCGCCTCCTCCATCGCCGGGTCGAGTTGCAGCATGCTGCTGTGCACCGGCTTCAGGCAGACCGTCAGAAAGCGCGCCAGATAGGCCAAAAAGATAATCGTCAGCGTGCCGCCGAGCGCGATATCAAGCAGCGGCAGCGGGCGGGCGAAGAGCAGAATGCAGGCGATGGCCAGCACCACGCCCGGCAGCGTGTAGGGAATATCAATTATGCTGTGCAAGCCGCGCAGCAGGCGGTTCGGGTAGCGCACCAGCAGCCACGCCAGCGGCAGGCTAACCAGCATCAGCACCAGCGCGGCTGCGATCGATAGCAGAAAACTGTTGCCGAGGGCGCGCGCCGTGGCGCTCTGCCCGGTGAAGAGGTTGTGCCAGGCGGTGAGGGTGAAGGTCTCGCTGTTCAGCGGCACGCCGAGCGTCGGCACCAGCGACGTGGCGATCAGCGCCAGCAGGGGCGCAAGCAGGATCGCGCACAGCACTGCGCCGAGCAGCACTTCAACGGCCAGCCGCCCGCTTCCCAGCCTGAAGGCGATCGCGCGCCCGGTTGTGCCAATCAGCGGTAAGGCATAGCGCCGCTGCATCCGGCTCTGGAGCATCACAATGCCAATCGCCAGCACGCCCATCAGCAGCGAGAGCGCCGCCACGTCATTGAGCATTGAGGGGCCGAAGCTTGCCAGCGTCTGGTAGATATGGATCGGCAACACGAAATAGGAGATGGGAATGCCGAGCATTGCCGGAATACCGAAGTTGCCCAGCGCCGAGACAAAGGCGATGGCCGCCCCGGCCCACAGCGCGGTGCGGCACAGCGGCAGCACAATATCGATAAACACACGCCATAATGATGCGCCGTTAAGCCTCGCCGCTTCAATATGCTCTTGCGGCAGCGCGCGCAGTTGCGTACGCAGCGCGAGAAACACCAGCGGTGCATGCTGAATGCCAAGCAGCAGCGCAATCCCTTCCGGCGAGTAGAGCGGGTTGCTGCTGCCAAACCCCGGCGCGATACCGAGGCTGTTAAGCAAAATGCTGCCGGGGCCGAAGAGTTGCAGCCAGCTTAGGGCTGTGACCTGCGGCGGGATCATCATTGGCAACATAAACAGAAAGACCCACATCTGTTTGAGGCGGATGTTGGTCAGCGCCAGGCAGAAGGCGAACAGGCTGCCGAGCAGCAACGACAGCAGTGTGCCAAGCCCGCTGGTGTAAAGGCTGTGCCAGAGCGCCAGCCAGGTCGCCGGGTTGCTGAGCACGCGCCACAGGCTGCTGTCGCTACCCTGCCGCCAGTCAACCAGCGCGGAGAGCAGCAGCCGCAGGCTGGGCAACAGGCTCAGCAGCGCCACCAGGCACAGCAACAGCCAGAGCAGCCCTTTGGTTGCGCCGCCGCTGCTGTTCGGCACGATTGCGCTACTCATCGTTTAACGGTTACCGAAGAGATCGGCGAAGCGTTTTTTGTTCGCCTCGGTCTCGGTCAGCGCTTTCGCCGCATCAAACGGCATCAATTTGATGCTGTCGCGCGGCGGGAAGCCTTTCGGCACCGGCAACGTCGCATCCGCAGGCAGATAGCCCTGTTGCAGCACCAGTTTTTGCCCGGCGTCCGAGAGGACAAAATCGATAAACTCTTTCGCCCCTTGCGGGTTCTTTGTCCCCTTCATCATCGCCACCGGTTCGGTAACGACGCTGACGCCCTCTTTCGGGAAGAGAAACTCAACCGGCGCACCTTTGGCTTTTTCGCGGATCGCCAGGTAATCCACCAGCACGCCATAGGCTTTGCTGCCGGAGGCAATCGCGCTCATCACCGCGCCATTGCCGCTTTGCGGCATCGCACCGTTCTGTTTCAGTTTTTCGTAGTATTGCCAGCCGAGCGCCGGGTCATTCATCAGCGTCGCCTGGTGGATCTGCGCCGCGCCGGAGTAGAGCGGGCTTGGCAGCGTGGTCATGTTTTTCACTTCAGGTTTGAGCAGATCCAGCCAAGAGGTCGGTTTGAGCGGTGCTTTGGTGTGGTAGGCAATGCCGGTAGTGATCACTTTGGTACCGTAGTAATAGCCCTCTTTATCAAACAGCTGCGGGTCGAAGCGCGCGGCTTCAGGTGACTTATAGGCTGCCAGCAGGTTCTGTTTTTTGAGGGATTCCATGGTCACGCTGTCGGCAATCAGCAGCACATCCGGCGCGGCGCTGCCAGCGGCTAACTCTGCCTGCAAGCGGGCAATCAGCTTGCTGGTGCCGTCGCGGATCCACTTCACTTCAATATCCGGGTGCGCTTTTTCGAAGGCGCTGACGGTCATCTGCGCATCGTCATTCGGCTGGCTGGTATAGAGCGTTAAGGTTGATTTTGCCCATGACGAGGCACTGATGAGAGCCAGCACAACTGCGGCCAGCACACGTTTGTTATTCATGGATCTCTCCCGCTGTTTTCGTTGCGACGATTAAAACAAGGGAGTTTGACAATCATGTTACGAAGGCGGGATAAGGTGCGCTAAGGCAATGACGCGCCGCCGTTTTTAACAGCGGCGCGGTAAGGCTGATTACTGCTGACGCAGGTTCTGCGCGGCTTTTACCATGTTCGCCAGCGCGCTGCGCGTTTCCGGCCAGCCGCGGGTTTTCAGGCCGCAATCCGGGTTGACCCACAGACGCTCTGCCGGGATACGCTGCGCGGCTTTCTGCAACAGCGCCTCGATCCACTCAACGCTCGGGACGTTTGGCGAGTGAATGTCATACACGCCCGGCCCGATTTCGTTCGGGTATTCGAACTCTTCGAAGGACTCCAGCAGCTCCATGTCGGAACGGGAGGTTTCGATGGTGATAACGTCGGCATCCAGCGCGGCGATAGAGTCCATGATGTCGTTAAACTCGCAGTAACACATGTGGGTGTGGATCTGCGTCTCATCTTTCGCCACTGCGGCGTTAAGGCGGAAGGCTTCAACACCCCATTGCAGATAGGCATCCCAGTCGCTGCGACGCAGCGGTAACCCTTCGCGCAGGGCCGGTTCATCAATCTGAATGATGCCGATACCGGCAGCTTCCAGATCCGCCACCTCATCACGCAGCGCCAGCGCAATCTGTTTAGCGATGGTTTCACGGCTGACATCTTCACGCGGGAAGGACCAGCAGAGAATGGTGACCGGGCCGGTAAGCATCCCTTTGACCGGTTTATCGGTCAGCGACTGGGCATACTTCGCCCACTCAACGGTGATCGGCTGCGGACGGCTGACATCGCCGATGACTACTGGCGGCTTCACGCAGCGGGAACCGTAGCTCTGTACCCAACCATTTTGCGTAAAGACGAAGCCGTCGAGGTTTTCACCGAAGTACTCGACCATGTCGTTACGCTCGGCTTCACCATGCACCAGCACATCTAGCCCCAGGCGCTCCTGCTCGGCAATCGCCTGTTTGATATGTTCCGCGATACCGGTGCGGTAGTTGCTGGCGTCGAGATTGCCCTTTTTAAAGTCCAGACGCAGGCCACGAATTTCAGTGGTTTGCGGGAAGGAGCCGATAGTGGTGGTCGGCCAGGCCGGCAGATTAAAGCGGGCGCGCTGCGCCTGAGCGCGTTCGGCGTAGGGGCTTTGACGCTGGCTGTCCTGTGCGGTGATCGCCGCCAGGCGTTTCGCCACGGCGGTGTTGTGCACGCGGGTTGAGTGGCGACGCGCCTGAATCGGGGCGCTCCACTCCGCCAGTTTGTCGGTATTGCCGCTGTTGAGCGCATCGCGCAGCAGCGCCAGCTCCTGGCATTTTTGCAGGGCGAAGGCGAACCAGCTTTTCACCTCTTCATCGAGGCGGGTTTCTACGCTCAGATCGATGGGGCTATGCAGCAGCGAGCAGGAGGAGGCAACCCACAGCGGGCGTTTACCGACCAGCTCTTTGATCTGCGCGTACTTCTCAGTGAGATCGGCGCGCCAGACGTTACGGCCATTAATCAGCCCGGCAGAGAGCAGCCAGTCGGCCGGCAGGCGCTGATGCA
Source organism: Kosakonia sp. S57 (assembly GCF_016516575.1). NCBI lineage: Bacteria > Pseudomonadati > Pseudomonadota > Gammaproteobacteria > Enterobacterales > Enterobacteriaceae > Kosakonia > Kosakonia sp. S57. Next base: position 66,024 of record NZ_JACVUL010000023.1, on the reverse strand, counting down.
ACTCCGCAACGTTATCTTTGCCGTGAACCAGATCAACATGCAGCCCCTGCACCGGCAGCGCAGTAATGGTATCGAGGTTCGGCGTAACGCCTTCAAAATAGGTGGTCAGCAGCAGTTTGACCTGGCCGCTCAGCGCGTCGTAAGCCGGTTTAAAGGCATCAAGCCAGGCTTGCGGCAGCTCCAGCACCAGCGCCGGTTCGTCAATTTGCACCCACTCGACGCCGCGTTTCGCCAATTCCGCGAGCACCTGCTGGTAGACCGGCAGAATATCGTTCAGCAGGCTCAGGCGGTCGAACTGCTCGCCTTTGACTTTGCCCAGCCACAGGTAGGTGACCGGGCCAAGCAGCACCGGCTTGACGTTGTGGCCGAGCGCCAGCGCTTCGTCTACGTCGTCCAGCAGTTGGGTCCAGGTGAGTTTGAACTGCTGGCCCTGGGTGAATTCCGGCACCATGTAGTGGTAGTTGGTGTTAAACCATTTGGTCATTTCCGCTGCCGCCGCCGGTTCGCCGGTCGGCGCACGACCACGACCGATGCGGAACAGGGTATCGATATCGACAGAGCCGTCTTTGTTCTGATGACGAGCCGGCACGTTGCCAAGCAGCAGGCTGGTGGTCAGAACATGGTCGTACCAGGCGAAGTCGCCGACCGGCAGCAGATCGACACCCGCTTCTTTCTGCTGCTCCCAGTGACGAGCGCGCAGCTCGCGGCCCACCGCCAGTAACTCTTCACGGCTGGCGTTGCCGGCCCAGTAGCTCTCTTGCGCTTTCTTCAGCTCACGACGCAGACCAACACGAGGAAAACCGAGGGTGTGATTAATAATTGTCATGTTCTTTCCTCTTTTATTTAGCTGATTCTGAAGGCAAAACTCTAAGTAGTTCGACTGGCAGGAAGGCGGCAACGTAGCGCATCCCCGGGAGCTTACTGAAGTAAGTGACCGGGGTAAGCGAGGCAGCCAACGCACCTGCAAGTTGAAATACGACGAGTTTTGGACGTCCAGATGTTTACACATCCATAATGTGAATGTACTGTGTATTCCTCAAGCGCAAAATATTCATGCCGGAGTGAAAGAGTTTCATGATCGAAATTAAGCACCTGAAAACGCTGCAAGCGTTACGAAATAGCGGATCGCTGGCTGCCGCTGCGGCAACGCTGCATCAGACGCAATCCGCCCTTTCCCATCAGTTCAGCGATCTGGAACAGCGCCTCGGTTTTCGTCTGTTTGTGCGTAAAAGCCAGCCGCTGCGTTTTACGCCGCAGGGGGAAATTTTGCTGCAACTGGCTAATCAGGTGCTGCCGCAGATTAGCCGTGCGCTGCAAGCCTGCAATGAGCCGCAGCAAACCACCTTACGCATCGCCATTGAGTGCCATAGCTGTATTCAGTGGTTGACCCCCGCGCTTGAGAATTTCCGCCAGAGCTGGCCGCAGGTGGAGATGGATTTCAAATCCGGCGTCACCTTTGATCCGCAGCCCGCTTTGCAACAGGGTGAGCTCGATGTGGTGCTCACCTCCGACATTCTGCCGCGCAGCGGCCTGCACTATTCGCCGATGTTTGATTTTGAAGTGCGTCTGGTGCTGGCGCCGGATCATCCGCTGGCAGCGGTGGCGCATATCACGCCGGAAGATATTGCCAGCGAAACGCTGCTCATCTACCCGGTGCAGCGCAGCCGGCTTGATATCTGGCGGCACTTTCTGCAACCGGCAGGCGTCAGCCCGTCGCTGAAAAGCGTCGATAACACGCTGCTGCTGATTCAGATGGTCTCCGCGCGCATGGGGATTGCAGCGCTACCGCACTGGGTGGTGGAGAGTTTTGAGCGCCAGGGTCTGATTGTGACCAAAACCCTCGGCGAGGGATTGTGGAGCCGGCTGTACGCCGCGGTGCGCGACGGCGAGCAGCGTCAGCCGGTAACGGAAGCGTTTATTCGCTCAGCGCGGAACCACGCCTGCGATCATCTGCCGTTTGTGCGGAGCGCGGAGCGACCCAGCGGCGATGTACCCATAGCGAAGCCATTATCACCGCACCACCAATAATAAAGCTGGGCCAGTGCGGCTGCTGCTGCCAGATGGCAAGATTGACCAGCAGCCCCGCAGGAACATGCACATTGTTCATGATGCCGAGCGTGCCCGCATCCACCTGCGTCGCGCCGTAGTTCCACATAAAGTAACCCAGCCCGGACGCCACAACGCCCAGCCACACCAGCACGCCCCACTGCAAGGTGGTGGTGGGTAATTTCTGCGGATTGCCCATTATCAGCCACGCTACTGCTGCCACCACAAACGCGCCAAGATAGAACCAGGCAAAGGCGTTGTGCTGCGGCATCGGTCGCGTCTCCATCAGGCGCTTATACCCCACCATGCCAATCGCAAAGCTGATGTTCGCCAGCTGCACAAGGATCAGACCCGTCCAGAAGTGATCGCTCACTTTGTCGTAGCGGATGATCGCCGCGCCAATCACCGCCAGCCCGGCGCTTAGCAGGTAGCTCCAGCGCAGCCTGCGTTTGCTCAGCAGGTCGTAAATCAGCGTGATATAGAGCGGGGTGAACACGGTGAAGAGCAGGAACTCGGAGACCGTTAAGTAGAGATAGGCCTGGAAGCCGAACAGATACATGATGCCCAGTTGCAGCGCACCCACCAGCATATACAAGCCGATGGTTTGCAGGTTATGGCCGCGTGTGCGCAGGAAGGGTAAAAAGACCAGTGCCGCCAGCCCGACGCGCATCAGCACCGAAAAGTAGCTGTCGACATGCCCGGCAAGGTACTCGCCAATCAGGCTAAACGAGAAGGCCCACAGAATGGTGGTGATGATCAGTAACGCCACAATGAATGTCTCTCAAGTGAAAGGACACGCATTGTAGCGAACTCAGGTGTACAAAGTTTGACTATTTGGTTGATGACTGTTTATTTATCGAACAGTTGTCAATCTTGGCCAAGGTAGAGCTTGCGCAGGTATTTCGGCACGGCGTTATCGGCGTTGGTGCCAATCACTTCCAGCTCCGGATGGAGCTGTTTCAGCCGCTGATGGGCGTTGGCCATAATGCAGCCTTTGCCCGCCATCGACAGCATTTCGGCATCGTTCATACCGTCGCCGAAGGCGATGCAGTTTTTCAGGCTGTAGCCCAGCGCGTGCGCTACCGCTTCCAGCGCATGGCCTTTCGATACGCCGCCCGCCATCACTTCCAGGCAGGTCAAAGTGGAGAAGCTGACGTTGACGCGGTCACCCCAGCGGGCGTTGATCGCCTGCTCCAGCGGCAGCAGTTTTTCGTGGTTATCACAGGAGAAGAAGACTTTGCTGACGCCCTCCGGCTCCAGTAAACCCGGCTCGTAGAGCGCGTATTTGAACACCGCCTCTTTGAAGAAGCGCATCTCATCCGGACGGTGGCGGTTCATAAACCACTCATCGTCACGGTAGACGTTGGTGATGATCTCCGGCTCGTTATGCATCATGCCGAAGAGATCGGCGGCGATATCGCGATCGAGGTTATGGGTGAAGACCAGGTTTCCGTCGGTGTCGTGCACGCGCGCGCCGTTGGAGGTGATCATGTAGGCTTTGATATCTAAATTATCGCGGATCTGCCCGACATCAACGTGATGGCGGCCGGTGGCGAAGACAAAGTTCACACCGCGCGCGGTCAGCAGTTTTAAGGTCTCTTTGGCGAAAGGCGACAGTGTGTGGTCGGGAGAGAGCAGCGTACCGTCTAAATCAGAGGCAACAACCTGGTACATAAGAAAATTTAACCTCAATAAATCATCAGTTATGTCGATCGAAAAAATCGACGATGGCGTTGAGCGCGACTGAGCGCATGGCGTCCTTTTCAAAAAGGATCTCATGGTACGCGCCTTCGATGACCAGCGGTTTACCCCCTTCGCAGGGGTGACCGGCGGCGGCGCGGCGTTCGCAGAAGCGCTGATGCATGCGGTTATCGACCACATGCTCCTCTTCTGCCTGAATCAGTAATGTCGGCGTGGCATCTTTTTCCACCCCTGCCAGCGCCTGTTCGCCCGCGAGAATGCCTTCGCGCACCCAGTGCCAGGTTGGGCCGCCGACGCGCAGGGTCGGTTCATCGGCGTAGAAACGAACGTTACGGCGGTAGCGCTCGCGGCTGTGGGTCAGCACGTTGATGGCGAAGGGCAGCGGACGCCAGCTGCCGGTGCCGATAGCGTAACCGTCGCGGATGCTCGGGTAGCTCTCAGCCCACTCCAGCAGCGGACGCACCACCCAATCCGGCAGGTGAATAACAATGCCGAACATCGGCGCGCAGAGCGCGATGGCGTCGCAAGCGTGCGGGTAGCGCTGTAAAAAGAGCGTTGAGATCGCGCCGCCCATTGAGTGCGCCAGAATATAGCGTTTACGCCACGGGCCGCTGGCAACTTCCTGCTCCCAGAAGGCGGCTAAATCCTCGACGTAGTCGCTAAATTTCACCACATGACCGCGATGCGCGTCGGGCAGCATACGCCCGGAACGCCCCTGGCCGCGATGATCGATAATCAGCACGTCGTAACCAAGGTGGAACAGGTCATAGGCCAGTTCGGCATACTTTACGTAGCTTTCAATACGGCCAGGGCAGATCACGATCACCCGATCGTTACTCTGGGCGCGAAAACGAACAAAACTGACCGGCACGTCGTCCACGCCGGTAAACACGTCCTCTTCACGCGATCGCCAGAAGTCCATTAACGGACCCATGGTGAATGCGGCGAACGCTTTTTCTCTGCTTTCCCACGCCTTTTTTTGCCGAAACATCGGGATTTTGCCCCTTTTAGCCATGTAAAATCGTTTTTTTGTGACCAATAGCAAATTCCACAGACAATGGCGTATTGTGGCATAAAAACCGACAACCAGGGAATTTCTCATGACCTTCGAGTGGTGGTTCGCCTACCTGCTGACATCGTTGATTTTAAGCCTCTCCCCCGGCTCCGGGGCGATCAATACCATGACCACTTCAATTAGCCACGGCTATCGCGGCGCGGCGGCTTCAATTGCCGGTTTGCAGACCGGGCTGGGGATCCATATCGTGCTGGTCGGTATCGGGCTGGGCACGCTCTTCTCCCGCTCGGTGCTGGCGTTTGAGGTGCTGAAGTGGGCGGGCGCGGCCTATCTGGTGTGGCTCGGTATTCAGCAGTGGCGCGCCGCAGGCGCGCTCGATCTCCATACCCTGGCGCAGACGCAATCACGCGGGCGGCTGTTTAAACGCGCGGTGTTTGTGAACCTCACCAACCCGAAGAGCATCGTGTTTCTTGCCGCCCTCTTCCCGCAGTTTATCGCGCCCAATCAGCCGCAGGTGATGCAGTATGTTGTGCTTGGGGCGACGACCATCGTGGTCGATATCATTGTGATGATTGGTTATGCCACGCTGGCGCGGCGCATTGCGGGGTGGATCAAAGGCCCGCATCAGATGAAGGCATTGAATAAAGTGTTCGGATCGCTGTTTGTGCTGGTGGGGGCGTTGTTGGCATCGGCAAGACACGCGTGAGTGCGGTCTGTTTGCCGGATGGCGGCTGCGCCTTATCCGGCCTACGCAAAACCAGGTGGTGACCTTTGTAGGCCGGATAAGCGTAAGCGCCATCCGGCATATGCAAAATCAGATAGTGACCTTTGTAGACCGGATAAGCGCAAGCGCCATCCGGCATATGCAAAACCAGGTAGTGACCTTTGTAGGCCGGATAAGCGCACGCGCCATCCGGCAATTCGCATCAGCGGGAGATAATCAGATGGATACCGAACCCGGCGAAGAGCGCGCCGGCGACGCCATCGATCCACTTCGCCATGCGTTGATAGCCACGACGCACGCGCGGTAACGCAAAGACGCTGGCGACCAGCGTAAACCAGGCGAAGGTCTCTATCACAATCAGCACAAAGATGCCCCAGCGCGCGTTAGCGCCGACGCTGTCCCCAACAAACAACGAGAAGACCGATCCGAAGTAGATAATCGCTTTCGGGTTCGCGAGGTTGGTCAGCAAGCCTTTCACAAAACTGCGACCGCCCGCCGCCAGTTCAACCTGCGGCGCATCGCTGTTCGCCGTCTCTTTCTTCAGCGCGCCGCGCAGCATCTGGAAGCCCATCCAGCAGAGATAGAGCCCGCCGCCGACCATAATGATGCTATGCAGCCAGGCCATTTTCGCGAGGATCAAGTTGAGGCCAAGCAGCGCGACCGCTGCCCACACCATCACGCCAGAGGTGATGCCGAGCACGCCCAGCATCGCCTCTTTGCGCGAGCGGCTGACGGCAGTTTGAGAAACAAAGAAGAAGTCGGGGCCAGGGCTCATCAGCGCAATGAAGTGCACTGTCATGACGGAGAGAAAGAGCGTTAACATAGCGAACTCGCGAGAAAAGATTCAGTGAAGGGCTATCCTGACACTTTTCCCGCAGGCTGACTACTCTTCATCACCGTCGACATGGGCGCGGATCAGCGCCATAAACTCCTGGCCAAAACGCTCCAGTTTGCGCGTGCCGACGCCGTTGACGCTCAGCATGTCGCCCGGCGAAAGCGGCATCTGCTCCGCCATCTCAATCAGCGTGGCATCGTTAAACACCACGTACGGCGGGATGTTCTCTTCGTCGGCAATCGCTTTACGCAGCTTACGCAGCTTGGCGAACAGCTTGCGATCGTAATTGCCGACCGCCGCCTTCTGCATCACTTTCGGCTTCAGCGTCACCATACGCGGCACCGCCAGCATCAGCGGCACCTCACCGCGCAGAACCGGACGCGCCGCTTCTGTGAGTTGCAGCGCCGAGTGCTGGGCAATATTTTGCATAGCGAAGCCTAAGTGGATCAGCTGGCGAATTACGCTTACCCAGTGTTCGTGGCTCTGCTCGCGGCCGATGCCGTAGACCGGCAGCTTGTCATGGCCCATCTCGCGGATACGCTGGTTATTCGCGCCGCGCAGCACCTCAACCACATAACCCATGCCGAAGCGCTGGTTCACGCGATAGATGGCGGAGAGCGCTTTCTGCGCATCCTGCAAACCGTCGTACTGACGCGGCGGATCGAGGCAGATATCGCAGTTGCCGCACGGCGCGTGACGCCCTTCGCCAAAGTAGTTGAGCAGCACCAGCCGACGGCAGGTTTGCGCTTCGGCAAAGGCACCCATCGCATTGAGCTTGTGGCGCTCGATATCCTGCAACGGCCCGGCGGGCTTCTCCTCCAGGCAGCGGCGCAGCCAGGCCATATCTGCCGGATCGTAAAACAGCATCGCTTCTGCGGGCAGGCCATCGCGCCCGGCGCGACCGGTCTCCTGGTAGTAGGATTCGATATTACGCGGAATGTCGAAGTGCACCACAAAGCGGACGTTGGGTTTGTTAATGCCCATGCCAAAGGCGACGGTAGCAACCACGATTTGCAGGTCATCGCGCTGGAACTGCTCCTGCACCCGCGCGCGAACCTCGTTCTCCAGCCCGGCGTGATAAGGCGCGGCGCTAAAGCCCCGGCCCTGTAGGCGCGCGGCGGTATCTTCCACTTTCGCCCGGCTGTTGCAGTAAATGATGCCGCATTTGCCCCGCTGCTCCTGCACATAGCGCAGTAACTGGTCGAGAGGCTTAAACTTCTCCATCAGCATGTAGCGAATGTTTGGGCGGTCGAAACTGCTGACCTGAATCAGCGGATCGTTAAGGCTGAGCAGACGCTCAATATCGCGGCGCGTGGTGTCATCGGCGGTCGCGGTAAGTGCCATAAAAGGCACGTTGGGTAGCATATGGCGCAATTGGCCGAGCGCGGCGTATTCCGGGCGGAAATCGTGTCCCCACTGGGAGATACAGTGCGCTTCGTCGACGGCGATAAGCACCGTGTTCCACTGGCGCAGCTGGTCAAGGAAGTTGTCGAGCATCAGGCGTTCAGGCGCGATATAGAGCAGACGGATCTGCCCGTTGCGACAGCCGTTTACCACCTCAAGCTGCTGCTCGCGGCTCTGGGACGAGTTGAGACAGGCCGCCGCCACGCCGTTGGCGAGCAGTTGGTCGACCTGATCTTTCATCAGCGAGATAAGCGGCGAGACCACAACCGTCAGCCCTTCCAGCACCAGCGCCGGAATTTGGTAGCAGAGCGATTTGCCGCCGCCGGTCGGCATCACCACCAGGCAGTCGCGACCGCCAAGCACGGTGTCGATAATATCCTGCTGGCCAGGGCGGAACTGCTGGTAGCCAAAGGTCTCTTGTAAAACCTGTTTAGCCAGCGATTCCTGATTCAATACTTCCGCCTGCGCCACATTGACCCCATTTGCCTGAAATAAAAACAGGCGCTATTTTCAGCGCCTGTGACTGAAACTGCAATGCCTTAAAACAGATCGTTGAGCATCACGCCCACGCCGAAGCGGGTTTGATTGAAATTATAATCAATCAGCGATTCGCCATAGCCGCTGTAAACCTGAGTATAGAGGCGAACGTGTTTGGTCACCGGGTAGCTGAGGCCGATTTCTGCGCCGCCGTAGCCGGTATTCCAGTTGTACTGCCCTTTCGCGCTGAGGATCGCATCACCAATTTCGTAACCGATTTTCAGCTGGTAGTAACCCATATATTTGGTGATATCCGGGTTGTCGTCCGTGGAGCCTACGACATACCAGGGCTTCACTTCCACCATCCAGTTACCGTTTTGCGCCATCAGGCGGGTGTAAGCACGGTTCCAGCTGCGCGAGGTGGGATCGGAGCGGCCGTTGGAGTCATGGTTGAAGCCAACTTCCACGTCACGCAGCGTCCAACCGGCAAATCGGTAATCCGTGGCGAAACCGAGGAACAGCTGCGGTTCATAGTTAGTTTCACGGAAGGGAGAAGACTCGCCGCTGTTGGAGAGCTGCCACCAGGATTTTTGCGTATAGGAGCCGCCTAATACCGAGTTTGGCCCGAGAATGCCGCGCCAGAAGGGGAAGGCCAGGCTTATCTGGAACTTCACTTCATCTTTACGCGCGTTGTCAGCCCAGTTGTAGGAGCGGATCGCTTCCTTATTCAGATCGCTGGTATCGGTATAAAGCACATAGTTGGATTCATACGGATAGAGCGTGAACGGATTATCGTGGTCCTGCAACATATTCGCAATGATGCTACCGCGCACAGCGGGCGCATCATGGACTTCTTTGATGGTTGCTTCTTGTGCGAGTGCCATAAACGGCAGTGCCAGCACTGCGAAAATATACCCCGGCCAGGTGCGCATCGGTTTAAGCTCCGAATTATTGTTGAGTTAGTTAATAGTCTTATCCGCACGTATTCTACATATTTCTTGCGTCACTGCTCGTCTATCGCTCTTAAAGTAGCAATCAACAAACATTGAGCATAAAATTAACACTCCATTAACTCATCGGATCAGATTGATATGTCAGCCGTTCTTACCGCCGATCAAGCCCTGCAAATGGTGGGCGAGATTTTTGTCTATCACATGCCCTACAACCGTGCGTTAGGCCTGGAGCTGGGGCGCTATGAAAAAGCGTTCGCAGAACTGCATTTCAATAACCAGCCGATGATGGTCGGTAACTGGGCGCAGAGCATTCTCCACGGTGGGGTGATTGCCTCTGCGCTGGATGTCGCCGCCGGGCTGGTATGCGTCGGCAGCACCCTCACCCGCCATGAAACCATTAGCGAAGAGGAGCTGCGCCAGCGCCTGGCGCGCATGGGGACGATTGATCTGCGTGTTGATTATCTGCGACCCGGCCGCGGTACGCGGTTTACTGCCAGCAGCAGTTTGCTACGTGCCGGTAATAAGGTCGCGGTTGCACGCGTGGAGCTGCATAACGAGGAGCAGGTGCATATCGCCAGCGCAACCGCTACCTATATGGTGGGGTGAGCAGGCCTGCGAAATCGGGTACCATGCGGTTACATTTTCGCAACGAGTCTTTCTGATGGATGCAAAGCAGACGCGGCTTGGCGTATTACTTGCGCTCGCCGCTTATTTTATCTGGGGCATCGCGCCCGCCTACTTCAAAGTGATTTGGTATGTTCCCGCCGATGAGATCCTGACTCACCGCGTCATCTGGTCCTTCTTTTTTATGCTGGCGCTAATAAGCGTAAGCCGCCAGTGGAAGAGCGTGAAAGCGCTGCTGCAAACGCCGAAAAAGATTTTGCTGCTGGCGGTCTCGGCGGTGCTGGTGGGCGGTAACTGGCTGCTGTTTATCTGGGCGGTCAACCATAACCATATGCTGGAAGCGAGCCTCGGCTACTTTATTAACCCGCTGGTGAATATCCTGTTGGGGATGCTTTTCCTGGGCGAGCGTTTCCGCCGCATGCAGTGGCTGGCGGTGATCCTCGCCGCGCTCGGCGTGCTGGTGCAGCTCTGGACCTTTGGTTCGCTGCCGGTGATCGCCCTCGGCCTCGCCTTTAGCTTCGCCTTCTACGGCCTGCTGCGAAAGAAAATCGCCGTTGAGGCGCAAACCGGCATGCTGATAGAGACCTTATGGTTACTGCCGGTGGCGGCCATCTGGCTGTTCGGCATTACCGATAGCCCGACCAGTCATATGTCGCAAAACAGCTTGTCACTCAATCTGCTGCTGATCGCGGCGGGCGTGGTGACCACCGTGCCGCTGCTCTGCTTTACCGGGGCGGCAACACGTCTGCGCCTCTCAACCCTCGGTTTCTTTCAGTACATCGGCCCGACGCTGATGTTCGTGCTGGCAGTGACCTTTTACGGTGAGCATCCCGGCGCGGATAAAATGGTGACCTTTGGCTTTATTTGGGTGGCACTGGCGATCTTCGTAATGGATGCCCTTTATACCCAGCGCGCATTACGTAAAACACGCTAATTCCGCTTAGGGAACAAATCAGACGGGCGGAATTGCCGCCCGCTACCTACAAATATTCGTGGGTTATTCGATCGTCGCGTCGCATATTAATCTACTGAATGGTATGTTCGCCGCTTTATTATTACGCTATTCAGGACGACCCGGAAAAATGATCCGCAGGATTTTTTGGCCAACAGGCAAGGCATGCCTCGCGCGTAAGCCCTATTTCCTTACTTTTATGCTTCTGCATATTGTTTTTTTAATTGCCATGGTTAGCGTGGCGAAGCTTCCCATACTGCCGCTGCTCTGCCTGCTGGTTTACACGTGGGTGAAGATCAATATCAATGCGCAGCGCTGCCGGGATAGTGGATTAAAGGGGCGTTATGTCGTCATTTTGTCGATCCTGGTTTATCTCATTTCGCCAGTGGTCTCCGCGGCAGGTTTCGTGCTGGATGATGAATATCTGCTGCTCGGCGCTCAGATCTATATTTGGTTCGACGGCCTGGTATTTTTTATGTTTATGTTCGCGCCAACGGAAGTAAAAACAGCTAATTAGTTTAAAAGACAGGGTTTTTCAGGAGAGGAAAATGAGTACTATCAACGACTATGATTACCAGAAAGATGAATCGCTGAGCGACAAGTGGAAGTATCGCTTCGCATTTTTTGAAAAGAATGGCTACCCCGGATTCTGGCGTCCTACTCCGGCGTGGAAACAAGCGTTTAAGCAGATGAAGTTTGGGGAGAAAGTAACAGTTAACCAAAACTTCTACGCATTCTTCTTCGGCTGTATTTATCTCTTTATCCTGGGCCTGTGGAAAAAAGCGCTGACCTCTATTGGGCTGAACGTACTGGGATTATTAGTCGCCGCTCTTATAGGTTTCCCTTTCCTCTCCTTTATCGTACCCATGCTTATCATGATGCGAACAAATGTCTGGTATCACGAATATAAAGTTAAAGGCATCCAGACCTGGGGCCTGTAAAGAAAAAAGGTTCAGCGCAGGCTGAACCTTTTTTTGGCTTCAAAGCCAGTTGCGGCGCTTGAAGTAGAGGTAGGGGGCAAGACCGGCAAGGATCATAAAGATAATCGCGCCGGGATAGCCGAAGCTCCAGTGCAGCTCGGGCATAAACTCGAAGTTCATCCCATAGCTTGATGCCACCAGCGTTGGCGGCAGAAACACTACCGATACCACCGAGAAGATCTTGATGATTCGGTTCTGCTCGATATTGATAAAACCCATTGCCGCCTGCATCAGGAAGTTCACCTTCTGGAACAGGGATTCGTTATGCGGCAGCAGCGATTCGATATCGCGCAGGATCTCGCGCGCCTGCTCAAGCTGACCCGCCGGTAAACGCGCTTTACGCACCAGGAAGTTCAGCGCACGCTGGGTATCCATCAGACACAACCGCACTTTCCAGCCGATATCTTCCTGCTCCGCAAGCGTCGAGAGCGCTTCGTCATACTCATCGCCCTGCTGCCCTTCCATAATGACGCGGCTGAGCTTTTCCAGATCGCTGTAGATGTTTTCAATCTCATCCGCCAGCTGTTCGATTTTGGTTTCGAAGAGATCGAGCAGCAACTCGTAGGCGTTGCCGTCAACCATCTCCTGGCTGCGGGCGCGCATACGGTAGAGACGAAACGCGGGCAGTTCGCGCTCGCGCAGGGTAAAGAGACGCCCTTCGCGAATGGTGAATGCTACCGTTGAGTTGCCTGCGTGATCCTCTGCATCTTCATAAAAGAAGAAGGAGTGGATGTGCAGACCATCTTCGTCTTCGAAAAAACGCGCCGAGGCTTCGATGTCTTCCAGTTCAGGTCGCGTAGCCAGATTCTGGCCCAATTCCGTTTGCACGCGGGTACGTTCATCATCGTCCGGCTCGACCAAATCAACCCAAACCGAGCTGGCGAGGTGTTTGATTTCGTCAGCCTCAAGACGGCTTAAACGATTGTTTTCCAGTTGAAATGCGCTCAGCATGGCCGGGACTCCCAATGCAAAAAATATCGGACAGTTCGCAGGGCACACAAGAAACAATTGGGGTTTCAGACCATTAAACAGTCTGACTCAGCGCGACGGGGATAAAGCGGGTCGCCGACAACCTCTAAGGCCATCAGCGTGAGGAGAAAGCCTTAGGAGTTGTTCCTGAAATCCAGGAAATTGAGCCAGCATCTACTGGGTGTGTCCAAGGCGAATGTCCTCTTAGCGTGATCGTGCGCGCATGTTACGCCAGCACTCAGGAGGCGTCAACACGCAACGAAACGCTAAAGAGCAATATTTGCCCTTCAGCGTATAAGGCTAGCAGAATATTACAAAATGATGATATTTTTCTGAAGGTTACACGGTTTCGAGCTTCGCATAGGCGGCGACTAACCACTTAATACCCTGCCCCTGGAACGCCACCTGCAAGCGGCTGTGCTCGCCGCTGCCTTCCATATTCACCACCGTGCCTTCGCCAAATTTGGCGTGGCGCACGCGCTGACCAAGCTTATAGCCCGTATCGCTCTGCGCCACCGGCGTGCCCATCCGCTGATGGCTGACCGGACGGCTGATGCTGGCGCGCAAACGCACCTCTTCAACACACTCTTCCGGCAGCTCGCCGATAAAGCGCGAAGGGCGGTGATAAACCTCTTTACCATACAGCCGACGCGTTTCCGCGTAGGTTAAGGTCAGTTTTTGCATCGCGCGCGTGACGCCGACATAGGCCAGACGGCGCTCCTCTTCCAGACGGCCGCCCTCGTCAAGGGACATCTGACTCGGGAACATCCCCTCTTCCATGCCGACAATAAACACCTGCGGGAACTCAAGCCCTTTCGCCGAGTGCAACGTCATCAACTGCACCGCGTCCTGCCAGGTGTCCGCCTGCCCTTCGCCCGCTTCCAGCGCCGCGTGGGAGAGGAACGCCTGCAGCGGCATTAAATCTTCATCTTCTTCGTTGTAGCTGAACTGCCGCGTTGCGGTGACCAGCTCCTCTAAGTTCTCAATTCTCGTCTGGCCTTTTTCACCCTTCTCCTGCTCGTACATCGCGCGCAGGCCGGAATCGCTGATCACCCGGTCGGTTTGCACATGCAGCGGCATATCCGCCGTCTCCTGCGCCAGCGCGTCGATTAGCTCAAGAAAACGCTGCAACGCGCCCGCCGCACGGCCCGCCAGCGCTTTCTCTTGCAGCAGCTCGCGGGTCGCCTGCCACAGCGTCAGCTGGCGCTCGCGGGAGGTCTGGCGAACAACGTCTAAAGTGCGATCGCCAATGCCGCGCGTCGGCGTATTCACCACGCGCTCATACGCGGCGTCATCGTTACGGTTAGCGATCAGGCGCAGATAGGCGAGCGCATCTTTAATCTCCTGACGTTCGAAGAAGCGCATGCCGCCATAGATGCGATAGGGCATGCTCGTCTGCAGTAACGCCTCTTCCAGCACGCGCGACTGGGCGTTGCTGCGATAGAGGATGGCGCACTGCGTCAGTTGGCCGCCGTTGTCCTGCCAGGCTTTGATGCGATTAACCACGAAACGCGCTTCATCCAGCTCGTTAAACGCGCAGTAGAGGGAGATTGGCTCGCCGGCGGTCCCTTCGGTCCACAGCTTTTTCCCCAGACGCCCGTTGTTGTTCTCAATCAGGGCGTTGGCGGCGCTCAGAATATTGCTGGTAGAGCGGTAGTTCTGCTCAAGACGAATGGTTTGCGCGCCGGGAAAATCGGTGAGGAAGCGCTGGATGTTCTCCACCTGCGCGCCGCGCCAGCCGTAGATCGACTGGTCATCGTCGCCGACAATCATCACCTTGCCGGTATCGCCCGCCAGCAGGCGGATCCACGCGTACTGAATGTTGTTAGTATCCTGGAACTCATCCACCAGGATATTGGTAAAGCGTTCGCGATAGTGCTGCAGAATATGCGGTTTGTTCAGCCACAACTCATGGGCGCGCAGCAGCAGCTCAGCAAAATCGACCAGCCCGGCGCGATCGCACGCCTCCTGATAGGCCTGGTAGACCTTCTGCCAGGTCTGCTCCACCGGATTGCCGAAGCTTTGAATATGGTGCGGGCGAATGCCCTCATCTTTTTGACCGTTGATGTAGTACATCGCCTGGCGCGCTGGCCACTGCTTCTCATCAAGGTTCATCGCTTTGATCAGGCGCTTGAGCAGGCGCAGCTGATCTTCGCTATCGAGGATCTGGAAATCCTGCGGCAGCTTCGCGTCCATATGGTGCGCGCGCAGCAGCCGGTGCGCCAGCCCGTGGAAGGTGCCGACCCACATGCCGCCCTGGGTGGTACCTATCAGCTGGCCGATACGGTGGCGCATCTCCGCCGCCGCTTTGTTGGTAAAGGTGACCGCCATAATCGAGAAGGGCGAGCAGTTCTCTACGGTGATCAGCCATGCGATACGGTGCACCAGCACGCGCGTCTTGCCGCTTCCCGCTCCCGCCAGCACCAGCATATTGCTGCGTGTCGCCGCTACGGCGTCGCGCTGTTTGTCATTGAGGCTGTCGAGCAGATAAGAAACGTCCATAGGTACCGTCGCGTAGTCATCAGGAATTGAACAAAACGCCGGTGGCGCTTCGCGTACCAGGGTCCGGTTTGCGTGGGCGTATTCGCGCCGCGCCCGCCACCAAAACCCTGGTATTTTATACAGAACAATGGGTGATTATATCAGCGTAGTGAGGGATGCCAACCGCGAAATTTCCATATGCGGCAACAGGCGGCTGTCGCTGGCTTGCAGCAGATCTGCGCCCTCGGGTTTGATCCAGCAGGCCTGCATGCCGCAGCGGATCGCGCCCGCAACGTCGGTGGTGAGATCGTCGCCAACGTGCAAAATGTTGCCAATAGGCACGCCAAGACGCTCAGCAGCGAGGTGATACATATCGCTGAAGGGTTTTGAGCGCCCGTCCGGCCCGGCGCGCAGAACAAATTTGAAATAGTCGCCGAGCCCGAACAGCTCCGGCTGCGCATTACCGTTAGTGATCGCCACCAGCGGCCACTTTTCTGCCAGCTTCGCCAGCGTGTCGTGAGTCTCGTCCGGGACATCAATACGGCTGCGCCAGTGCGCAAAGTTGGCCATGGCGGCTTCGGCACCGGCCGCGGCCTCTGCTGCCGTCAGCCCGGCATCGAGCATAGCGCGCTCAACGGCGCGTCGCCGCCACTCGGTGACATCGTGGTAGATATCCGGCTCGGTTTCGCGCAGCGCCTGGCGCAGGCGCTTGAATTCGCTGTTCTCCAGCGTGCTGAGCGCCGGGTGGTAGCCCTGCAAAAAGGCCAGCGACTCCTGCTCTGTACGCTGGATCACCAGCCGGTTGTCATAAAGGGTGTCGTCCAGGTCGAAAGTGATCGCCGAGATCTCGCCTGGTGGGCGGTAAAAACGCATTATTTCCCCCGTTTTGCGCGCGGATGCGCCGCATCGTAGACCGAAGCAAGGTGTTGAAAATCAAGATGGGTGTAGATCTGGGTGGTGGATAAATTGGCGTGCCCGAGCAGCTCCTGCACGCCGCGCAGATCGCCGCTCGACTCCAGCATATGGGTGGCAAAGGAGTGGCGCAGTTTATGCGGATGCACATGGCTGTTCAGCCCCTGCTTGATGCCCCATTCGGCAAACCGTTTCTGCACGTTGCGCGCCGAGATGCGCTTGCCGAGCTTTGAGAGGAACAGCGCATCGTCCTGCGCGCCAAACAGTTCGCGCAGATCGAGCCAGTGCTCAACCCAGCTCACCGCATTGCGGCCTATCGGCACGCGGCGCTCTTTGCTGCCTTTGCCGAGCACCCACACTTCGCCGCTCTCCAGATCGAGGTGTTTGATATCGAGATTGACCAGTTCAGACAGACGCAGGCCCGCGCCGTACATCACTTCCAGCATCGCGCGGTCGCGCACCGCCAGCGGATCGTTAATGTCGATCTCCAGCAGGCGGTTTACATCATCGACATCGATATTTTTCGGCAGATGGCGCGCGGCTTTCGGCGCCGAGATCCCTTTCGCTGGGTTGGCGGGCAGTTCGCCCTGGCTCACCAGCCAGTCGAAGAAGCTGCGCAGTGCCGAGAGCCGTAGCGCGAGACTCGCCGCGCCCAGCCCTTTGCGGCGGCTGCGGGTGGCAATCGAGCGCACCGTGGCAGCATCGCACTGTTGCCAGCTTTTAAGGCCGAGATCGTCCGCCATCGCCATAATGGCGTCCAGCTGGCGCTGATAGTTGCGCAGGGTGATCGGGCTGAGCTGGCGCTCAACGCCGAGGTAACGCAAAAAGCGGGTAACGAGCGGGCAGAGCGGCGAAGCGGTCATGCGCGCGCGATCCAGCGCTCAAGCAGATCCGGCAGCATCTGCGCGATCTCCTCCAGCAGCTGGGTACCCTGGCCATGTTGATAATGGTGCGGATCGCGGCTGCTGAACAGCACCACGCCGAGCGAGCCATCTTGCCCCATCAGCGACATCGCCACTGATCCGATGGCTTTCGCTTCCGGCAACAGCAGCAACAGCTCCGGCCCGTTGAGCGATCCCAGATAGTGATGCTGGTGGCCAAGGCGCTGAATGCGCAGTGGCTCAAACGCCTGACGCGAGAGGGAGAGATGGGTATAGCGCGACGGCGCGCCGAGACGCCAGCGATCCGGAAAGAGGCGCACCGTGGCGCCCGCCAGCCCTAAATCACGCGCCCAGCGGTGCAGGCGGTTCAGCATCTCATCAAGGCTTGGCGCGGAAGCCAGCCGGCTTTGCAGACGCAGCAGGCGATAAAAGAGCCCTTCGTTGGCGCTCGCCTGCTCCATCAACAGCGTCATGTTCTCTTCCAGCGCGTTGATGTGGTTGCGCGAGCGCGCCATATGCCACTCCACCAGAGAAACCGTGTCGCGCACCGCATGCGGCACGCGCATCTGTTCCACCAGCCGCGCGTTACGGATAAAGAAGTCAGGATGGCGCACCAAATAGTCGGCAACGGTCTGATCTTCCAGCTCCGTCAGCGTCTCCTGCAATTCTTCCCCTGGTTGCTTCATAGATGAATAAACCCGTCATAGACATGTGCCGCCGGGCCAGTCATGTACAGCGGTTGGCCCGGGCCTTTCCAGGCGATATCAAGTCGACCGCCCGGTAACTCCACACGAACGCTTTCCGCCAGCAAGCCTTGCTGAATGCCGACGGCAACGGCTGCGCAGGCACCGCTTCCGCACGCCTGCGTTTCACCTGCGCCGCGCTCGAAAACGCGCAGGCGGATATGATCGGTTTTGACGACCTGCATAAAGCCGATATTGGCGCGCTCAGGAAAGCGCTCATGGCTCTCCAGCACCGGTCCCAGCGTCTCTACCGGCGCGTTTTCCACGCTATCGACCTGGATAACACAGTGCGGGTTGCCCATCGATACGACGCCGCAGAGCACGGTTTGTTCCGCCGCGCGCATAATATAGGTCTTCTCAGCTTTGTTCGCGCGAAACGGCACCTGCGACGGTTCGAAGTTCGGTTCGCCCATATTAACGCGCACCAGCTCATCTTCCGTTACGCTCAATACCATACGCCCGTTCGCCGTACTGACGCGAATGTCACGTTTATTGGTCAAACCTTTCAGACGCACAAAACGGGCAAAACAGCGCGCGCCGTTGCCGCACTGCGACACTTCGCTGCCGTCAGCGTTAAAAATACGGTAGTGAAAATCGAGTTCTGGATCGTAAGGAGGCTCAACCACCAGCAGCTGATCGAAGCCTACGCCAAGATGGCGATCCGCCAGACGACGGATCAACTCCGGGGAGAAAAAGAGATTCTGCGTCACCGCGTCGACGACCATAAAATCGTTGCCAAGGCCATGCATCTTTGAGAACTGCATTATCTACTCCATTTACGCGGGTACAGAGCGGTAACGTCAATAATTCACCTGGGTCGGCGAGCCGGTATCGCCCCGATCGTTACTATTTGGAATAGTAGGCTGGATCGTGCTCTCCTGCGTTTTGGTTGGCGGCGGCGCGGTTTTATCGGCCGGAGGGAAGTAGAGCGGCCCTTTCAGACCACAGCCCGTCAGGCTGAACAGAGTCAGCACTACGGCCAGCGTGCGAAACAGATCTTTCATTATCGTTGCCTGTGAGTTCATTCTTACTGCGCTCTATCATCGCAGGAGAAGACACAAAAGCAAGAGTTTGCACGTTTAGGGCAACGGGAAATGTTTCGCGTTATACTGCGGCCATCATAAAAAATAGGAAAGCAGAATGAACGATTCAGAATTTCATCGCCTCGCCGACGGCCTGTGGCTCACCATCGAAGAACGCCTGGATGACTGGGACGGCGATAGCGATATCGACTGTGAAATCAACGGCGGCGTATTAACCCTCAGCTTTGAGAACGGCAGTAAAATCATTATTAACCGTCAGGAACCGCTACACCAGGTGTGGCTGGCGACAAAACAGGGCGGTTACCATTTCAATCTCAAAGGGGATGAGTGGGTCTGCGATCGCAGCGGCGAAACCTTCTGGGATCTGCTGGAGCAGGCGGCAAGCCAGCAAGCAGGCGAAAGCGTCACTTTCCGCTAAGACGCACTGCCCGGGAGACCGGGCAGCAATATCAGGAGAAGTACTGCTGCAACAGCGGTGCGGCGTTATCCTGATTGGCTGGCGATGCGGTGCTGATCGCCTGGTTGCGGAACGGAATCACCTGCGCGCGCCCTTCAACATTCACAATCTGGTAGAACTGCGGCAGGTTGAAGTTGATAAAGCTTGAGCCGTAGGTAAAACGATCGTGGGAGGAGGAGAAGAAGCGGCTCACGTCGCGCACCAGCTCCTCTTTGCTGCCTTCGCAGTGGTGATACACTTCGGCGCGGTTGCTCTCATCCAGAATATAGATGTTAAAGCCCTCTTCCCCCGCCTCTTCAAAGAAGAACTGAATAATCCCTTCGCTGGCAAAACCATCCACCACCGCCGGTAATTCGACGTGGTTGGTCTCCACCTGCACTGACAAACCATGCAGCTTGTTGTGGGAGATGGCACCGTAAAACTCGATAGCGTTTTCCAGCTTCTGCACCGAAACGTTCACGCGCTCGAAGAACAGGCCCCAGGTTTGCCCCGCCACGCGCAGCGCTTTAAAGCGCCCGGTTTCGTGACGCGTCGTCGAGAGGCGCAGTTCGATACATTCAGAGACCAACTGCTGCACGCGGGTGCGGATCAGGCCACGCAGATGCTGGCTGTAACAGAAGACTTCGACGCTGTCCGGCGGCGCGGCATCCTGGTGCATTTTGCCGAGGATGGTTTTCAGCGCTTCAATCATCGCCTGCTCGCCGTTGAAGTGCAAAGTACGCACTTCGTTCCACGAGTTGCGGTAGAGCAGATCGACGCTGCCAACGAGGCAGTTTTGCTGCTCGCCGAAGCTGAAGACATCAAGCTTACGGAAATCAAAGTGCACCACCTGGTTACGGAACGCCGCGGTCGGGTCGTACTCCAGGTTGACGATAATCGCCAGATGGCGGATTTCGCACGGGCTGTAGAGCGCTTTCGGCGTCGGCGCAGGTAGGCGCAGCGGGAAGTGGTGCGAGACATCAGCAACCATCTCCTGCAGCTTCGGCAGATCGACAATGCCGTTGCCCTTAATAAACAGGCGCGTACGCGATGTCAGCAGGCCATTGAACCACGCCCAGGCCACCAGCTTATTCAGGTAGCGGTTATACTCCAGCGGCTGATGGCTGACGATGGAGTCCATGTTCGGCGCACGGTTGTAGAGATACCAACCGGTACGGTTGGCGCGGCCCGGCGGCACATGAATAAAGGTTAAGTTCGGTTCGGAGAGATCCGGTGAAATCTGCGGGTTCACCAGCGTCACTTTGCCCGGCAGCGCTTCAAACGCTGCGTAGAGTTTACGGGTTAATACCCCGATATCCTGCGGGCTGGCGGAGACGCTCAGGTTATTACGGCGGGCAAAGCGGATCAGGTTACGGTAGCTCTGCATCATCGCATCAAGCAGCTCATTGTGCGCTTCGCGCACCTGATCGATTTTCCAGTTGGCGCGGTTATCGAGCATTGCGAGGCGCGCTTCGTCCCAGCCCCACTCTTTCACTAACTGCGTGATCACCTCGCGGCGCCAGCCGACGCAGGCGCGTTCGCGGCTCAGTTTTTCACACACTTTTAAGTAGAAACATCGACGTACCAGGTCAAGACGCGTCGGATCCTCAATCGCTTCCAGATAGTGGGTGACGCGCTCAAGCATCATGCAGTAGTGATCGAGACCGAAGGAGACGATCTCACCATCGTGCAGGCGCTGTTTGATATCTTTCGCCAGCAGGCGGGTATTCGGATATTCCCAGGAGTAGGCTTCGAGCAGCAGGGTTTTCAGCACCGCTTTATAGGGCGAGTCGATACTCTTATAGAGCTGCCATAGGCTGGCACCGAAATACTCTTCCGCCGAGAGCGAGCTTAAGCCGCCCAGATCGAGCCACTCGTTCGGGGTCAGCACGCCCTGCGCGTAAAGCGTCATGACGTAATCGTCGTAATTCTCCTCTTCGTCGCCCGGCACCATATTCCACAGAATACGTTTACCTGCCAGGCGCACGGCGGTGCGGTAGAACTCATCGAGCAGTAAAATGTGCTGCGTTGAGCCGCAATCTTCGCCGCCGAGGCTGCCGCTTTCATTATGGCGGAAGCGGTTCTCATCAATCAGGAAGAAGCTCACTTCCACGCCAAGGGAAGCCGCCCAGCTCTCCAGCAGGCTGCATTTACGCTGTAACAGCTGGCGCTCGTCGTTATCGAGCCAGGATTGGTGGCAGACCCAGATATCGAGATCGGAAGAGCAGCTCTGCCCAACCGAAGAGGTGCTGCCCATGGAGTAGACGCCGGTGATCGGCAGTTCGCCGGTCGGCGCATCCTGCGCAGGCAGGCCACGGTTCAGCTCAAGTTCGTTCAGGTAGTGGAGTTGGTTTTCATCAGGCGTGTAGAGGCAAATGCCATTGGGAACGTTACCGTCAAGGTAGCCAGGCATCAGCGGATGGTGATAGTGCAGTAATGTCGGCAGCAGACTGTAAACCTGCTGAAAAGCAGGGCCCATGGCAGCAAGCGCGCGATCCACACGCAGTTGATTAATGGCATCCAGTCGCTGTTTCAGCGTCTCAATATAGAGGTACAAGACATATCGCCTGATGTTTTATACACACCTTCATGCTGATGTTTTGTAGGCCGCAGCTTGAAAAGGGGTGCGTAGACAGAAAATCCAAAAGTAGCCGTTGCCCTTTTTTCGTCGTTATCGTTATGGGAGGACAGACGAAAAAATGGTCTAAAACGTGATCAATCTAACACCTTGCTCATTGACCGTAAAGAAAGATGCGCTACAAACCAGTTTAGCATTAAACGCACTCTGTAAATTCCGAATTACATCCCGCGCTGCGCCTGTTGCGCGGCGCGAGACCCGCAATCGACCGTGAACACTGACACCCTAATGCAACAGTGTTAGGATGGTCAACGGACGAAATTGACGGTATCAAGCATGGTAGACAATGTTTTAAGAATTGCCACACGGCAAAGCCCGCTTGCGCTCTGGCAGGCACATTATGTAAAAGCGCGCCTTGAAGCGAGCCATCCGGGGTTAGCCGTTGAGCTGGTGCCGATGGTCACGCGCGGCGATGTGATCCTCGATACGCCGCTGGCGAAAGTGGGTGGCAAAGGCCTGTTCGTCAAAGAGCTTGAACGGGCGCTGCTCGACAACCACGCCGACATCGCCGTGCACTCAATGAAAGATGTCCCGGTCGACTTTCCCGATGGACTCGGTCTGGTGACGATTTGCGAACGCGACGATCCGCGCGACGCCTTTGTCTCTAACCGTTATAAGTCTCTGGACGAACTGCCCGCAGGCAGTATTGTCGGCACCTCAAGTTTACGTCGCCAGTGTCAGCTGGCTGCGCTGCGCCCCGATCTGGTGATCCGCTCGCTGCGCGGCAACGTTGGCACCCGCCTGAGCAAGCTCGATAACGGCGAATACGATGCGATTATCCTCGCCGTCGCCGGTCTTAACCGCCTGGGTCTTAGCGATCGCGTACGCTGGGCGCTGCCGCCGGAAATCTCACTCCCGGCCGTAGGCCAGGGCGCGGTAGGCGTTGAGTGCCGTCTTGACGATGCGCGCACCCGCGCGCTGCTGCAGCCGCTGAATCATGATGAGACCGCAATCCGCGTTAAAGCCGAGCGGGCGATGAATACCCGTCTTGAAGGCGGCTGCCAGGTGCCAATCGGCAGCTATGCTGAATTGATTAACGGCGAGCTCTGGTTGCGCGGGCTGGTTGGCGCGCCGGATGGTTCGACGATGATACGCGGCGAGCGTCGCGGCCAACCGGAAGATGCGCTAAAAATGGGCATCTCGCTGGCCGAAGAGCTGCTGGATAACGGCGCGCGCGCCATTCTTGCTGATATTTACAACGGAGAAGCCCCCGCATGAGTATCCTGGTCACCCGTCCCTCTCCCTCCGGGGAAGAGTTAGTGAGCCGACTGCGCACACTGGGTTTGGTGGCCTGGAGCTTTCCGTTAATTGAATTCACGCCGGGTCGTGAACTGCCTTTATTACCCGGGCAGCTTGCCAGGCTCGGCGCGAATGACCTCGCTTTTGTGCTGTCGCAGCACGCTGTCTCCTTCGCGCATGCCCATTTGCAGCAGGCTGGCCTCTCCTTCCCGACGGAACCGGCCTGGTTTGCCATTGGACGGACCACCGCACTCGCGCTGCATACGGTAAGCGGTATCGATGTGCGCTACCCTCACGACCGGGAAATCAGCGAAGTGTTGCTACAATTACCTGAATTGCAAGATGTTCAGGGCAAGCATGCGCTAATCTTACGGGGCAACGGCGGACGCGAGCTGTTGGCGGAAACGTTGGCTGAGCGCGGCGCGAATGTTGAATTTTGCGAGTGTTATCAACGCAGTGCAAAATTTTATGACGGTGCAGAAGAAGCGATGCGCTGGCATACGCGGGGTGTCTCAACGCTGGTGGTCACCAGCGGCGAAATGCTGCAGCAACTTTTTTCACTTATTCCTCCCTGGTATCGGGAGAACTGGTTACTTCGCTGCCGCCTGGTGGTGGTAAGCGAACGTCTGGCGAACCTTGCCCGGGAACTGGGCTGGCAAGAGATTCAGGTCGCTGACAATGCCGACAACGATGCGCTGCTTCGCGCATTACAATAACTCTCATAATGGGAAGCCATAATGACGGAACACGAAAACTCCTCCGCCGTGGTTGAAGAGACCAAAGCGGCTGACGGCGTAACGCCGCCGCCGGAGAAAGCAGAGAAGAAGAGACGCGCTAACAGGACCAGCCTCGCGCTAAGCGCGATCGCCATCGCTATTGCGCTGGCATCGGGCGCCGGGCTTTATGGCTGGGTGAAGCATCAAAATAAAACCCTGCAGACCAGCAATGGCGAAATCGCCGACCAGCTGATCGCGCTACAACAGACGCAGGATAAGCAGCGTACTGAGCTGGAAGGGGTGATTAAGCAGCAGGCTGATGCGCTGGCGGCAGAAAAACGCCAAAGCGAAGCGCTGGCGAAGCAGCTTGATGAAGTTCAGCAGAAAGTCGCGACCATCTCCGGCTCCGATGCCAAAACCTGGCAGCTGGCGCAGGCTGACTTCCTCGTCAAACTGGCGGGCCGTAAGCTGTGGAGCGATCAGGATGTCACCACCGCGGCCGCGCTGCTGAAAAGCGCTGACGCAAGTCTTGCGGATATGAACGATCCGAGCCTGATTAGTGCGCGTCGCGCCATTACCGACGATATCGCCAGCCTCTCCTCCGTGACGCAGGTCGATTATGACGGGGCGATTCTCAAGCTGAACCAGCTCTCCAACCAGATCGATAACCTGCGACTCGCCGACAATAACGACGATGATTCGCCGATGGATTCCGACAGCGGCGAGCTCTCAAGCTCCATCAGCGAGTGGCGCGTTAACCTGCAAAAAAGCTGGCGCAACTTTATGGACAGCTTTATTACCATTCGCCGCCGCGATGAGACCGCCGTACCGCTGTTAGCGCCGAATCAGGATGTCTATCTGCGTGAGAACATCCGCTCGCGCCTGCTGGTCGCGGCGCAGGCCGTTCCGCGTCATCAGGAAGAGACCTATAAACAGGCGCTGGATAACGTGTCGACGTGGGTTCGCGCCTACTACGATACGGACGATGCGGCCACCAAAGCGTTTCTCGAAGAGGTGGATAAGCTCGGTCAGCAATCTATCGCCATGGAGCTGCCTGAATCGCTCCAGAGCCAGCCGATTCTGGAAAAATTGATGCAGACCCGCGTGCGTAATCTGCTCGCGCAGCCCGCTGTGCCGTCTGAACAGGCGCCCGCCGCGCCCGCCGATGCAGCGCAGGGAGAATAATCATGCTGAAAGTATTATTGCTCTTTGCACTGCTTCTCGCCGGGATCGTGCTGGGCCCGATGCTCGCCGGGCATCAGGGCTATGTGCTGATCCAGACGGATAACTACAACATTGAAACCAGTGTCACGGGTCTGGCGATCATGCTGGTGCTGACGCTGGTGGTCTTCTTTGCCCTGGAGTGGCTGCTGCGTCGGATCTTCCGTACCGGCGCGCATACCCGCGGCTGGTTTATGGGTCGTAAGCGTCGTCGCGCGCGCAAGCAGACAGAACAGGCGTTGCTGAAGCTGGCGGAAGGCGATTATCAGCAGGTTGAGAAGCTGATGTCGAAAAATGCCGATCACGCGGAACAACCGCTGGTTAACTATCTGCTGGCAGCGGAAGCCGCCCAGCAGCGAGGCGATGAAATGCGCGCTAACCAGCACCTCCAGCGTGCTGCCGAACTGGCAGAGAATGACCCGATTCCGGTCGAGATCACCCGCGTTCGTCTGCAACTGGCGCGCAATGAGAACCATGCTGCGCGTCACGGCGTCGATAAACTGCTGGAGATCGCGCCGCGCCATCCGGAAGTGCTGCGTCTGGCGGAACAGGCCTATATTCGCACCGGTGCGTGGACGTCGCTGCTCGATATCATTCCTTCGATGGCGAAAGCTAACGTTGGCGATGAAGAGCACCGCGACATGCTGCAACAGCAGGCGTGGATCGGCATTATGGATCAGGCGCGCGCCGATCAGGGCAGCGATGGTCTGAAGGGCTGGTGGAAGAATCAGAGCCGTAAAACGCGTCACCAGGTGGCGCTGCAGGTGGCAATGGCGGAGCACTTAATTGAGTGTGACGATCATGACACCGCGCAGGAGATCATCCTCGACGGCCTGAAGCGGCAGTATGACGATCGTCTGGTGCTGGTGATCCCGCGTCTGAAGACCAATAACCCGGAGCAGGTTGAAAAAGTGCTGCGCCAGCAGATCAAAACGCAGGGCGATCGCCCGCTGCTGTGGAGCACGCTCGGTCAGTCGCTGATGAAACACGGCGAGTGGCAGGAAGCGACGATTGCATTCCGCGCTGCGCTGAAACAGCGCCCGGATGCGTTTGATTACGCCTGGCTCGCAGACTGTCTCGACCGTCTGCGCCAGCCTGAAGAGGCCGCAACGATGCGTCGCGACGGCCTGCTGTTAACGCTGCAAAACAATCCGCCCGCTTAAGCCCTTCCCTTCGCGTTACAGAGTTTATCTGTGGCGCGAAGCCTCTTCCTCCCTCCATAAAAAAACGCCTGTCAGCATACACTGACAGGCGTTAAAACAGGTCTTTGACAACTAATGGGTGCTTCACTCAACGTTATGCCCATGGTGTTTGATGAGGCCGAAGCGACATCTCTCGGTGGACGATAAGCACCATAAAACGGCTCTGCGTCATTCCTGAGTTTATGAGGCCAGAAGGCGAACATAAGAGATGGAATGAGCATCTACGCCAGTATTATTGCACATAGCGTGCCAACCCCGCATTAAGAAATGTTACATCACGCAACCTTTTAAGAAACCTCTATATTCAGGCTGGTGGCGGGCAGAGAGCGCCTTCACACGCTTCTGCGCAGACACAATGTGTCGCTATGGAACGACATATCTATGCTCTTTTAAGTAAACTCTTTTTAATTAATAACTTACGTGTAGCTGATAGGCGACAACGCCTGATAAGAATGTCGCTGAAGAACAACAGAGGAAAATGAGGAAAACCTGAACCGCAGAAAACAAAAAACCCCGCTTACGCGGGGTTCAAAATTGGTCGGCGAGAGAGGATTCGAACCTCCGACCCACTGGTCCCAAACCAGTTGCGCTACCAAGCTGCGCTACTCGCCGTTTTTACTGCTTTTTGACTTTTTTGTTCAATCAAAGTTGTGGTGCGAGGGGGGGGACTTGAACCCCCACGTCCGTAAGGACACTAACACCTGAAGCTAGCGCGTCTACCAATTCCGCCACCTTCGCATCGCCACGAAACTTTTTACTGCTAAATAATGGGGTGGCTAATGGGACTCGAACCCACGACAACTGGAATCACAATCCAGGGCTCTACCAACTGAGCTATAGCCACCACTGTAAATCTGTTCACGCGGTATCGTGATAATTCACGAACCACCGCAGCTCAAGCGCCGGGTTAAAATGGCGCGCCCGACAGGATTCGAACCTGAGACCTCTGCCTCCGGAGGGCAGCGCTCTATCCAGCTGAGCTACGGGCGCGTAGCGCCGTTGCGGGGGTGGATAGTACGGACTTCGGGGGCAGCTGTCTAGTGCTTTTTTGAAGAAAAATGCGCGTTTGGTTATGCTTTGCGCACTTTGTCTCTTATTCACCCATCCGGGGCGTTGCCGCACGGCGATCGAAGCCAAATAGCTTATATACCAGCGTTACGGCTGCCAGGAAGATCACGCCGACAAACAGCGACATACGGGTGTCTTCATTGAATCCCATGCCAATCAGTACGCAGACGAGGAAGGCCATGGTGAGCCAGTTCGCCCACGGGAACAGCATCGAGCGGAACGGATGGCTGGCAATCGCCTCTTTGTGAACCTTGCGAAAACGCAGCTGGCTAATCAGGATCACGAACCACGGCACCATGCCCGGCAACACGCTGGCGCTATAGACATAGACAAACACGCGCTGCGGGTTAGGAATGATGTAGTTCAGGCATGAACCGATGAGCAGGATGATAATCGAGATAGTCACCCCCACTGCCGGCACGCCGTTTTTCGAGACGTTGGCAACCGCTGCCGGTAACTGGCGGTTCTTCGCCAGTGCATAGAGCATACGGCCACAGCTGTACATGCCGCTGTTACAGCCGGAGAGCGCCGCCGTCAGCACAACAAAGTTGATAATACCTGCCGCCGCGGTAATACCGATTTTCGCGAAGGTCAGGACGAACGGGCTGCCGTTGGTACCAATTTCATTCCACGGGAAGATAGTGACGATAACGAAGATTGCGCCGACATAGAAAATCAGGATGCGCCACAGCACCTTGCTTACCGCACTGCGCAGCGTCACCTGCGGGTTTTTCGCTTCACCCGCGGTAATACCAATCAGCTCAACGCCCTGATACGAGGCGACAACAATACAGAGCGCGGTGAGGAACCCTTTCCAGCCGCCGGCGAAGAAGCCGCCATGCTCGGTGAGATTGCTGAAGCCGATGGAGTGACCGCCATTGCCAAAGCCGAAGAAAATCACGCCCAGGCCCACGATGATCATCACAATGATGGTGGTGACTTTGATCATCGCAAACCAGAACTCAATCTCGCCATACAGGCGCACCGCCGCAAGGTTCGCCAGCGCCACCAGCCCAACGGCAATCAGTGCCGGTATCCACTGGGCGAGATCCGGGAACCAGAACTGGACATAGACGCCAATGGCGGTGATTTCCGAAATCCCTACCGCCATCCACATAAACCAGTAGGACCAGGCGGTGAGATAACCAAAGAAGGGGCTCATGTAACGATGAGCGTAGACAGCGAACGACCCGGCGACCGGTTCAAGGAAGAGCATTTCGCCCATCGAACGCATAATAAAGAAGACGAAAAGTCCGGCAATAATATAGGCCAGCAGAACTGACGGGCCAGCCCACTTCAGGGTGCTGGCAGCGCCCATAAACAGGCCAACGCCGATGGTGCCGCCAAGGGCAATTAATTCAATGTGACGAGACTCCAGCCCACGCTGAAGTTCGGGTTGTTTTTCGGCCATAAATCCTCTGTTGTATTTGCTTCTTGCTTCGCCCGCATCGCGGGTTATTGTTATGAGTTTCCCTCATCTCATCGCAGGCGATACTGCTCCGCCCCGCGAAAGGGAGGGCGCAAAATCAGCGCGGCGCTGCAATGAGAGAGCGAATGGTTTCTTAAATCGACGGAAATGGCAAACGATGTGTATAAAAAATCCTGGTAGCGCACAATAAAAGAGCAGCCAGAGAGGGAAAGGCAGCGCATTGCGCCGCCGGAGGGGTTCAGAGTTTTCCGCTGTAGTGCCAGCGTAAATAACGCAGCAGACGGAGCTGGCGCTTCAGGCGCGAAGGCTGCGACAGCAGACGGTATAGCCACTCAAGGCCGAGGTTCTGCCAGAATTTCGGTGCGCGCTTAACATGTCCGGTAAAGACATCGTAGGTGCCACCGACGCCCATATAGAGCGCATCGGGGTAGACAAGGCGGCAGTCACGCATAAAAATCTCCTGCCGCGGCGAGCCCATTGCCACGGTGACGATCTTCGCCCCGCTGTCACGAATGGCTGCGAACAGCGCCTCGCGCTGCTCGGGTTTGAAGTAGCCATCCTGGCAACCCACAACATTCACCCGCCACTGGTCACGCAGTTTCTGCACGGTTTGCGCCAGCACGTCCGGCTTACCGCCCACCAGGAAGACCGGCGTGCCCGTCTCCCCTGCCCGCGCCATTAACGCTTCCCACAAATCGGCACCCGCCACGCGGGAGACCTGCGCCTGCGGAAACTTTTTGCGTATTGAGCGCACGACGCTGATGCCATCGGCGTATTTAAACTCCGCCGCCTCAATCAGCGCGCGAACCTCGGCATCATCTTCCAGCGTCAGCATCTTTTCGGCATTGATTGCCACCAGCGTGCCCTGCTCTACGCGCCCGTCACCGAAGAGATGATCCAGCGCGTGGGGCATATCGCGCCAGCCAATCAACTTCAGGCCGCGCAAGTCATACAGCGGTGCCGCCGTCTTATCCGTCATGTTTGATCCTTTTACAACTGGGAGAGCGGTTTGACCGCGCGCGCACCGCGACGCTGTATCAACCCGGCGCTATCGAATAACCAGTACAACAGTTTCGCCGCCAGCAGGCAGAAAGCGAAAACGGCGAGGAAAAAGACCACACGAGAGGCGAACGCATCCAGCCCTTCACGCGCCAGCACAATCATGTTGAAGATCGCCCCGAAGCAAAAGCTGTGCAGGATCGCCGCCTTGTAGCGGTTCGTTTCCCGGTTGCCCAGGGCATAAACCCAGTCGAACCATTTGATGATAAGCCCCACCGCTGCCGCACCCAGCGGAATAAACCACGCGCCGCCCATCACCACTAAGGAGCCAATCAGCGTTGGCGAAATCGCCAGCCCTGAGTGGTTATTCAGCACTTCCCAGGTAAAGTAATTCGCGGTGTTAAGCACAACACCCGGGCGCGATGGCCACAGCCAGGTGGGGATAAAGACGTAGAAGTCGCGCACAATTGGCGCCAGCCCCTGAAACTCAATCTTGTCGTAGTTTTGCAGCAGCAGCGCGAGGTTTTCCCACGGCGAGAAGGTATCGCGCGTCAGGTAGAGGAAGGTGTAAAACGCTTCATCACCGCGCACATCCAGCCCGTAGCGTTTCAGCGCCAGCCAGAACATGCCAACAATGCCGAGCACGCCCGCCGCCGCCAGCATCCACAACGAGATCCAGCCGCGAATAATGCCGATAAACAGGAAGATGGCGAAGGCAATAATGATATTGGCGCGCGTACCGCCAACAATCATGTAGGTCAGCAGGCCAAACGCCACGGTGCTGACCAAAAAGAAGAGCCAGGTCTGGGCATTCTGGCGCAGAAAGTAGACCACCAGCATCGCCGGAATAAAGAAATAGAAGAGGCGCTTCAGCGCTACACCGGAGACTTCGCTGGAGAAAATCTGGCTATAGGAGTGTAGACGGAAGAGTAAAAACCCGTTGTGCATAAAGAAGATGCCAACGCTCACCAGCGCGATGACCATCAGGATCACCCACGTCAGATGCGCCTCTACCCGGTTAATGGTAAAGAGCGGACGGCGCGGCGTAAGCGAAGATGAAGCGCGCAGCCGCGTTTTATAGGTCACATAGTAGATGCCATAGAAGCAGGCCGCCGCCAGCAGCGTCTGCATCAGGATATCCGGCGGCGCAACGCCAACGTTGAAGCGGAACACCAGCACGCTGGTCAGCGGAAAACCGAAGAAGAAGGTCAGCAAAAAGAGCAACGAGAAGAAGACGTTAAAGTTAAAACGTACGCGGCGAAATTCGAACCAGGTGAGCGTGCCGATAAACAGCGTCGCCAACAACCAGATAACAAACAGTCCGCAAAATTCGAGTGGGCTCATCCGTTGATCCCCGCAGCGTTAAGGAGCGCGTTGTGCCACAGCGTTTCGTAATGTGGGCTGAAAAAGGCGATGGCGTTTTTATCCACCGCTAACAGCTGGCGGCGGGCCTCACGAATTACCGCCTCATCCAGCGCATCGCCGGTAAAGAGAACGGGAATACCCTCCGCCACCATATCGCGCCAGAAGGGGTTTTCGCGGTTCAGCACACAGGGCACGCCCGCCTGGATCAGCAGGCACATTGTGCCGATCCCCTGCTGGCGGGCAAAAATGAAATAGCCCAGATCGCACTGCGCGAGCAGCCCGAGATAGGCATCAAAATCCATTTTCTCATCGAGGATGCGCAGGTTGTCAGCGCTGAAGAGCGCCAGCCCGGCGTGGCGCACCGACGCGATATAAGCGTCGTTATTCGCCGGGTAGCCCATCGGCACAATGATATTAACCGTATCGCCAAACTGACGGTGGATCGCCTGCAAAGCAGCAATATGCTCATTACTCGCATCGCCCGAGTTGCCGACCAGAATCGTCAGCTTGCCCGTCTGCGGGCGTTCATCCGCCATGTTGTTCAGCGCCGGATCCATACGTGTTGGGAAGTAGAGCAGTTCACCAGGCACTTTAGGGTTACGTTCGGCAAACCACGCCAGATCGCCCCGAGTCGCAAAGATACGCCCTACGCGACGCTGCGCTAAACGGCGCAGCGGATAAAAGAGACGGAATTTCAGGCTGCGGGAGACTTCATACAGATCGGCGCCCCAGGCGTGCCAGTAGAACTGCTCGCGCTTGATAGCGCCTTGCAGCAGCGCCAGCCAGAGATCGAAATTGAACTGGCCGTGGAAGAAGAAGCGCTGCTGACGTTGCGCTTTCGCCCGCGCGATGACCGCTTTTGCCAGACTCTTTTTGTCGGGATAAAAATGCAGCGTCAGCGCGGGATAGAGCGTCCGCTGCGACTCGTCGCGCCCGACAACCATAAACTCGCGGGCATACTCTCCCGATGCCGCAAGATGGTCGTTAAAGAAGCGCAGCACAGTTTGGTTATGGTGTGGGATATCCGATCCCAGTATGTGAATCAGTGCAGTCATGCCTTTTTACGCCAAATCAAAAAAACGCCGCAACAAACAGCGAAATAGATAATGTAGGTGGCCATATAGGCCTGCGCCGCGCCCGCCGCGCCGTGCGCCGGAATAAGCCAGCGCGCGAAGAGCGTCAGCAGCGCAAACTGGCTTATTTCAGCCAGTATATAGAATCGCAGCGAGGCCTTCGCGATGACTAAATAGCCAAAGACGTAAGCCCCCACTTTCAATACATCCCCGATCAACTGCCAGGCGAAGAGATCGCGCATGGCGATAAACTTCTCGGAAAAGAGCAGCCAGATTGCTACATCGCGCAGCAGCCAGACGCCGAGACTCACCGCCGCCACGGCGGGAAGCACAAAGCGCAGTGACCTGCCGATTTCACGCGAGATCTCCTGCTTTGTCACCATCCGCGACAACGTCGGTAACAGATAGACGCTAAACGAGGCGGTAATAAACTGCAGGTAAGCATCCGATATCGTGCTTACCCCCTGCCAGATCCCCACGTCATCCCAGCTGTAGTGGGCAGCAAGTTGGTTTCGCATCATCACGTAAGCCAACGGCATCGTAAATGAGGTGATGAGCGCCATCAGGGTAAATTTACCCAGTTGACCTGCCAGCATACGATCCCACTGCGGCCTAAAGAAACGCAGCGGTATCGCTTTGCTTCTCAGCAGCATCGCCATCGCCGGGATCACCACCAGCGCAGGCACCAGCGCCAGCCCCAGCAGCGCACCCTGATAGCCGCCAATGCGGTAACAGAGATACCAGGCCAGCACGCCAATGAGGCTACCGATAATCAGCGACAGCGCATTCCCCGCCGCATCGCGGAACCCTTTCATTACCGCCAGCAGCAGGTTGGCCCAGGCGATGCCCATCTGTACCAGCGCGACTAAGCGCACAAGCCCCTGATAGTGGGTATGCCCAAACAGCCCCTGGCTGATGGGCGCGGCAGCGAGCAGGAACAGCAGCGCCAGCAGGGTTGAGAAGCCGAGCACCATCGCCGATGAGGTGCCGACAACCACGCGCAGACGTGCGGGATCGTCATGAGACTGCGCCACAAACTTAGTGACGCCATTAAAAATCCCCGCGCCCGCCAGTACGCCAAGCACGGTTATCAGCTGGCGAAAGTTACCCGCCTGTCCGACGCCGGATGGCCCGAACGCCATCGCCAGCAGTTTAACCACCAGCAGACCCGCGCCGATTTTGACCAGCGTGCTTGCGGCAGTCCAGAGCGATGCTTTTGCCAGTGACATATCAGCTGAAGTAGCTCAGAAGCGTGCTGATCACCGTCCGCTGATTGACCGACGCCAGGTTGTAGAAGAGCGGCAGGCGAAGCAACCGCTCACTCTCTTGCGTGGTATAGCGGTCTTCGCCGTGGAAGGTGCCGAACTTCTCGCCGGCCGGCGAGGCGTGCAGCGGGATATAGTGGAACACCGCCATAATCTCCGCTTCCTTCAGGAAGGCAATCAGCTTGCTGCGATCCGCTTCGTCGCGCAGCTTAATGTAAAACATGTGCGCATTGTGGCTGCACTCTGCCGGAATCGAAGGCAGTTCAATACGCCCGGTTTTTGCCAGCGGGGAGAGCGCATCATAGTAGTTTTGCCACAAGGCCAGCCGCTGCTGGTTAATGCGCTCGGCTGACTCCAGCTGCGCCCACAGGTAGGCGGCCTGCAAATCGGCCATCAAATAGCTGGAACCGATATCACGCCAGGTGTATTTATCAACCTGCCCACGGAAGAACTGGCTGCGATTGGTGCCCTTTTCGCGAATCACCTCTGCGCGTTCAACCAGCGCGCGATCGTTAATCAGCGTCGCGCCGCCTTCACCGCCCGCAGTGTAGTTTTTGGTTTCGTGAAAACTGAAGCAGCCAATATGGCCGATGGTGCCTAATGCCCGTCCTTTGTAGGTCGACATTACGCCCTGTGCGGCATCTTCCACCACGAACAGCTTATGCTTTTGCGCGATCGCCATGATGGTGTCCATTTCACAGGCAACGCCCGCGTAATGCACCGGCACAATCGCGCGCGTCTTATCGGTGATCGCCGCTTCAATCCGCGTCTCATCGATATTCATCGTATCCGGGCGGATATCAACGAAGACGATCTTCGCTCCACGCAGCACAAAGGCGTTCGCGGTGGAGACGAAGGTGTAGCTCGGCATGATCACTTCATCGCCAGGCTGGATATCCAGCAGCAGCGCGGCCATCTCCAGCGATGCGGTGCATGAAGGCGTCAGCAGGACTTTGGCGCTGCGAAAACGCTGCTCCATCCACTGCTGGCAGCGGCGGGTAAAACCGCCGTCGCCGCATAATTTCCCGCTGCCCATTGCCGACTGCATGTAGTCAATTTCCGTTCCTACTACCGGTGGTGCATTGAAAGGGATCATAGCGTTACCTGTATAGCCATAAGGCGGTGCTTTCTACGTTCGCGCCGCTCTGAATATATCGTTTAAGTGCGGCAGTATTCCCGAGCTGGGTCGCCACACGCACGTGCGTTAACTGCCGCGCTCGCGCCCACTGGCACGCCGCCTGCATCAGTTTCTCGCCCATACCGCGTCCACCGAGCAGGCCAATACGCGCCTCGTGCTCATTAAGCTGGCGAAGGGAGACAAAACCGCTGATGGCATCCTCCTGCGCGCGGAAAATCAGACACTGGTGATCGAAAAGGCCCTTTACCGCATTTTCAATCCACTGCGCGTAGAAACGACCGCTCGCCTCAGGCGCATACCAGGGCGCGCGAAAGCGGCTCTGGACAAACATCTCTGCCGCCATCTGGCGTAGCGCCGGAATATCGCTTTCACCTGCCACAGTGGCGACCGGATCGACACCCTGCGCGGCAACCGGCAATCGCAAATCGATCTCACCTTCGACCAGTTGAAAACCCAGCTGTTGCAGGGCATCAAGCTGATGGGTTTGCGCGGCGGGCAATTTCACCTGCAGGCGTTCCCACTTTGCAAAATCTGCGCCAGTAAGCGCGGGTGCGGAAGGATTCAGACGAATAATCGCGCTGCGCAGACCAAAAAAAGCGCTTTCCCATGCCAGCTCATCTATCGTGCCATGCACCGCCATGCTAAATCCTTAGCGCCAGACGCCTTTGGTATCGACGATCCACGGCTGCGAAATGGTGGCGGCATCGACCGCTTTAAACTGCTTATGGTCGACCAGCATCACCAGCACATCGGCCTGCGCCAGCGCATCCTGGGTGTTGACCAGCGTGCTGTGCCCGGCCATTTTCTCCGGCAGCGTGTGGATATTCGGTTCGACGACCAGCGTCTGGCCGCTGTGCCACTGGGCGATGTCATGCGCGATCTCCATCGCCGGGCTTTCACGCAGATCGTCAATGTTCGGTTTAAACGCCAGCCCGAAGCAGGCAATTTTAACCTCGCTGGCGCGCTTGCCGCTCGCAGTGAGGCAATCGGCGACGGTGGCTTTCACCTGGTTCAGCACCCAGTGCGGTTTGTGATCGTTCACTTCACGCGCGGTACGGATAAGCCTTGCCTGATCGGGGTTCTGCGCCACGATAAACCATGGGTCGACCGCGATACAGTGGCCGCCGACGCCTGGACCGGGCTGCAGAATATTGACGCGCGGATGGCGATTCGCCAGGCGGATCAGCTCCCAGACGTTGATCCCCTGATCGGCGCAAATCAGCGACAGTTCGTTGGCAAAAGCGATGTTAACGTCGCGGAAGCTGTTTTCTGTCAGCTTGCACATCTCGGCGGTGCGGGCGTTAGTGACCACACACTCGCCTTCAAGGAAGATTTTATAAAGCTCGCTGGCGCGGGCAGAACACTTAGGTGTCATACCCCCAATCACGCGGTCATTTTTAATCAGTTCTACCATTACCTGGCCCGGCAGCACGCGCTCCGGGCAGTAGGCGATATTCACGTCCGCCTGCTCGCCAGCCTGCTGAGGGAAGGTGAGATCCGGGCGCGCCTCGGCGAGCCACTCTGCCATCTGCTCCGTCGCACCAACCGGTGAGGTGGATTCGAGGATCACCAGCGCGCCTTTATGCAGCACGGGGGCAATGGATTTTGCAGCCGCTTCAACATAGGCCATATCCGGCTCGTAATCGCCCTTAAACGGTGTTGGCACCGCAATCAGGTAGGCGTCTGCCGCAACAGGCGTGGTGCTGGCGCGCAGGTAACCGCCCTCCACCGCCGCTTTTACTACGCTATCCAGTTCCGGCTCAACGATGTGGATCTCGCCACGGTTAATGGTCTCCACGGCACGCGCGTTGATGTCCACCCCTACGACCTGCTTCTGCCGGGAGGCAAAAGCCGCTGCGGTAGGCAGGCCAATGTAGCCGAGGCCAATCACGGAAATGGTTGTAAAGCTCATAGTGTTACCTGATTGTGTTTAAGTGCGTGCAAAATTCGGCCACAAGCCTGCCCATCCCCGTAAGGGTTGTGCGCGCGGCTCATGGTCTGCCATGCTTCATTGTCATTAAGCAGGAGCGTGACCTCATCGACGATGCGCTGGCGATCGGTGCCCACCAGTTTTACGGTTCCGGCATCGACGGCCTCTGGCCGCTCGGTCGTGTCACGCATCACCAGCACCGGTTTACCCAGTGAAGGCGCCTCCTCCTGAATGCCGCCGGAGTCCGTCAGGATCAGCCAGGCGTGGTTCATCAACCACATGAAGGGTAAATAATCCTGCGGCTCAATCAAAAAAACGTTCTCAACCGGCCCGAGAATGCGGTTTACCGGCTCGCTGACATTAGGATTGAGGTGCACGGGATAGACAATCTGGACATCATCATGCCGGGCAGCGATATCCGCCAGCGCGTGACAAATCTGTTCGAAGCCCTGGCCGAAGCTCTCCCGGCGGTGGCCGGTAACCAGCACCAGCTTTTTCTTTGCATCAAGGAAAGGGTAGCGGGCTGCCAGCGCCTCATATTGCGCGGGGTTGTTCATCACGCTATCGCGTACCCAGAAGAGCGCATCAATTACCGTATTGCCGGTAACAAAAATGCGCTCATCGGCGACGTTTTCCCGGCGTAAATTCTGCCGGGAGTTCTCCGTCGGCGCGAAGTGGTACATCGCCAGATGACCTGTCAGCGTGCGGTTAGCCTCTTCCGGCCAGGGAGATGAGAGATCGCCGGTACGCAGGCCTGCCTCCACATGCCCTACGGGTATGCGTTGATAAAATGCGGCGAGGCTTGCAGCAATGGTGGTAGTGGTGTCGCCGTGAACCAGCACGACATCCGGGCGGAACGCTTCAAGAATGGGTTTTAATCCCTGCAAAATACCGCAGGTAATTTCGGTTAGCCCCTGCCCGGGACGCATAATATTTAGATCGTAATCCGGGACGATAGAGAAGAGGTTCAGCACCTGATCGAGCATCTCCCGATGCTGTGCAGTGACGCAAACTCTTGCCTCAAAGTCAGGATCCTTTGCCAGCGCATGAACCAGCGGTGCCATTTTGATGGCTTCTGGTCGCGTGCCGAATACGGTCAGTACTTTCACAACGATTCTCTTTAATTAGAGGATGGAGGCATAGCGCCTCCATCTCAGACGGCGTTTAGTTCGAACGGCGACGTGCTAACGCCACCCCAGCTCCGGTTAACGCACCGACAATTCCCCACATAATCATCAGGAAAGCACGACGCGGGCTGTCGCGTTTCACCGGCTCTTCCGGTGTACGCAGATATCGATAGGTCTGAAAACGCGGATCCAGCGTTGGGCCGACGTTGAGGGTATTCAACATCGCCCGATTTTGATCATAGTCCAGATCGTATTGCGGCCCTACCGCCTGCAGGTTTTCCAGACGTGCCTGCAGCATCGGGCGACCAAGCATAAAGAGTTCGGAATCCGGCAACTCATCCGTCGGAATATCGGTCACATTGCGCGAGATATTGTTTTGCTCAGCGATTTTAAGCGCCTGCTCAACGTTGTGGACACGTCGGTTATAGATAGCTTTGGCGACCTCTTCCTGACGTTTCACCTGCGCTTTCATCTGAATAGTACGTGCCGCCCATGCGCCTTTCAGTTCATCGTTCAGATGGCTGGCGGCGCGCTGGCTGGCGAAAGCAATATATTGACGCAGCAGATTGTTCGCGTCCGGCGCGGTTTCGGCGATCAGTTTGACGTTGTCATTCTGGTTACGCACGACATCACCTGGCGTGTACTGGATATTATTGATGAGGTCGTCGAGCATCGCGGCATCCGCTTTGCTGTTGCCAACACGACGCTGCTTGTAATAGTCGGTTTGCGACCAGAAATCGCGACGCGTATCCCATGCTGCAAGCTGCATGATGAACTCTTTATACGCTTCATCCATGACAGAAACCTGATCGGCGGGCGCAAGGTTCGCCTTTACGTCCAGGTTGCGCAAAAATTGCTGCTGGGAGTAGTAACCGCCAAGCATATTGACGGTCGGTCGGTCGGTAACAGCGGTCGCCCCCCACTCCTGGGGAGCGAAAAAGGTCCAGACTAGCGCCAGCAACGAGAAGAGCAGCGCTACGCCAGCAATCCAAAATTTTCCTGCCCACAAAGTACGAAACAAACCCCGAATATCCAGTTCATTTTCCGTAAACGCTGAAGGTGTTTCCGACGCTTGTTGAATCATCGCTTTCCCGATTTTACTTGGTTAGTGTTGATTTTTGACCTCTGCTACGGCGCATTCTGCGTTTTACCCGTTTGATAAAACGCGCCACTTTCCATGCACGCTTAATACAGTAGCCATACAGAAAGAATGCTAGCAAGAATAATGCCAACATTACCCACTCAGGGACCAAATGAAGGTATTCCGCAACGACGCCTATCGTTGCGAGCAGCGCAGCGGCAAGCGTAATAAGAACGAATGCCTGACGAGAGGTAAAACCTGCGCGCATGATCAGATGGTGAATATGCTGGCGATCGGGAGAGAAAGGACTCATACCTTTTCGCAGGCGACGGTACATAATCGCTACCATATCCATCAGCGGAATGGCGATTATCCACAGCGCCGTCACCGGGCTAATGGGGTGAGTTTTGCCCTGCGTGGTTTCCAGTAAAATCCAAATCACGGTAAAGCCGATGAGCGTACTCCCGGCGTCACCCATGAAGACTTTGTAGCGGCGCCCAAGCACGCCCAGGTTGAGCAGAATGTAGGGCAAAATCGCGGCAATCATGGCGAAGCACCACAGCGCGAGGCTTGATTGACCATCGAACCACAGAATGAAGCCAATCGCGGCAAACGACACACAGGAGAGCCCGCCAAGCAAACCGTCGATACCGTCGACCATATTAAAGGCGTTGATCGCGGCCCACACGGCAAAGAGCGTCAGCAGGTAACCGAACGGGCCGAGAACCATCTCCCATGAACCGAAGATGTAACCAAGGCTGCTAAGGTAGAGTTTACCGACCACCATCATTACGACGGCGACCAGGGCCTGAACAGAAGCACGGAATTTAACGCTGATATCGAAGCGATCGTCCAGCGCGCCAATTAAAACCAGCGCGCCGGCGCAAAGAAGATAGAGAGCGGCGTGAGGAATATAGTAGTTTGTGATCCCAAAGGTAAAGCAGATACCCGCATAGACCGAGATGCCACCAACCAGCGGTATCAATCCCTGGTGGCGCTTACGGAAGTTGGGCTTGTCAACCAGACCGATCCGTTTTGCTACTTTGCGCGCAACAAATAAGAAAAGCATAGTAAACAAAAAAATACTGAATAATTCAGTAAAAGCAGTGAGTAGATTCACAATGCATGCTCTCAGCTAATGTTTATCCTAACAGTATAACGACAGAGCTATGGCCCATAAAAGGAGAAAGCGAGCCTTACGCTGATATTATCTTTTTCTTTTAAACCAGCAGATATTTTGAAGATCAATAACCTATCCGGTCTCGCCAGCCCTGGATAATGCCTGGTCCAGTGCCTATAGCGTATAGCCCACCAATGAAAAACGCCACGTAAAAACGTGGCGCTTCGGGGGTTTATTTAAATTAAGAGCGCTTCATCATGTCGAAGAACTCATCATTCGTCTTCGTCATAGCCAGCTTGTTGATGAGGAACTCCATCGCATCGATCTCACCCATCGGGTGAATGATTTTGCGCAGGATCCACATTTTCTGCAGCTCTTCCTGTGTGGTGAGCAGCTCTTCTTTACGGGTACCGGAGCGGTTGTAATCAATCGCCGGGAAGACGCGTTTTTCTGCGATTTTACGTGAGAGGTGCAGCTCCATGTTACCGGTGCCTTTAAACTCTTCGTAAATCACTTCATCCATCTTCGAACCGGTATCGATCAGCGCCGTCGCGATAATGGTCAGGCTACCGCCCTCTTCCACGTTACGCGCAGCACCGAAGAAACGCTTCGGACGGTGCAGGGCGTTCGCATCCACACCACCGGTCAACACTTTACCGGAAGCCGGAACAACGGTGTTATAAGCACGCGCCAGACGGGTGATGGAGTCGAGAAGGATAATGACATCTTTCTTATGCTCAACCAGACGTTTCGCTTTTTCGATAACCATTTCAGCAACCTGCACATGGCGGGAGGCCGGTTCGTCGAAGGTTGACGCAACCACTTCACCTTTCACCAGGCGCTGCATTTCCGTCACTTCTTCCGGACGTTCATCAATCAGCAGCACCATCAGCACGCAGTCCGGATGGTTGTAAGCGATGCTCTGCGCGATATTCTGCAGCAGCATGGTTTTACCGGCTTTCGGCGGTGCCACAATCAGACCACGCTGACCACGACCAATCGGCGAAGCCAGATCGAGAACGCGGGCGGTTAAATCTTCAGTAGAGCCGTTACCACGTTCCATACGCAGACGAGAGTTCGCGTGCAGCGGCGTTAAGTTCTCAAACAGAATCTTATTGCGCGCGTTTTCCGGTTTATCGTAGTTCACCTCGTTAACTTTCAGCAGTGCAAAGTAACGTTCACCTTCTTTAGGTGGGCGAATCTTACCTGAAATGGTGTCACCGGTGCGGAGGTTGAAACGGCGGATTTGGCTGGGGGATACGTAGATGTCGTCGGGGCCGGCAAGGTAGGAGCTGTCTGCGGAACGGAGGAAACCAAATCCATCCTGCAGAATCTC
This sequence comes from Kosakonia sp. S57, assembly GCF_016516575.1. Lineage (NCBI taxonomy): Bacteria > Pseudomonadati > Pseudomonadota > Gammaproteobacteria > Enterobacterales > Enterobacteriaceae > Kosakonia > Kosakonia sp. S57. The sequence continues at coordinate 24,901 of NZ_JACVUL010000023.1, read as the reverse complement.
CAGCACACCGTCGCCGAAGATATCTTCGCCACTCTTTGCGTGCTGCTTCAGGATGGCAAAAATGATGTCCTGTTTGCGCATACGGGCCAGGTTTTCCAGCCCCATATTTTCGCCGAGAGTGATAAGCTCAGAAACCGGCGTATTCTTTAATTCGGTAAGATTCATAATGGTGTGGGTTCTTAAACTCGGGGTGATACTCGAACTTAATGTTGTGAATGGTATGGCAGGGTCATCCATGCCTGTTAGCGGCCATCAACTCATGTCTAATCGGTGCCTGGTCACAGGAGAGTACGCAGAACTGAAACGATAAGACGGAATGAGCGACAAGCCCGGAATCTGTCTACTTCTCAACGCGGCTGAGATGCTCAGCGGGAAGTATTGGGGTAACGCAAGGTTCAAACAACTATAGATATGTTTAGAACGAAGTCAAAACTAAATTAGCACGGCTGGGGTCGGGCGTCCAGCAATCCTGGCAATTTAGGATAGCTGGCCGCACCGGTGAGAGTCTGGGATTACGCCAGGTTAGCGTCCAGGAACTCTTTCAACTGACCTTTGGACAGTGCGCCCACTTTGGTCGCCGCCACTTCGCCGTTTTTGAACAGCAGCAGGGTCGGAATGCCACGGATACCATACTTCGGCGCGGTGCCTGGGTTCTGGTCGATGTTCAGTTTCGCAATGGTCAACTTGCCTTCGTACTCATTAGCGATCTCATCCAGAATCGGGGCGATCATTTTGCACGGTCCACACCACTCTGCCCAGAAATCAACGAGCACAAGCCCGTCCGCTTTGAGTACATCCGTGTCAAAACTATCGTCAGTCAGGTGAATAATTTTATCGCTCATATATAACTCCACAGGAATAAGCCTGGCATGTTGGTGTAGCATAAAACAGCAACGTGTTGATGCCACAATAGCCAACTAAAGGTTGACTTTATTTCACCGGATACGCTTTCGTAAAGCAATAGTAAGCTGATATTCTACCACACTATGAGCAAAACACATTTAACAGAACAGAAGTTTTCCGACTTCGCCCTGCACCCAAAAGTGATAGAAGCCCTTGAAACTAAAGGCTTTCATAATTGCACGCCTATTCAGGCTCTCGCCCTTCCGCTAACGCTGGCGGGTCGTGATGTTGCAGGTCAGGCGCAAACCGGTACCGGTAAAACGATGGCGTTTTTAACGTCAACGTTTCATTATCTCCTCTCTCACCCTGCAATCGAAGACCGTAAAGTTAACCAGCCGCGCGCGATTATCATGGCGCCGACACGTGAACTCGCGGTGCAAATTCACGCTGATGCAGAGCCGCTGGCGCAGTCAACAGGACTGAAGCTGGGTCTGGCTTACGGCGGTGATGGCTACGACAAACAGCTGAAAGTGCTGGAAAGCGGCGTCGATATCCTTATCGGCACCACCGGTCGTATGATCGATTACACCAAACAGAACCATATTAACCTGGGCGCGATTCAGGTCGTGGTGCTGGACGAAGCCGATCGTATGTACGATCTGGGCTTTATTAAAGATATCCGCTGGCTGTTCCGCCGTATGCCGGCAACCGACCAGCGTCTCAATATGCTCTTCTCCGCTACGCTCTCTTACCGCGTGCGTGAACTGGCATTCGAGCAGATGAACAACGCAGAATATGTTGAAGTGGAACCGGAACAGAAAACCGGCCACCGCATTAAAGAAGAGCTTTTCTACCCGTCCAACGACGAGAAAATGCGTCTGCTGCAGACCCTGATTGAAGAAGAGTGGCCGGATCGCGCCATTGTTTTTGCCAATACCAAACACCGTTGTGAACAGATCTGGGGCAGCCTGGCCGCCGATGGTCATCGCGTTGGGCTGCTGACGGGTGACGTGGCGCAGAAGAAACGCCTGCGTATCCTCGATGAGTTCACCCGTGGCGATCTCGATATCCTGGTTGCGACAGACGTCGCGGCACGTGGTCTGCATATTCCGGCTGTAACGCACGTCTTTAACTACGATCTGCCGGATGACTGCGAAGATTACGTTCACCGTATTGGCCGTACCGGTCGCGCAGGTGCCAGCGGCAACTCGATCAGCCTTGCGTGCGAAGAGTACGCGCTGAACCTGCCAGCGATTGAGACCTATATTGGTCACTCTATTCCGGTCAGCAAATACAACCCGGATGCGCTGCTCAGCGAACTGCCGCCGCCGAAACGCCTGACGCGTTCTCGCCCGGCTAATGGCCCGCGCCGTAGTGGTGGTGGCGCGCCGCGTAATCGTCGTCGTTCAGGTTAATTACTATGCTCGGTTCCGCCTCGCTCTACGCAGCTATTGATCTCGGTTCCAACAGTTTTCATATGCTGGTTGTGCGCGAGGTGGCTGGCAGTATCCAGACTCTGTCGCGTATTAAACGCAAAGTCCGCCTGGCGGCGGGCCTGAGCCAGGACAATCGCCTCTCTCAGGAGGCGATGGAGCGTGGCTGGCAATGTCTGCGCCTCTTTTCCGAACGTCTGCAAGATATCCCGCAACAGCAGATCCGCGTGGTGGCGACCGCCACGCTGCGTCTGGCCGTCAATGCGCATGAGTTTCTCGACAAAGCGCAGGAGATCCTCGGCTGTCCGGTACAGGTGATCAGCGGCGAAGAAGAAGCGCGTCTGATTTACCAGGGCGTTGCCCACACCACCGGCGGCGCGGATCAGCGTCTGGTGGTTGATATTGGTGGCGCAAGCACGGAACTTGTGACCGGCACCGGGGCACAAACCACCTCGCTTTTCAGCCTGTCAATGGGCTGCGTTACCTGGCTCGAGCGCTATTTTACCGATCGTCATCTGGCGCAGGAGAATTTCGACACCGCAGAGCAGGCGGCGCGCGAAGTGCTGCGTCCGGTCGCGGATGAGCTTCGTCGTCACGGCTGGAAAGTGTGTGTCGGCGCGTCGGGCACCGTGCAGGCGCTGCAAGAGATTATGATGGCGCAGGGCATGGATGAGCGCATCACCCTCGCCAAACTCCAGCAGCTTAAGCAGCGCGCAATCCAGTGCGGTCGGCTTGAAGAACTGGAGATCGAAGGGCTGACCCTCGAGCGCGCGCTGGTTTTCCCCAGCGGCCTCGCCATTCTGATCGCCATTTTCACCGAAATGAACATTGAGAGCATGACCCTCGCCGGCGGCGCGCTGCGCGAAGGGCTGGTTTACGGCATGCTTCATCTGGCGGTCGATCAGGATATTCGCAGCCGTACCCTGCGCAACATCCAGCGCCGGTTTATGGTGGATATCGATCAGTCGAGACGCGTCTCAATGCTGGCAGAGCGATTCGCGCAAAGTGTTTCGACAAGCTGGGATTTAGACGCCTACAGCACTGAAATCCTGCATGTCGCCTGCGAACTGCACGAAATAGGTTTAAGCATTGAGTTTAAACAGGCACCGCTTCATGCCGCCTGGCTGGTGCGTAACCTTGATTTGCCGGGCTTTACTCCCGCGCAGAAAAAGCTGCTCGCTACGCTGCTGCTCAACCAGACCAATGCAGTCGATCTCTCCTCTCTGCATCAGCAAAATGCCGTTCCACCGCGCGTGGCGGAGCATCTCTGCCGCTTGCTGCGCCTGGCGATTATTTTCGCCAGCCGTCGTCGTGATGATTTGCTGCCGGAAATCTCGGTCACCGCGCAGGGTGAACAGCTCACGCTGGCGCTGCCGCCGGGCTGGCTGGCGAGCCATCCGCTGGGCGCAGAGCTGATCGATCAGGAGAGCCAGTGGCAAAGCTACGTTCACTGGGCGCTGGTTATTCGCTAAGCACCTCAATCTATTGCCGCGAACTCCTTTCGCGGCGATAAATCGATTACCCTACCTCACCTTTTTCGCCAGCGTCACGCTGAACAATCCCCAGCCATCTACCCGCTGAGTCACTTTGGCAAAACCGGCCCGCTTCACCATCTGGTCGATCTCACGCTGGGCGCGCCGGCGCAGTAACCAGAACGCCCCTTTTTGGTGGCTGGGCAATACGCGCGCCATCAGCGCCAGTTTTGGGTTCCACAGCTTGGTCGTATAGACCAGATATCCCCCTTTTTTCACCGCGTTGGCGAGGCCATTGAGCGAGGCCAGCACCAGGTTGTTATCGCTGAAGAGTTCATAGAACCCCGACACCACCGCCAGAGTACGGTCAGCAGGCAACGTCGCGAGATCGGCGGGTGAAAAAGCATCGCCCTGCTCGAAGCGCGCGCGCTCATTTAACCCTCGCTGCAGCAGCAGACGGTTCCCCTCCTCCACATTGGCAGTATCAAAATCGCGCAGCAGAAGATGCTCCACCGGCGGCTCTATTTTTTCGATAGCGTCGAGAATATAGCGACCCTGGCCGGCGGCGATATCCAACAGGCGTACCACCTGATCCTGCTGCGCCAGAAGCGACGCCGCCATGGCGATCAGCGCTTCAACATGTTGTTTGCGCTGTCGCGTACAGCGCCAGCCAAGCGTATTGAGGTAGTAGCGATCAACCGCTCTGCCCACAGCGCCTTTACCCGTTGGTTGATTTTGATAGACATACTCCAGCGACGCGCCGGAGTCGAAACCGGTTTCCAGCCCTATTCGAATCCCCGAAGAGAAGTGCCCCAGGGCGCACAGCGCAAAATTCGCCAGCGCCCAGTAGCCGCGCCGTAACAGACTTTTTTCCGGCATACGTAGCCTCTCATACTCCTCCCATGTTGCGCCCTGCTGCCAGGAATCAAATAGCGAAGGCACCGGGTGATGCTGAGAGAAGTGCAGCCGCAAAAAGGCACGTGTCTGGGCCAGCATAGCCTTGTCCCACAACTGGCCTGGGCAGCCGAAGCCGCTATCCGGCTTCATTAACACCGTTTTTGCGCTGCTACCCAGATTGGCATAAAAGGTCATTAACGTACCCGCAGCGGCCCTGCGGTCGGTTTGTGTCAACACAAGCTGCGTCGGCGTTGGCCAGGCGAATACGCTGCGAAAAATACGCTGGCTGGTATAGCGCAGATCGCGCAGCGTGCTCCACGCCTTTGGCTTTTTAAGCAACGCCAATAAGAGATCGCGTTTTCTCAGCAAAAAGCGCGGCGAGAGAAGCGTGACGGCGCGGATCTCAGGGGCATAATCCACCACCCAGGCGGCGATAACTACCGCGCACTCATGGTGCGCCATCAGGGCAATATCCTGCGTGCGCAGCCCGTGCTGCGTGGTTATATGCTCAATAAATTGCTGAAAATAATAGCTTTGTAGCGAGAGCACCGATGAACCGTCGGACGTCTCTGCGTTGATCGTACCGGGGGTAAAATCGATGGCGAAAAAGGTACACTCTGGCAAGCCGAGTGCGGCAATTTTCTCTTTAAGATCCGCGTTGCGATACAACAGCACGATGGCCGCCGCAGGGCCATTTTGCGCGCGCGCCGGAAAGAGCTGATAAGGTATTTGCTGATTGTCATGGCTGACAAAGTGCTGCATCTGGCTGGTCTGCGTCATCATCACTCTTCTGCATGTTATTCGCTGATGCCCAACGGGCGTCAGGCATCAGCGAGAGTAGAACGTTACCCTCAGGCACCTGCGCGGATACGCTGCGCGATCTTCTCTAACAAACGCGGTTCCCACTCGTTGTCCCAGCGTTCGACCAGCGATTTACGGCGAGCGAGGATCTCCGGCTCTCGGGCATTGAACCCTTCAACAATGTATTTCTTCGCCATCTGCTCACGATACTGGTAGGCCACGCTGTTGGTGATCTGCTCAACGGTAAGCGGCTGGTTAAGCATTCTGGCGACATGCAGGGTTGAAAGCAGGACCTGGCTGGCAAGCAGGTCGCGGCTGTGGATATGTTGATCGACTAAGGCGCGGGTCCAGACTTTCTCCTGATAAATGGTTTCGAACGCTTCGATCGAAACGCAGCAGTGCTCCATCTCTTCGGTGTAGTGATAGCCCAGTAAATAGAGCACGCCGAGATTGCCGGAAAGATTACTCACCAGTTCAAAGCGGCCGTTTTCAAACAGGTTTTCAAAGAAAGAGAGCCCGGTCATGCACACCTGGCTTTCAAATATCGCGATGCTGCGTACCGCCTCTTTAAAAAAGGCACCATCGGCTTTTTTACCGTTGGCCTTATCGCGCTCGATGCCGCCAATAATCGGCTCAGCCATCTCTTTATAAGCGCCATACAGGAAATCATAAACGCGGGGATGGAACGTCTCCCGGACCGGCGGAGCGATGCCTTTGGTAATAAAGTTATTGAGTTTCCGGTGTGCCGCTGCATGCCTCTTTTCTTGCGTCACAAACAGGGCGAAGCGCTCATCCTTCTGCGGCGACTCCGGAATAAACTCATCGTAGTAATCGCCAATGCGCTCACCGTAGAATTCGAAAAACTCCAGCACATAGGAGGTACCAAGGCCAATAAGCGAAGAGACGGGGTCGGGGTTCCACTGAAAATTAAAATTCTCATTCAACTCCATCACGCCATACACTTCCTGCGGTACCGCTCTTAATTTAAGATCCATACTCTTTTCCTCTTCATTTGAACGTCCTGATCAAATGGACAAGCCGCCGTCGATAACAAAGGTCTGTCCGGTAATATGTTTCCCGCCTCTACCGAGCAGAAAAGCAACCATGAGCGCCACATCTTCGGGCTGGCCCAGCTTCCTCAGCGGGGTCATTTTGACAAGCTGTGAAACGGCTTTTTCCGGGAGCGCCGAAAGCATGTCGGTCTTCACCGGGCCGGGCGCGATGCAGTTCACGCGAATATTAAAATTCCCCACTTCCCGGGCCAGCGTTTTGGTAAAGCCATACTGCGCGGATTTTGATGCTGAATAGTTCGCCTGACCGACGTTGCCGCGTAAGCCAGCCACAGAATTAATATTGATAATGCAGCCGTCCCTCTGCATTAACATCTCATTAAGCAGACAGTGATTGAGATAAAAGAGCGAGTTGAGGTTGGTATTAATCACATCCAGCCAGTCATCCAGGCTCATGGTAAAGCTGAGCGCATCTTTAGTAATGCCGGCGTTATTAATAATCGCGTAGGGGGTGCCATGATTTTTACGTAATGTCTCGCTGAGCGCTTTCACCGATTCAACGCTCGCCACATCACAGGGGTAGCACCAGCAAACCTCGTGATTAACGTTAAGCGAGTGCATAAGCACGGCCGCAAGCGCGCTATTATTTTTGTAGGTGAAAACAACATGATAATCTTGCCGCACCAGCTCTTTGACAATAGCCGCCCCGATGCCACGGCTGCCTGCCGTGACTAAAACCCATTTCTTGTTACCCATTTTGTTAATCCTTTAACTTTCCTGCGAGCGATCGTAAATTCTGGTTAAACAATCGATAGAGGACTGGAAAATAATCTCATTATTCTCCAGCACATGAATAGTAAAGGTGTTGTAAGCAGAATCCTTATCGATATAAATATCTTTATCTTCGACCAGATACTGGAGGTGAGAATAGTTTAATTCGCCGCCGGTAATTAATCGCTGGTGAATAAAAATCTTATTCGCCACATGATAGGTCGTAATATTTTCTAAAGGATGATGTTTAGCTATTTTCTCAGCCTGCTTTTTAAAGTAGTCATCTTTCCGTTGATTAAAACAAATTGAAAAGAGCAACGTATCAAACATGACCCATTGATGGGTGATGTGCGGATAACAGGCTCTCAATTGTGCAAGATGCGTCTGGATAGTTTGCCCGCTGACTGCCACAGGAGAGGCGCATACGGGGGGATCCGGCGGCTTTTGCGGCATCACCGCCGCGGTAATAGCGATATTCTGCGGATCACCCCCCACTTTAACCGAGACACTTTTCCTCTCCTCGTCACCCTTCACGCTTATCTCAATGTCCGTATCTATCGGCACCGGCTTTTTAATATAGAAATGGAGCATAGAGGTTTGCCCGAGGCTCTCTGCCAGCAGTAACTTCGCATCAAGCAAAGTGAGCATGCCCTGCACGATAATATCTTTCAGGCCATTTTTTATGGCAAAGGCTTTATCGAAGTGAACACGATTGCGATCGCCGGAAAATTGCGCCCATCGCTCGATATCCTGCGCCCCATAGCGTCTTATCATGCGGAGAACCTCTTCAGTACCAGGCAGCTGTTTGCCCCACCAAAGCCGTAATTCACATTCACGACGTGATCTAATTTCTGACCGAACAGATGGTCATTCGGGACATAGTTGAGATCGCACTTCGGGTCTGGCCGTTGAAGATTTATCGTCGCCGGGATCATCCGATCGGCCATACTTTTCAGGCAGAATATCGTTTCCGCCCCACCAGCCGCGGCAATAAGATGGCCCGTATAAGATTTGGTGCTGGAAACCGGAATAGCCTGCGCCCGCTCGCCAAACACCTCTTTTAATACCAGCGTTTCGTTGTAATCATTCATCGGCGTCGAGGTACCGTGGGCATTGATATAGTCAATATCCTCAACCCCAAGCCCGGCATACGCCATCGCCCGCTGGATAGTGGTCACTCTGCCAATAAGATCGGGCGCAGGCGCGGTGAGATTAACGTAAGCATCGCTATGATTCGCATAGCCCACCACTTCACCGTAGATAGTCGCATTACGCGCCAGCGCATCTTCCAGCCGCTCAAGACAGACGGTTGCAGCGCCCTCGGAGAGGATAAACCCGCTTCGGTCGAGGCTGAAAGGACAGCAGGCCTTAACAACATCCTGCTGCTCTTTCGACAAGGCACCAAGAATATCGACAGACCAGACGGTGAAAGGCTGCATCAGGCTTTCGCCGCCGCCGGCAATCATCATGCGCGCTTTTCCACTGCGGATAATTTCATAGGCATCGCCGATGGCGATATTGCCCGTGGCACAAGCAGCAACCGGGCTATTTTGATAGCCCCTGAGCTTCCAGTTGACGGTGATAAGTGAGGTGCCGATGCTCGGCATCGAGTGAAAACAGCTGTGCGCCGATGCGGTCAGCGAATGGGGATCGGAATAGGCGTAATAGTTGATAGTTGAGCAATCAAACCCCGCCCAGCCGGTACCAAAGATGACGCCACAGTCGCATGGATCGTAGTGGGAGAAAATATCCTGCTCGTTGCCGAACGCCATGGTGATGGTCTCATCTGCGGCAATCAGGCCAAACTCGGCAAAACGCGGGGCGTTTTTAAGGACTTTTCTGGAGAAGCGGGAGAGATTAAGGGGAGAAGTTACCCGACCGAAAAATTTAGCACCGACGCCTTTTCCCGGGTCGTCCCATATTTCATAACCTGATTTTTTATCGCGTATCGCTTGCCATATTTGCTCGCTATTCTCGCCTAATGAGCAAATGGCGCCATAGCCGGTAATAACAACGCGTTGTCCGTGATGTGCAACAGCATCCATTTTATTCCCCCTGAAAAACGTTCTTTTGCAAATAGCGGATTAAATCGCCGTAGGTTTCAGCCTGCGACTGGGCTAATGCATTCAAATCGATATCAATGCCGAGCACTGTTTTCGCTTCGACTTTAATTGTCACAAAATCAAGGCTAACCAGTTCCAGCGCTTCGAGGGGGGTATCCTGATTAAGCTCTGCGATATCATAATCCGTTAGCTTATCAATTAACGACCGAAGAAAATGATCGAGGTTTTCGCTCATATTCATATCCTTATAAACATGTTTAGACAATAAATATAAATAACTGATATACAGCAGAGGTGTGACATAAATTAAACTACAAGCGCCATTTGATAATGTCAAAGATTATACGAGATATATCTCTACATTTAATAAGAGTGAGAAGAGGGTCACGATTAATAATGAAGAAAATGAAGCATGCAATAAATATGCTTCAATAGAAAATAAATTTCCGAATAATATTTAAAGAAATAAAAACAGAAGCTTCCTGATGATTATTCGGGAAGCTTCCGCTTATTTTATTGGCCTTTCGCTTTAGCCAGCATGGCACGAATATTAGCGACGTTCGCCTGGCCTTTATGCATCCGCTCTTCAGCGCTGATAACTTTACGCTCCTGCTCCCAAATAAGATCGTCCTGCGGCAGCTCCAGCAAGAAACGGCTCGGCTCCGGGCGCACCAGCTCGCCATACTGGCGACGCTCTTTGCACAGGGTAAAGATCAGCTCTTTTTGTGCGCGGGTAATGCCTACATAAGCCAGACGTCGCTCTTCGTCGACGTTATCCTCATCAATACTGCTCTGGTGCGGTAACAGCCCCTCCTCCATGCCGACTAAAAAGACATAGGGAAATTCGAGGCCTTTTGAAGCGTGAAGGGTCATTAACTGCACCTGATCCGCTTCATCATCGCTTTCGCCGCGCTCCATCATATCGCGCAGGGTAAAACGCGTGACCACTTCGGCCAGCGTCATTGCTTCATCCAGCTCATTGCCTTCGAGCATCTCCGTCATCCAGCCAAACAGCGTATTGACGTTTTTCATCCGCATCTCAGCGGCTTTCGGGCTGGGCGAGGTTTCAAATAGCCAGGATTCGTAATCAATGCCGTGGATTAAATCGCGCACTGCGGCGATCGGTTCGCGCTCCGCCAGCCGCTGGATTTCGCCTAACCATTGGGTAAAGCGCGTTAACGCTTCATAACCACGCCCGGTGAGCGTCTGGTTGAGGCCGACATCAAAGCTGGCGGCAAACAGGCTCTTATTGCGCACCATCGCCCATTCGCCCAGTTTTTGCAGCGTCGCGGAACCAATCTCGCGCTTCGGCGTATTAACGATGCGCAGAAAAGCGCTGTCATCATCGCTATTGGTAAGTACGCGCAGGTAAGCGAGCAGATCCTTAATTTCCGGGCGCGAGAAGAATGAGGTGCCGCCGGAAATTTTGTAAGGAATACGGTTCTGCATCAGGAATTTTTCAAACACGCGCGACTGGTGGTTGCCGCGATAGAGGATCGCATAATCCTTATATTGCGTTTTATTGATAAAGTGATGGGCGATCAGCTCGCCGGTGACGCGCTCGGCCTCATGCTCTTCATGGTTGGCGCTGAGGACTTTCAACTCGGTGCCGTAGCCCAGTTCCGAAAAGAGCCGCTTTTCAAAAACGTGCGGGTTATTGGCAATCAGGATGTTGGCCGCTTTCAGAATGCGCCCGGAAGATCGGTAGTTCTGCTCCAGCTTCACCACCTGTAACGCAGGGAAATCCTGGCTTAACAGAACGAGGTTTTGCGGTCGCGCACCACGCCAGGAGTAGATCGACTGATCGTCATCCCCTACCACCGTAAAGCGCGCGCGCTGGCCAACCAGCAGTTTTACCAGCTCATACTGGCTGGTGTTGGTGTCCTGATACTCATCCACCAGCAGATAGCGGATTTTGTTCTGCCAGCGCTCGCGCACCTCTTCATTGCGCTGTAACAGCAGCGTCGGCAGCAAAATCAGATCGTCAAAGTCGAGAACGTTACACGCCTTCATATGCGCGTCGTAGAGACCATAGCAGTGCGCGAAAATGCGATCCCGTTCGCCCGCCGCCTGCGCGGCAGCCTGCTGCGGCGTCAGCAGATCGTTTTTCCAGTTGGAGATCGTTGAGATCAGCTGTTGCAGCACGACCTTATCGTCATCGATCACCCCTTCGGTAAGATCCTTGAGCAACGCTACCTGATCGGTATCGTCAAACAGTGAGAAATTGGCTTTCATGCCCAGCGCAGCATACTCACGCTTGATGATGGTCAGGCCCAGCGTATGGAAAGTTGAGATCATCAAGCCGCGCGCCTCTTTACGCCCCAACGTCTGTGCCACGCGCTCTTTCATTTCGCGCGCCGCTTTATTGGTAAAGGTGACGGCGGCAATATGCTTCGCCTGATAGCCGCAGCCGCGGATCAGGTGGGCGATCTTATTAGTGATCACGCGTGTTTTACCGGATCCCGCGCCTGCAAGCACCAGGCAAGGTCCGGTGACAAATTCGACGGCTTGTTGTTGTCCGGGGTTTAAACGCATAAAGAAACATCACTCAATGAAAGTCAGGGAAAATACACCGATTCGGCAAGGCGACGACGGGCCAACAAAGAGGCAGGCTGAAGGCCGAAGTGTATAAAGGCGTGGTAGTATAGCCAGCCTCAATAACCTCACTCAAGGCACGATCATGGCAAAAACCGCAGCAGCACTGCATATCCTTGTTAAAGAAGAGAAACTGGCGCTGGACCTGCTGGAGCAGATCAAAAACGGCGGCGATTTCGAGAAGCTGGCGAAAAAACACTCTATCTGCCCGTCAGGCAAAAAGGGCGGTCACTTAGGTGAATTCCGCCAGGGCCAGATGGTTCCGGCGTTCGATAAAGTGGTCTTCTCCTGCCCGGTGCTGGAGCCAACCGGCCCGCTGCACACCCAGTTCGGTTACCACATCATCAAAGTGCTGTACCGCAACTAATAAAAAAGCCCGGTAGCATTTACCGGGCTTCTGTTTCTGTTCTGCGAAAATCAGCCTGCGACGGCAATACGCTTCATATCTTTCATATACCCACGCAGTTTGTGACCCACTTTCTCAATCTCATGGCTGCGAATCGCTTCATTCACATCGCGCAGCTGCGCGTTATCTACCGCACCTTCAGCAATCGCTTTGCCCAGGTCGCCGGTCTGCAGCGTGGTCATAAACTCTTTCAGCAGCGGCACACAGGCGTATGAGAAGAGGTAGTTACCGTACTCGGCGGTATCGGAGATCACCACGTTCATTTCGTACAGACGCTTACGCGCGATGGTATTGGCGATCAGCGGCAGCTCGTGCAGAGACTCGTAGTAAGCCGACTCTTCGATGATGCCGGAAGCGACCATGGTTTCGAATGCCAGCTCAACACCCGCTTTCACCATCGCGATCATCAGTACGCCTTTGTCGAAGTACTCCTGCTCGCTGATTTTGCCTTCATACTGCGGCGCGGTTTCAAACGCGGTTTTACCGGTCTCTTCACGCCAGGTCAGCAGTTTCTTATCGTCGTTCGCCCAGTCTGCCATCATGCCGGAGGAGAATTCGCCGGAGATGATGTCATCCATATGCTTCTGGAACAGCGGCGCCATAATGCCTTTCAGCTGCTCGGAGAGCGCGTAAGCACGCAGTTTGGCCGGGTTGGAGAGTCGATCCATCATCAGTGTGATACCGCCCTGCTTCAGCGCTTCGGTGATGGTCTCCCAGCCAAACTGAATCAGTTTTTCCGCATAAGCCGGATCGGTACCTTCCGCCACCAGCTTGTCAAAGCAGAGCAGCGAACCCGCCTGCAACATGCCGCAGAGGATAGTCTGCTCGCCCATCAGGTCAGATTTCACTTCGGCAACGAAGGAGGATTCCAGCACGCCAGCGCGATGACCGCCGGTCGCTGCGGCCCAGGCTTTGGCAATCGCCATGCCTTCGCCTTTCGGATCGTTTTCCGGGTGAACCGCAATCAGCGTCGGCACGCCGAAACCACGCTTATACTCTTCGCGCACTTCGGTACCCGGACACTTCGGTGCCACCATTACTACGGTGATATCTTTACGGATCTGCTCGCCCACTTCGACGATGTTGAAACCGTGAGAGTAACCAAGCGCCGCGCCATCTTTCATCAGCGGCTGAACCGTACGCACAACGTCAGAGTGCTGTTTGTCCGGCGTCAGGTTCACCACCAGATCCGCCTGCGGGATCAACTCTTCGTAAGTGCCGACTTTAAAACCGTTTTCTGTTGCTTTACGCCAGGAGGCGCGCTTCTCAGCAATGGCTTCTGCACGCAGGGCGTAAGCGATATCCAGACCGGAGTCACGCATATTCAGCCCCTGGTTGAGACCCTGTGCGCCACAGCCGACGATGACCACTTTTTTACCCTGAAGGTAGCTTGCGCCATCAGCAAATTCTTCACGCGTCATAAAGCGACATTTGCCCAGCTGCGCCAGCTGCTGGCGCAGGTTCAGTGTATTAAAGTAGTTAGCCATGGTGTACTCCGTAGATGTTGTGTCGTGCTTATTGTTCGATTCGCTGTTGCGCGAGGTTGAACCCACTATATGTCAGGAAATGCGTTGCTTAAATTGATATATTAACAATGTGACATTGCAATTTTTGCAATGTAATTTTGTGGAGCGGGTCTCATGGATTTACGCGATCTGAAAATGTTTCTGCACCTGGCGGAGAGCCGCCATTTTGGCCGCAGTGCGCGCGCCATGCACGTCAGCCCCTCGACACTATCGCGCCAGATCCAGCGGCTGGAAGAAGATCTCGGCCAACCGCTCTTTGTGCGTGATAACCGCACCGTCACGCTGACCGAAGCGGGCGAAGAGCTGCGGGTTTTTGCCCAGCAGACGTTATTGCAGTATCAGCAGCTGCGGCACACTCTCGATCAGCAAGGCCCGTCGCTCTCCGGCGAACTGCATCTCTTCTGTTCCGTGACCGCGGCGTACAGCCATTTACCGCCGATACTCGATCGCTTTCGCGCGGAACACCCGTCGGTGGAGATTAAGCTCTCTACCGGCGATGCCGCCGATGCGATGGAAAAAGTGGTGACCGGCGAAGCGGATCTGGCGATTGCCGGCAAACCGGAGACGTTGCCGGGCGCCGTAGCCTTTTCAATGCTGGAGAATCTTGCAGTCGTGCTGATTGCCCCGGCGCTGCCCTGCCCGGTACGCAACCAGGTCTCGCAGCCCGATCCGGACTGGTCGACGGTGCCATTTATTCTGCCGGATCAGGGGCCGGTGCGCCGCCGTATTGAGCTCTGGTTCCGCCGCCATAAAATCAGCAACCCGTCGATTTATGCCACCGTCGGCGGCCACGAAGCGATGGTTTCGATGGTTGCGCTGGGCTGTGGCGTGGCGCTAATCCCGGAAGTGGTACTGGAGAATAGCCCTGAACCGGTGCGCAACCGCGTGATGATCCTTGAGCGTAGCGATGAAAAAACGCCGTTCGAGCTTGGCGTCTGCGCACAAAAAAAGCGGCTGCATGAGCCGCTTATTAACGCGTTCTGGCAGATCCTGCCGGGACATTAACCGGCGAGGAAGAAGCGAAACGCCGGGTTATGGGTCTCATCGTGACACTCATAGCCCAGTTCATTAAGCCGGGTTTCGAAATCCGGCTCATGCTCACCCAGCTCAAACGCCGCCAGCACGCGCCCGTAATCGGTGCCGTGGCTGCGGTAATGGAACAGCGAGATATTCCAGTGCGTGCCTAGCGTATGCAGGAATTTCAGCAGTGCGCCCGGCGACTCCGGGAACTCGAAGCTGTAAAGACGCTCCTGCAACGGCTTAGACGGGCGCCCACCCACCATATAGCGCACGTGCAGCTTCGCCATCTCATCATCGGAGAGATCCACCACGCTGTAGCCGCCTTCATGCAGCAGAGCGAGGATCTCTTTGCGCTCTTCCAGCCCGCGGCTCAGGCGCACGCCGACAAAAATGCAGGCATCCTTCGCATCCGCAAAACGGTAGTTAAATTCCGTCACCGAGCGGCCGCCCAGCAGTTGGCAGAATTTGAGGAAGCTGCCCTTCTCTTCCGGAATGGTGACCGCCAGCAGCGCTTCGCGCTGTTCGCCCAGCTCACAGCGCTCGGAAACATAGCGCAGGCCGTGGAAATTGACGTTCGCGCCGGAGAGCACATGCGCCAGCCGCTCGCCGCGAATGTTATGTTTGGCGATATACTTTTTCATCCCCGCCAGCGCCAGTGCGCCTGACGGTTCCGCCACCGCGCGGACATCTTCAAACAGATCTTTCATTGCCGCGCAGATAGCATCGCTATCAACGGTGATGATGTCATCAAGATAAGCCTGGCAGAGCCGGAAGGTCTCATCACCGATGCGTTTGACCGCCACGCCTTCGGCAAACAGCCCCACGCGCGGCAGGTCGACCGGATAACCGGCGTCCAGAGCCGCCTTCAGGCAGGCGGAATCTTCCGCTTCAACAGCAATCACTTTGATTTGCGGCATCAGCTGTTTAATCAATACCGCGACGCCCGCCGCCAACCCACCGCCGCCGACCGGCACAAAGATGCGATCGATATGCGCATCCTGCTGCAACAGCTCCAGCGCCAGCGTACCCTGACCGGCAATCACCATCGGATGATCGAACGGCGGCACAAAGGTGTAGCCCTGCTGCTGTGAAAGGGCAATCGCTTTGGCCTTCGCTTCGTCAAAGTTTGCGCCATAGAGCAGCACTTCGCCGCCAAACGCGCGCACCGCATCGACTTTGATATCTGCCGTTGCGACCGGCATCACAATCAGCGATTTGATACCGAGCCGGGTGGATGATAGCGCCACGCCCTGGGCGTGGTTGCCCGCCGAAGCGGTGATCACGCCGTGGGCTTTCTGCTCTGCGCTCAGGCCAGCAATCATCGCGTAGGCCCCGCGCAGCTTAAAGCTGTGCACCGGCTGGCGGTCTTCCCGCTTCACCAGCACAACGTTATCCAGCCGGGCAGAGATCTTCTCCATCTTCTGCAGCGGCGTGACCTGTGCCACTTCATAGACCGGCGCGCGCAGCACGGCGCGCAGATACTCCGCCCCTTCGGGGGCGGCAGAGAGAGGTTGGGCGTCGGCCATCATTAACCTCCCAGTTTGGATTTGTCGCGTACTGCGCCTTTATCCGCACTGGTAGCGAGAGTGGCGTAAGCACGCAGCGCAAAGGAGACCTGACGCTCACGGTTAACCGGGGTCCAGGCTTTATCGCCACGGGCTTCCTGCGCTTCGCGGCGGGCCGCCAGATCGCGGTCACTCAGCTGCAGCTGGATGCCGCGGTTCGGGATATCAATTGCGATGATGTCGCCATCCTCAATCAGACCGATATTGCCGCCGCTGGCAGCTTCCGGTGAAACGTGGCCGATAGAGAGGCCAGAGGTGCCGCCGGAGAAACGACCGTCGGTGATCAGCGCGCACGCTTTGCCGAGGCCCATTGATTTCAGGAAGCTGGTCGGATAGAGCATCTCTTGCATGCCCGGCCCGCCTTTCGGCCCTTCATAACGAATAACCACCACATCGCCCGCGACCACTTTCCCGCCAAGGATCGCTTCAACCGCTGCATCCTGGCTTTCATACACTTTCGCCGGGCCGGTAAAGGTCAGGTTGCTGTCATCAACGCCTGCGGTCTTGACGATACAGCCGTTCTCCGCGAAGTTGCCGTACAGCACCGCCAGGCCGCCCTCCTGGCTGTAAGCATGCTCAAGGGAGCGGATACACCCTTCGGCGCGATCGTCATCCAGCGTATCCCAGCGGCAATTCTGCGAGAACGCCTGGGTGGTGCGGATGCCTGCCGGACCCGCGCGGAACATGGTTTTCACCGCCTCGTCCTGGGTCAGCATCACATCATATTTTTCCAGCGTCTGCGGCAGCGTCAGGCCGAGTACGTTTTTCACCTCACGGTTGAGCAGCCCGGCGCGATCCAGCTCGCCCAGAATGCCCAGCACGCCGCCCGCGCGGTGAACATCTTCCATGTGGTACTTCTGTGTGCTCGGTGCCACTTTGCACAGCTGCGGCACATGGCGGGAGAGACGATCAATATCACTCATGGTGAAATCAATTTCCGCTTCCTGCGCTGCTGCCAGCAGGTGCAGCACGGTATTGGTGGAGCCACCCATGGCGATATCCAGCGTCATGGCGTTTTCAAACGCTTCTTTGCAGGCGATCGCGCGCGGCAGCGCGGTTTCATCATCCTGCTCGTAGTAACGTTTGGTCAGCTCAACAATGCGTTTGCCGGCGTTGATAAAGAGCTCTTTGCGATCGGCGTGGGTAGCCAGCAGCGAACCGTTACCCGGCTGCGACAGGCCGAGCGCTTCAGTCAGGCAGTTCATCGAGTTGGCGGTAAACATGCCGGAGCAGGAGCCGCAGGTCGGGCAGGCAGAGCGTTCAACCTGCTCGCTCTGATCGTCGGAGACTTTCGGGTCAGCGCCCTGAATCATCGCATCCACCAGATCGAGTTTGATGATCTGGTCGGAGAGTTTGGTTTTCCCGGCTTCCATCGGGCCGCCGGAGACAAAAATGACCGGAACGTTGAGGCGCAGAGAGGCCATCAACATCCCCGGGGTGATTTTGTCGCAGTTGGAGATGCACACCATCGCGTCGGCGCAGTGGGCATTCACCATATATTCAACGGAGTCGGCGATCAGTTCGCGCGAAGGCAGAGAGTAAAGCATGCCGCCGTGACCCATGGCGATGCCGTCATCCACGGCGATGGTATTAAACTCTTTCGCCACGCCGCCTGCGACTTCGATCTGCTCCGCAACCAGCTTACCGAGATCGCGCAGGTGAACGTGGCCTGGCACAAACTGGGTAAACGAGTTGACGACGGCAATGATCGGCTTACCGAAATCGTCATCGGTCATTCCGGTAGCGCGCCACAGCGCGCGGGCGCCCGCCATATTGCGCCCATGTGTGGTGGTGGCGGAACGATACTTAGGCATGCTCTTTACTCCCGTCTCTCTTGTCGATGGGATGGTGCGTGCCATCCCATATTTATTTGCTCTACCCTAAATAATTCGGGTTGCAGGAAGGCGACAAGCGAGCGAATTCCCAGGAACTTACATCAGTAAATAACTGGGCTGAACGCGTGTCGCCAACACACCGACAACCTGAAGTATGACGGGTATTTATGGATTAACTTGATCCAACCAGCCCCATTTATCTTCCGTTTCACCGGTGAAGAGGCCAAAGAATGCTTGCTGAATACGTTTGGTAACCGGGCCGCAGCGGCCTTCGCCAACCTGAATACCATCGACGCTGCGCACCGGCGTGATTTCAGCCGCTGTGCCGGACATAAATACTTCGTCAGCCAGGTAGAGCGATTCGCGAGACAACACCTGCTCGCGCACTTCGATACCGAGATCTTTTGCCAGCTTGATGATGGCGTCGCGGGTAATACCCGGCAGCGCAGAGGAGGTGAACGGCGGGGTAAACAGGATGCCATCTTTCACTTCGAAGAGGTTTTCGCCCGCACCTTCAGAGATATAACCGTGAACGTCCAGCGCGATACCTTCTTGATAACCATGGCGGCGAGCTTCGCTACCGACCAGCAGGGAGGAGAGATAGTTACCGCCCGCTTTCGCAGCAGTTGGAATAGTGTTCGGTGCTACGCGATTCCAGGAGGAGACCATCGCATCAATGCCCTGATCCAGCGCTTCTGCGCCCAGATAGGCGCCCCACGGGAAGGCGGCGATGATGACATCGGTGGTGTAGTCTGCCGGCGGGTTAACGCCCATGCCAACATCACCGACAAACACCAGCGGACGGATATAGGCGCTGGTCAGATTATTTTTGCGGATCACCGCGCGGCACGCTTCCATCAGATCGTCAACGCTCTGGGAGACCGGGAAGCGGTAGATTTTGGCGGAGTCGCGCAGACGTTGCATATGCTCACGATGGCGGAAAACAACCGGCCCTTTGTAGGAGTCGTAGCAGCGAATACCTTCAAACACAGACGTACCGTAGTGCAATGCGTGAGACATTACGTGAACTTTCGCGTCTTCCCAACGTACCATCTCGCCATTGGACCAAATGTAGTCTGCTTTTTTCGTCGTCATTATGCTTCCTTTTGCGCTTACGCGCGGATTTGTTGTGATGATGATGATGTAGCGCGCTGCCGGATATCGACCCTGGCAACGTCGACAAGTTTGCTCAACTGGCTAAACAGTAATTCGACAGGCCGCGGGCTGGCAACGGTCAATTCAATATTTATGTTGCGCGCATCGCAGGCCGTTTCCATGTTCATGGCACATACCTGAAAGCCACGGTGGCGCACTACGCGCAGCACGCGTTCTAAGGTTTCCGGATTAAAGCGGGCTTCAACAGCGACGTCATGGTGCATCATGATAATTTCTCCAGCATTTGTGAGTTACTGGCACCGGGCGGCACCAGCGGCCAGACATTCTCGAGTTCGTCGATCGAGACATGAAGCAGATAGGGCCCATCGCTTGAGAGCATTGCGTCAAGTGCCGCTTCAACCTGGTCTTTACGGGTAATGTGTTGGCCTGGGATGCCGAAGGCGTTGGCCAGCATGAGGAAATCGGGGTTATCGGTCAGGGTGGTTTCACTGTAACGCTCATTGAAGAACAACTGCTGCCATTGGCGAACCATTCCTAATCGCTGGTTATCGAGTAAAACGATCTTCAGCGGTAACTGCTTGCGTTTTACGGTGCCCAGCTCCTGCACATTCATCATGAAGGAGCCGTCACCGGAGATACAGATTACCGTATCCTCCGGACGCGCAACCTGCGCGCCAACGGCGGCGGGCAGGCCAAAGCCCATGGTGCCTAAGCCGCTGGAGGTGATGAAATTTTCCGGACGGGTGAAGCTCAGGTGCTGGGCAGCCCACATCTGATGCTGGCCAACATCTGTCGTCACGACGCTATTTTCCGCTTTGCGATCGGAAAGCTGCTTTAACAGCAGCGGAGCATAGATCGCCTCGCCGGGGTGATCGTAGCGCCAGGCATGCTCGTGGCGCAGATCGGCACAGTATTGACGCCACTCATCGATCGCCAACTGCTGTTGCAGCGCAGGGAGCAGCGCATTTAAATCGCCCTGCAAGGCAACGTGCGCCTGGCGCAGCTTGCTCATCTCTGCCGGGTCGATATCCATATGGATAACGCGAGCATGAGGCGCGAAGGTGTTCAGTTTGCCGGTCACACGATCATCAAAACGCGCGCCAACGGCAATCAGCAAATCACACTCCTGTACGGCAAAGTTAGCCGCTTTCGTGCCGTGCATGCCCAGCATACCAAGATAATAGGGGTAGTCAGATGCTACCGCGCCTAAGCCTTTCAACGTGCAGGCAATCGGCATGTTCGTTTCTGCCAGGAACGCGCGCAGGGCGGGAACCGCTTGCGCCATCCCAACGCCGCCGCCAACGTAGAGCATCGGTTTTTTCGCCTGAGCGAGCATCTCTGCGGCCTGATAAACCTCAGCCTGTGGAAATGCAACCTCCTCTTGCTCAGTAACGAAGTGAGGCTCCCAGTTACCGACGGCGAGCTGAATATCTTTCGGGATATCAACTAACACCGGGCCGGGGCGGCCGGAGTTGGCGATATGAAACGCTTCCGCCATCACGCGCGGCAGCGCATCCAGGGAGTCCACCAGGAAGCTGTGTTTGGTACAGGAGAGGGACATGCCCAGCACATCCACTTCCTGAAAAGCGTCAGTGCCAATCAGCGGCGCAGCAACCTGCCCGGTGATCGCCACCACCGGAACGGAATCCAGCAGCGCATCCGCAAGACCGGTGATTAAGTTTGTCGCACCAGGGCCAGAAGTGGCGATGCAGACGCCGGTTTTACCCGTTGCGCGAGCATAACCGATGGCCGCCATCGCCGCGCCCTGCTCATGCCGACACAATAGGTGTTCCACGCCGCCGTCATATAGCGCATCGTAAACCGGCATGATTGCACCGCCAGGATAGCCGAAAACCGTATCGACCTGCTGCGCTCGCAACGCATGTACCACCCATTGTGCTCCATTCATAGCTACATCCCCGTCGAATATCGTGAGAAACAGAATTTTATGCTGATATTCATTTCTGTTCCTGATTTGCGTTTTTTGGTGATAAAAAAACCCCCGGACCTTTCGGTGCGGGGGTCTTAGTTCGTTAAGGCTTGATTTTTAAGCCTTTCCTCGTCCAAGTGCAGCCCCGCACGGTGGGATAAGAATCACCACCACGCTAATCACGATAAGGCTAATCACTCGTAGAAGGGCTGTCATAGTTGTCTGTTCTTGCTTCATGTTCGAAGGAATGCCTAAAGAGGTAACACAGATTTGCAATGAGGCACAAGAAAAAATTATGACGCCTCTTTTGACAGGCAAGAGGATTAACTTAAAAGCGCTTGTTTTATATAGCAAAAATATGAGGTGAAAATATTTCAGGATTTATAGTCTGGTTAGCAAAGTGCGATCTTCCTTCCAGCGTGGGGAAACACATATGAAATTGCAGCGATATGTTGGAAACAAACGCGTAGTAACGATATCTGCCTGATGAAACAAGCTGGAGGCGGCAAGATAATGCTATCGACAAGGAGGGTCTATGGCGTTGTCAGTAATCTATACAAGAGCGGTATTAGGTGTCGCCGCGCCGCTTGTGACCGTCGAAGTCCATATCAGCAATGGGCTTCCGGGGTTAACCATTGTCGGGCTGCCTGAGACAACGGTGAAAGAGGCCCGGGATCGCGTACGTAGTGCCGTTATCAATAGTGGTTATGATTTCCCCGCAAAGCGGATCACCATTAACCTGGCACCCGCAGATCTCCCTAAGGAGGGTGGACGATATGACTTACCTATCGCTATCGCGCTCCTGGCAGCCTCTGAGCAGGTGAACGCGGCATCACTCGACCATTACGAATTCGTGGGTGAGTTAGCGCTTACGGGCGCGTTACGCGGCGTTCCCGGCGCTATCTCGTGCGTTATGGAAGCCGTGAAGGCTAACAGGCGAATTGTTATTGCGAAAGAGAACGAAGCGGAAGCGAGTCTGGCTGAGACCCAGGCGTGCCTGGTGGCGAATCATCTTCTGGAGGTGTGTGCGTTTCTGGAAGGTAAACAGACGTTGTTGAACCCTGCTCCCCTGGCTGAGCTGGAGGATGAGCGCAGAGAAGATTTGCGGGACATTATCGGTCAGGAGCAAGGGAAACGTGCGCTGGAAATTACAGCGGCCGGAGGACATAACTTGCTTCTGATTGGCCCGCCGGGTACGGGGAAAACCATGCTGGCCAGCCGAATGAGCGGCTTACTTCCTCCGCTCTCTAATACCGAAGCATTAGAGAGCGCGGCGGTGATGAGCTTAATCAATAGCGCGAGCTTGACCCGTCACTGGAAGCACAGGCCCTTTCGATCGCCGCACCACAGCGCCTCATTAACTGCCATGGTTGGTGGAGGATCGATACCAGCACCGGGCGAGATCTCTCTGGCGCATAATGGCGTGCTTTTTCTTGATGAACTCCCCGAGTTTGAACGCCGTGTTCTCGATGCATTACGTGAACCAATTGAATCCGGGCAGATTCATATTTCACGCACCAGGGCAAAAGTCACTTTCCCCGCCCGCTTTCAATTGATCGCAGCTATGAATCCAAGCCCAACCGGCCATTATCAGGGCAAACATAATCGCTGTTCGCCAGAGCAAACATTACGTTACCTGGGAAAGTTATCCGGCCCTTTCCTCGACCGCTTCGATCTCTCCCTTGAGATACCGTTGCCCACACGCGGTTTAATGAGTGAGCCTCAACAAGGGGGTGAAGGCAGCGATGCTGTTCGTGCGCGAGTAGTTGAGGCGCAGGCGCAACAGCATCAACGCCAGCATAAGCTCAACGCGCAGCTGGAGAGCAGTGAAACCAGGCGCTTCTGTGCACTGACGAAAGAAGATGGGAAATGGCTGGAAGAGACGCTGACACGGCTGGGTTTATCCGTGCGCGCCTGGCAGCGGTTATTGAAGGTAGCCAGAACCATCGCGGATCTTGAAAAACAGGAAACCATTCGCCGGGAACATCTGCAGGAAGCGTTAAGTTACCGGGCAATCGACAGGCTACTCATTCATCTGCAAAATATGTTGGCATAAAAAAAGGGGCCGTAGCCCCTTTTTTCTTAATCCTCGGATTCAGTGTAATCTTCCGCGCCTTCCATCTGCGGTTTTCCACCTGAGAGAGTATGGAAACGCTTCGGACGTTTAATACGTGCCATATACTTGATCCATACACGTTCAGCTTCCGTGTTGGGTTCACGCTCACCACGGCAAACGGCAACAAACTGGTTCTCTTCTTCAGTCACCGGTTCACGCTTGCCGAGTTCCAGCTCGTTAAAAGCATAACCATGACGTTCAAGCAGTTGCGCCTCTTTGATGGTGAAATCACCGTGACGGGAAAACCCGCGAGGATAATTTTTATTGTCGAAAAAACGATTAGTCGTCGTAAAGCTTTCCGCCATCCTGCACGCTCCTAATTCTTTGGCCGAGCTATTTATGGCGCGGAGTATTAGTTACGCTTGACAGAGTGTAAAACAAAACATTTAAATCATTACGACAAAAAATTTTGCGGAGAAAACAGTGGATACGGAATTGTTAAAAACTTTCCTCGAAGTGAGCAGGACTCGTCACTTCGGGCGCGCAGCGGAAGCACTTTATCTGACGCAATCCGCGGTGAGCTTTCGTATTCGCCAACTGGAGAACCAGCTGGGGGTTAATCTCTTCACCCGCCATCGTAATAATATTCGCCTGACCGCGGCCGGCGAGAAGCTGCTGCCCTATGCAGAAACGCTTATGAGTACCTGGCAAGCCGCCCGTAAAGAGGTCGCGCATACCTCGCGGCACCATCAATTTTCAATTGGTGCCAGCGCATCGCTTTGGGAATGCATGCTGAGTGACTGGCTCTCACGGCTTTACCATTTGCAAGATAACCTTCAGTTTGAAGCGCGCATTGCCCAACGACAATCTCTGGTAAAACAATTACATGAGAGGCAACTCGATTTATTGATAACGACCGAGACGCCAAAGATGGATGAGTTCAGCAGCCAGTTATTAGGCCATTTCACGCTTGCTCTCTATAGCGCCGAGCCAGAGAAGAAGAAAAGCGATCTCAATTACTTGCGCCTGGAATGGGGGCCGGATTTTCAGCAGCATGAGTCTGGGTTGATCGCCAGTGATGATGTGCCGACTTTAACGACCAGTTCAGCGGAAGTGGCCCATCAGCAATTACCAAAACTGAATGGTTGTACCTGGTTACCGGTTTCGTGGGCTGAGCCGAAAGAGAGTCTTTATCCTGTGATGGACACAGAAACATTGTCTCGCCCGTTATATGCGATTTGGCTGCAAAACAGTGATAAACAGAACCAGATAAAGGATCTTTTGAAGATTAACGTTATCGAATAGGGCGTTCTGAAGGGCAAGGACGCTCTTCAGATCTTTTGAAATGTAGCCAAGGTACAAATTCAGGAAGGAAATTGCCTGAAAAAAGGCAAAAAAAAATCCTTAGCAGATGCTAAGGATTATTTCTGGCAGGGGCGGAGGGACTCGAACCCCCAACACCCGGTTTTGGAGACCGGTGCTCTACCAATTGAACTACGCCCCTAATTAGGGTGGCGGAACGGACGGGACTCGAACCCGCGACCCCCTGCGTGACAGGCAGG